>JBKQKK010000125.1:0-51764 GCA_052147535.1 Solirubrobacteraceae bacterium | reverse complement strand
GCTCGGAGGCGATCCAGGAGGCGGTCGCTCTTGCGGGTGCATCGCCCGAGGTGCGCGACGACCTGCAGCTGGTTCCGTGGCTGGCGATCGCGCCGATCTTCCTGCGCGAGGCCGGCGCCGGACGCGTGCTGCTCGACCGCGCGCTCGAGGTCGCGCGGGAGCGCTCGGCAATCGGGGCGCTGCCGCTCGTCCTCGACCTGATCGCGCTTGACCACGCCACCACCGACCGCTGGGCCCTGGCCGAGGCCACCTACCTGGAGGCGATCGGTCTCGCGCGCGAGACCGGCCAGCAGACGGACCTCGTGTTCGGGCTCTCGGGGCTCGCGCGCCTCCAGGCCCGCCGCGGACGCGCCGCCGAGTGCCGGGCCAACGTCGCCGAGGCGCTGCAGCTCTGTGATCGCCTCGGGACGCGGCTACACGAGGTGTGGGCCGTCGAGGCGCTCGGCATGCTCGAACTGGGTCTCGGCCAAGCGGAGTCCGCGATCGAGCACCTCACGCACCAGCAGCGGCTGGTCGATGGGCTCGGCATCACCGACCCGGACCTGTCGCCGGCGCCGGAGCTGATCGACGCGTGCTGTCGGCTGGGCCGCACCACGGAGGCACGGGCGCTCGCCGACGCATTCAGCGCCGCCGCCGAGGCAAAGGGCCAGTCCTGGTCGATCGCCCGCGCGCTCCGCGGCCAAGGACTCGTCGCCTCCGACAGCCGGTTCGCCGGCACCTTCGAGCAGGCCCTTGAACAGCACGCCGACACGCCCGACGTGTTCGAGGAGGCGCGCACGCAGCTTGCCTACGGAGAGCGACTCCGCCGCGCGCGCAACCGAAAGCTGGCGCGCGAGCAACTCCGCGCGGCCCTCGAGACGTTCGAGCTCCTGGACGCGCGTCTCTGGATCGATCGTGCGCGTGCGGAGCTCCTAGCGAGCGGCGAGACGCTCCGGCGCCGAGACCCGAGCACGATCGACGAGCTGACGCCGCAGGAACTGCAGATCGCGATGCTGCTGGCCAGCGGAAAGACGACCCGCGAGGCCGCGGCGACGATTTTCCTCAGCCCGAAGACGATCGAGTACCACCTGCGCCACGTGTACCTGAAGCTCGACATCCACTCACGGGAGGAACTCGCACGAGCGCTCACCGGGCCAGCCCGGCCGTTCGACCGTGAAAGCGCCTGACACGTAGCCCAGTGGTGCAGGCGTCAGGTCGATCGCTCCCTCGACGAACCCCGCAATGACCGCCGAGGCCGCCTTGGAACGAACTCAGGCATCTCGTGACCCGGCCGGCTCGCTACCGGTCCGGAAGGAAAGCTTCATCGCGACAGCGTGACTGAAGCCGTCTCGCTCACGTGCACCAAACCCTTACACACCGATCACTCCGCGGCAGGAGAGGGGGCCGCTCAAAGTGCTCTCGAAGATGCGTGAGAGGGACGCGTGTCAGAGGCGGCGCGGCGGTCGGCGGGCGCGCTCGAGGGAGGTGCGGATTCCCGGACGATGCAGGTTCGAGGGATTGCGGGCTGATTACAGCGAGCCAGCGAGCCCTGACGACATTGACGCGGGTCGGATTCTAAGTCATATTCGGTCGGTGACCTTGATCCGAATCCGCAGCGCTGTCCCCGGGGATTTGCCTGCCCTGCGCGGCATTTTCAGGAGATCTTCGCTCTCTAACGAGGGGGACCGAGAGATCCTGCTGGCAAACCCAGAGGCGTTGGAGCTGCCGGACAGCGGGGTAACCAATGCGAGGACTCGAGTAGCGGTTGCAGCCGATGGAACTGTCCTTGGATTCGTCACCGGCCTCCCCCTCGATCTCGACGGTTCGGTGCTGGAGCTCGAGGACTTGTTCGTGGATCCTGACTGGATGCGTAAGGGGGTCGCGCGGCGCCTAATTGCAGATCTCACCGCGACGGCGAGGCTCAACGGTATCGCCCGTATTCAAGTGACGGCCAACCCGCACGCGGACGTGTTCTACCGCAGCGTTGGATTCGTCCATCTGCAGGACGTCGAGACCCAGTTTGGGCCTGGAGCGCGGATGCAGCTCGCGGTATCCAGCGAGCAAGGCACAGGGACAGGGAGCGTCTCTTCCCACGCGCGCAGGGATCTCTGTGAGGAATTCCTCGGCGAGGGGAGCTGGTTTGGGCTTGGATGAGTCACCGCGAGTGCGTACCGCCCGCAACACGGCTGAGGCCTTCGCGAGCCTGCGGGCCGCGGGAGCGTCGGTGCGAGATGAACAAATCCGGAATCCGGACCATCTTGCGAGCCGCTTCATCGCCCCGGGTCTGCGGTTGACGGTGCTGGTCAAGCTTCCCGCGCTGCGGCCGGTAGCCCGCCGCACCGCCGAACGGATGAGTCCGGGCGCGTACTACTACGAGTTGGCGCGGGTCAAGCACATCGATTCGGTGCTCGTCGATGAGCTTCAAGCCGGACTTGATCAGTTGGTCATCCTCGGAGCTGGGTTCGACACGCGCGCGTATCGCTTAGCCGAGCAGCTGGTCGCGGTCCGTGTCTTCGAGGTGGACCACCCGGTAACCGCCGCACTGAAGAGGCAGCGGGTCATACGCGTGCTCGGCGGGCTCCCCCAGCACGTGAGCTACCTCGCCGTGGATCTCGAGCATCAGGATCTCGCAGCGGCGCTCGCCTCGGCCGGTTATGACCCGCAACTCAGGACGCTGTTCATCTGGTCTGGCGTCTCGTTTTACTTGTCTGCGGAGGCGGTCGGGGAGGTGCTCGCGTTCGTGCGAGGGTCCTCGCCCCCGGGCAGTTCGCTTGTGTTCGACTATCACTACCAGGGCTTCACGGATGGCAGCCGCGATTACTACGGCAGCATGCAGGCGAGAAAGCGGGTGGAGGACCTCGGCGAGCCGTGCATCTTCGGAATCGACGAAGGAGCCGTGGCGGCGCTTCTGGAACACCACGGGCTTCAGCTCGTTTCCGATTTCGGGCCAGCCGAGCTCGAGGGCCGCTACCTCGTCGGAGGCGATGGCCGCGTGGCCGGCCATCCGTTTGGCTTCGTCAGCATCGCCCACGCACGTGTTTCGACCCACGCGTTGTCCGCTCCCGATGCGGACGAGCAGTGACCGTCGTGGCGGCGGCCGATCGCGTGCCTCCTTTCGACTTCACGCACGGGTCCGAGCGCGGCGGGCTGGCTGATCCGCATGTCCGTGATCGGGCGGTGCACGACCACAAGCGCTTTGTGAAGACGACGAAGCGGTGGGGGCCGGCGTCGGCGATTCAGGCGCTGGCGGCGATCGACAACTTCTACCGCTCGCGCGGGGCGGGGCGACCGGAGGTCGCGCGGGAGGAGCTGGCGCAAACGGCGCCGCGGGCGCTCACCGCCAGCGCCGCGGTGGCTGCGAAGCCCGCAAGTCCTCGAGCGAGAACGCGAAATGCGCGGCGAGGTCACTGCGGGCGACCTCGCGAGGCCAGCTCGACAAGCGCTGCACCTCCTCGGCGGGCACGCCGCCGCCGAGCGCACCGGAAACGCCAGCCTCGGCCCCGATCTTGGGTGTCAAGCCGTCACGTCTCAATGACAACGACTTCGAGGGCGGCGTCCTTGTCGACCTGCGAGGGCTGGGCCGCCAATCTCAGCAACGACCGCCCATGTATCGCCATGCGCTGTCAGACGCGTGCGCTGCTCGCAAGCGTTGGGGACTCGAGACGCATGTAAGACCAGGGCCGACGGGTCGGGTTAGGGAGTGATCGGCGTGTCGAGGTCTCCCGCGAGCAGCATCTGTGGTGTCTGCCCGAACTCGTAGACACCGGTGTCTGTGTTGAATGTGAAGGTCCACACGACATCGAAGCGTGTTCCGGGCCAGGTTTGTGGGATCGTGGTGCCGGACGCGATCGGAAGAATGTTGTTCGCGATTGCCGGGATTGCTTGGTGCTCCCAGCAGATCAGCGTGATGCCGCTGCGTGCTGCCGCGACGGTCTGTCCGAGTTGCGGTTCGGATCCTTCTGCGTAGGGGTTCTGGATCGTGATACCAGTCAGCTGGCTCAGCGGGTAGATCGTTTGATAGGTGCGATGCTCGGTTGTCTTGGCGGGAGTGCCGTAGTCGGGCGAGATCAACTGGCTTGGAGTCAGAAGGCCGGTGCGCACCTCGCTGGCGAACGGCGCGAACCGCGACGCCAGCCCGCCGGCACGTTGCCAACCGAGCGGCAGCAATGAGTGGGCGTTCTGATTGCCCTGCAGGTCGACGCCGTACGGCGGCGGCGTCGCGGGCGGGTCGGCTGGCTTCTCGCCGTGCCGGGTGATGAAGATCATCCTCGCGGATGGTGGCACCACGCTCATCTCTTTCCCTCCGATCGCACGCACCGAACCGGCTGCCGTGCTGCGAGCAACAGCCTTCATCGCACACACGACCGTTGCGACGTTCAGGCCGCATCGTGTTTGAACGCCAACTCTACGCGACTGGCCTCGCTCTGGCGGAGGTTTCCGGCCCTGATCTGCCCGGCGCCGTCCACAGCGCGGCGAACCGTGATCTGCTCGGCATAGATGTCTTGCGGGGTCGCATGCTTGACGATCGTGCCGTTCCGTAGGATCGCGACCCGCTGCTGGCTGCCGGACAGCTGGTGGGGGTTAGCGGCGTTCCAAGCCAGTCAACCCGACCAGCTCGAGCAGGTCGCCCACGGCTCCACGGCGCGCTGCGGGTGTTCTACGTCGATGGGTAGGCTGCTTGCTTGTGTCCAGCAAGTATGATCCGGCAGATGACAAACGCCGCGGGCGCACTCAAGGGTCGCACGCAGGAGGAGCGCGCAGCGCTGTCGGATGCCCGGATGGCCCGTGCGGCGGTGGCGCTGATCTGTGAGCGCGGCGCCGCCGCGACGACGTTGAGCGACGTTGGCGTGCTCGCCGGCTACAGCCGCGGCCTCGCGAGCTACCGCTTCGGCAGCAAAGCGGGGCTGTGGTCATTCCTCGTTAGAGCAATCGGCGAGGCGTGGCTAGCCGAGCTTGAGTTGGCGGTCGCCGAAACATCGGGGCTGGACACCATCCATGCAGCCGTGGACGCCCATTGCCGGTTCCTGCTGGAGTCCTCGGACAGGATTCGTGTCTTCTACATCCTGTGGTTCGATTCGGTCGGTCCTGACGCCGCGCTGAAGGAAGTCATCGCCAGCATCCATGAGCGCCGGCGCAGCGACGTCGAGCGGTGGGTATACCGTGGTCTCGAGACGGGGACGATCCGCCAGGATGTCGATGTCCGCGCTGTCGCCGACCAGTTCTGCGCCGCCATCATCGGGATTGTGTACCAGTGGCTCGTCTCGCCCCTGGACTGTGCGCAGGTGCGGCGACTCCACGTGGGGTTGAAAGATCACATGGAACGGGTGCTCAGTCCTGGAGAGCCCGGAACTCAGAGCGGTAAGGCAGCTGCGACGTGACTACGCAGATTGACGTTGTCGATGTCGCTATCGACGGGCGTACGGCTTCACCGCTGCGATTCGTGACCGCTGCGTCTCTGTTCGATGGCCATGACGCGGCGATCAACGTGATGCGGCGGCTGATCCAGGACAGTGGGGCGGAGGTCATCCACCTCGGGCACAACCGGAGCGTAAGGGACGTCGTGCGCGCAGCGATCCAGGAGGACGTCGACGGGATCGCGGTCAGCTCGTATCAGGGCGGTCACATGGAGTACTTCAAGTATGTGATCGACATGCTCGCCGAACGCGGCGCGAAGCACATCCGCGTCTTCGGCGGCGGTGGCGGCACGATCACTGCGCAGGAGATCGCCGAGCTTCAGGCGTATGGCGTCGAGCGGATCTATCACCCGGCTGATGGCATGACGCTTGGCCTCGTCGGCATGATCGATGAGCTCCTGCAACGAGCGGCCAGCCAGCGAGTCGAGTCTTCGCTGGGCGAGGTGGTGGCGCCTCCCAGTGACATGTCGATCGCGCGGATGCTGTCGGCGCTCGAGGATGGGGTGATCGATGATGGCGAACTGGCGCGACTGCGGGCTGGATGGAGCGCTGCCGCGGCGGGCGTCCCGGTGGTCGGCATCACCGGCACCGGTGGCGCTGGCAAGAGCACCGTCACCGACGAGCTGCTCTCGCGGTTCATGCAGCACTTCCCGACGTTGAGGATCGCCGTTCTCGCGGTCGATCCCACGCGCCGCCGTACCGGCGGTGCGCTGCTCGGCGATCGCATCCGGATGAACAGCCTGCGGAACGAGCGGATCTTTATGCGTTCGATTGCGACGCGTCGAGCGCACCTCGCGACGAGCGCGATGCTGGAGGATGCGCTTGCATTCCTCACGTCGGCGGGATTCGACCTCGTGATCGTCGAGACCGCGGGCATCGGCCAGAGCGATTCCGAGATCGTCGATCTCGTCGATCTCCCTGTATACGTGATGACGAGTGAGTACGGAGCGCCGAGTCAGCTCGAGAAGATCGACATGCTCGATCTCGCAGAGATCGTCGTGATCAACAAGTTCGACAAGCGTGGAGCGCAAGACGCCCTGCGTCACGTGCGCAAGCAGTGGAAGCGAAACCACGTGGCATTCGACGTCAGCGACGACGCGGTCCCCGTGTACCCGACAATCGCCAGCCAGTTCAACGATCCCGGGCTGACGTGGATGTTCGTCAATCTCTGCAGAGCGATCGGCAACCGTGCGGGTGCGGACAGCGACCGCTGGAAGCCCGCTGTGGAGCTCACATCGCGCGAGCCGCTCGGCAACATGCTGATCCCCGGCAACCGAGTGCGCTACCTCGCCGAGATCGCCGAGCAGGGTCGTGCGATCAACAAGGACGTCGAGCGTTTAGCGCGGCTGGCGTCCACCGCACAGCACTGCTACGAGGCGCTCAAGGCGCTTAGCGACCCAGCGCTGCCCGGCGAGCTCGATGCGTATCCCGAGGTCGATCGCGATGACGATCACGCTCACGCGCCGCTGCGCGCGCGCTACAACCAGGCGCTGGCAGCGCTCGGCGACGCGGCCGTCGGCCTGTTGCGAAGCTGGTACAAGCAGATCGACAGCATCACCGCCGAAACCTACAGCTACACCGTTCGCGATCGAGACGTGCGGGGCCAAAACTACCGCACATCGCTGAGTCAACAGCTGGTGCCGAAGATCGCGCCGCCGCGGTTCGACGGGTGGGGCGACCGCCTGCGCTTTCTGATGAAGGAGAACCTTCCGGGGTCCTACCCGTACACCGGTGGGGTGTTTCCGTACCGGCGCGAGGGTGAGGATCCGACGCGGATGTTCGCGGGTGAGGGCCCTCCGGAGCGCACGAACCGGCGTTTTCACTATCTCTCGGCCGGTCAGCCGGCGGCGCGCCTGTCGACCGCGTTCGACTCGGTGACGCTGTACGGCGAGGACCCGGACGAGCGGCCGGACATCTACGGCAAGGTCGGGAACTCGGGCGTCTCGATCGCGACCGTCGATGACGCCAAGAAGCTCTATTCGGGCTTCGATCTGTGCGCGCCCACGACGTCTGTGTCGATGACGATCAACGGGCCGGCGCCGATCATCCTCGCGTTCTTCATTAACGCGGCGATCGATCAACAGGTCGAGAAACACCTCCGCGAAACCGGCCGCTGGGCCGCGACCGAGCAGAAACTCGAGGAACGCTTTGAGGGTCGGCAACGACCGCGCTACGACGGTGAGCTGCCCGCCGGCAACAACGGTCTGGGCCTCGGCCTGCTCGGAGTATCGGGGGACCAGCTCGTCGATCAGTACACGTATCAGCAGATCAAGGCCGACACGCTACGAACGGTCCGCGGCACCGTTCAAGCCGACATCCTGAAGGAGGACCAGGCTCAGAACACCTGCATCTTCTCGACCGAGTTCGCGCTCAAGATGATGGGCGACGTGCAGCAGTACTTCGTCGAGAACGACGTCCGCAACTTCTACAGCGTCTCGATCAGTGGCTACCACATCGCCGAGGCCGGAGCGAACCCGATCTCGCAGCTCGCGTTCACGCTCGCGAATGGCTTCACGATCGTCGAGTACTACCTGGCCCGCGGGATGCAGATCGATGCGTTCGCTCCGAACCTCAGCTTCTTCTTCTCCAACGGCATGGATCCGGAGTACGCGGTGATCGGCCGAGTGGCGAGACGGATCTGGGCGCGCGCGATGCGCGAGCGCTACGGGGCCGACCCCCGCAGCCAGATGCTGAAGTACCACATCCAGACCTCGGGGCGCAGCCTGCACGCCCAGGAGATCAGCTTCAACGACATCCGCACGACGTTGCAGGCGATGTACGCGATTTTCGACAACTGCAACAGCCTGCACACCAACGCCTACGACGAGGCGATCACCACCCCGACCGAGGAGTCAGTGCGCCGCGCGGTGGCGATCCAGTTGATCATCAACCGCGAGCTCGGGCTGAACTTCTGCGAGAACCCGTGGCAAGGCTCGTTCATCGTCAACGAGCTCACGGACCTGGTCGAGGCGGCGGTGTACGACGAGTTCGACCGCATCTCCGAGCGCGGCGGCGTCCTCGGCGCGATGGACACGATGTACCAGCGCGGCAAGATCCAGGACGAGAGCCTGTACTACGAGCATCTCAAGCACGACGGCACGTTGCCGCTGATCGGCGTCAACACCTACCTCCCCAAGGGCGGCGCCGGCGAGCAGACCGCGAACCTCGAGCTGATGCGCTCCACCGAGGCGGAGAAGCAGGCCCAGATCACGGCGGTCCGGGCGTTCGAAGCTCGCGGTGCGGACCGGGCGCCTGCCGCGCTCGCACGCCTGCAGGACGTGGCCCGGGCGCGCGAGAACCTGTTCGAGGCGCTGATCGACGCCGTCAAGGTCGCCTCGCTTGGGCAGATCTCAGCGGCGCTGTATGGGGTCGGCGGCGAGTACCGGCGAAACATGTAGCGCCGAGTGGTGCGCGCGAGTCTCAGCTCGAGCCGATCGTCGTGGCTGACGGACGAATGGCATACCCAGCCGGCCGTGCTAGTGCGCATATCGATGCACACCCATCGCTCAAACCCATCGTCGTGGCTAACCGACGCTGCCGGCAGAACCCACGACCCGACCGGCGACCGCGCCCGGATCGTGTGTCTCGTCCCGAGCATCACGGAGCTGCTCTGCGACCTCGGGCTCGCAAGCCAGCTCGTCGCTCGCACAGGGTTCTGCATCCACCCACGCCAGACCGTCCGAGCGATCCCCAAGGTCGGCGGCACCAAAGACGTCAAGCTCGACAAGATCCGCGCGCTCGAGCCCACCCATGCCGTCGTCAACGTCGACGAGAACCTGCGAGAGACCGCCGAGGCGCTTGCCGAGTTCGTTCCGCACGTGATCGTCACGCACCCGCACGCTCCACGCGACAACCTCGAGCTGTACCGCCTGCTCGGCGGCATCTTCGGGCGCCAGCAGGAGGCCGAGCGACTGTGCGCGTCATTCGAGGATGCGTACGCTCGGGCATCACGGCGCTCAGGTCCGCGACGGAACGTGCTGTATCTGATCTGGCGCGATCCGTTCATGACGGTAGCCCCGAACACCTACATCTCCCAGACGCTCGCGTTGTTCAACTGGCACACCCAGCCAACGGTGTCCTCAGCGCGCTACCCGGAAGTGGACATCCAGTCGTTCGCAGGCGAGATCGACCACGTCCTGCTCAGCAGCGAGCCCTACCACTTCCACGAACGCCACATTGCCGAGATCGCCGCAGCCGTCGATGGAGCCCAGGTATCACTGATCGACGGCGAGATGACCTCGTGGTACGGCTCTCGCGCAATCCAAGGGCTCGAGTACCTCGCCCGATACACGCAGCCAAGCCGATCGCGCGAGCCATGACTCGCTTCCGCGCACGTCGCCATCAGCGCGAGACTTGGCGTCCTCCCTCTTGCGCTATCCGGTCGCCGACTGTGTGAAGTGAAGGACATCCAGATCAAGGACGGGTTGCACGTGCTCGGCTGCTCGCCCGCGGGCGAGCAGCTGCGGGGACTCGTCTCCGCGATCCTGCGGCTCGGATCGGGTCACGACCGATCGGCTGGGCCGGGACGCTCAGATGACGCCGAGCAGGACGAGCGCGCCGATGATCACCAGCACCACCGCGGTGATCGAGTTGCCCCACCGCTCAAGCCACTCGCCCTTCAACTGGTACCCGCCGACCGCGGCGACCAGCGTTAGCGTGACGATCGTCCCGATCGTCGCCGCGGCGAACAACATGACTGAACTGACCGCCGTCGCGACCCCCGCGGCGGCGGCAGCCAGGAACACCGGAAGGATCGTCAAATCCGGCGACGCCGCAGCACCAAACGGAACCATCACCGCGCTGGCCCGCCGCCACCTGCGTCCCGCCGCCGCGCCGCCGTGCTCGTGGGGGTGGGGCTCGTGGGGGTGGGGCTCGTGGGCGTGATGTTTGAGCGGGTGGCTGTGCGAACCGCTCGCCACACCGTGCCCGCCACGGTCGTGGCTTTGTACGCCGTGGTCGTGGGAATGGTGATCGTGGCTGTGGTGGTCGTGGCTGTGGTCGCCGGGGGCGTGTGTATGACCGCTCGGGCCGTGGTGATGACCTCGGCCGAGCAGTTCCACCGCGATGAACCCGACGCCGGTGAGCAGCAGCAGCCCACCGACGATCGTGTCCTGCGCCGACTGGACGCTGGAGCGGAACTGCAGGCCGATCGCAATGGTCACGGCGCCGAGCACGATCGACAGCAACACGTGCGCCACCCCGGCCAAGCCCGACAGCCGCGCGATCTTTGACAACGGATAGCGCCGCGTGCGGCCGAGCACGGCAAGCGGCACCCAATGATCGGGCAGGATCGCGTGCCCCAGCCCCACCCCCACCGACGCGGCGAGGATCGCGACCGTCGCACTCACGCCACCACCGCGCGCCCTGCCGGACGTGCCGCGAGACCGAGACGCAGATGCTCGGTATGCGAAATCGCCTCCGCCAGCAGCGCCCGCACGTGATCGTCATGAAGGCCATAGACCACCTGGCGGCCGTCTCGCTCGCCGACCACCAGCCCGAGATGCCGGAGCACCCGCAGTTGCTGCGAGACCGCCGACTGCTCCATCTCGAGGTCCCGGCCCAGCTCTCCGACTGAGCAGCTCGCGACCGCCAGCCGGCTCAGGATCCGCACCCGGCTCGGCGTCGCGAGCGCCTGCATCGTCTCCGCCACTAACCCCGCCGCTCTCGAAGACAGAAAGCTCAGCTCCGGCTCCACTCCATGACTCATGACCACATCATTGCATGAACAGTCAGGCAGATGTGCCTCCGGCGTGATCCGCCCGATCGCGCGGAAGTCGCCCGAAAACCTAGGCAGATCAAGACGGAGCCATATGCACCTCTAGATGTACGCTGGCGGGGAAACCGGCGCTTGCGCCGGCGTGATGCAATCAGACCGTAGCCACCGCAATGTCGACAAGGAAGGGAGTTGAAACCAGATGTTCGCCAACGATCTCGCGCTGCGGGTGCGGGCGCAGATGCCGAGCGCCAAAAAAGACCTCGCGCGCCTGGTTGCGTTCAAATCGGTTGCCGACCCCAAGCAGTTCCCGCCCGAGGAGTGCGAGCGCGCGGCGCAGTACATCATCGACGCGTTCACACCGCTTGGTTTCGGCGACATTGCGCTGCATCCCACCGCCGATGGCTCGAACGCCGTGGTCGGTCACCGGCCCGGCCCGCAGGGGTCGCCCACGGTGCTGCTCTACTGCCACTATGACGTCCAGCCACCGCTCGACGAGAGCGCCTGGGAGTCACCGGTGTGGGTGCTGACCGACCGCGACGGACGCTGGTACGGGCGCGGTGCAGCTGACTGCAAGGGAAACATCGCTGTGCACCTAACCGCGCTGCGCGCGCTCGGCGAGGACATCCCGTGTTCGCTCAAACTGGTCGCGGAGGGGTCGGAGGAGCAGGGCACCGGAGGGCTCGACGCGTTCGTGCCCGAGCACGCTGAACTGCTGCGCGCCGATGCGATCCTGGTCTGCGACACCGGCAACTTCGCGGTCGGCGTTCCGACGCTGACAACGACGATGCGGGGGTTTACGAACGTGCGGGTCACGGTTCGCACGCTGAAGGGAGCGATGCACTCGGGCATGTTCGGCGGGCCGTCCCCTGACGCGCTGAGTGCCATGATCGCGATGCTCGCCACGCTCCACGACGCACATGGCAACACGACGATTCGCGGTCTCGATGCAGATCAGACGTGGACCGGAGTCGCCTACCCGCCTGCGCAGTTCCGCGCCGATGCCGGGGTGCTCGAAGGTGTCGAGCTGACCGGCGACGGAGCGGTTGCCGACATGCTCTGGGTGCGGCCTTCGGTCTCGGTGCTCGGGATCGACTGCCCGCCGGTCCTCGGCGCCACGAACGCGCTGCATGGAGAAGTTCGCGCGGTCGTCAGCTTGAGGATCCCGCCGGGCGTGGACGCCGAGTTCGCCCAGGACGCGCTGATCGAGCAACTGCGGGCCGCTGCACCGTGGAAGGCCGAGGTCGAGTTCGAGCGCGCCGGACGCGGAGCGCCGTTCCCCGGCTCCATCTCCGGCCCCGCCGTGAGCGCGATGCACGAGGCGATGCGCGACGCCTACGGCAACGAGACCACGACCCAGGGACAGGGCGCGTCGATCCCGCTCTGCAACGTGCTGCAGAAGACCTTCCCCGAGGCGGAGATCATGCTGCTGGGCGTGGAGGAGCCGCGCTGCCTGATCCACGCGCCGAACGAAAGCGTCGACCCGACCGAGATCGAACGGATCGCGCTCGCGGAGGCTCGCTTCCTCCAGCTCTACGCTGCAGCCGGGCCACGGCACTAGGATTGCAAGGGCGCGACTGGCGTGGATGGGTGACCATCGGGGAGCGCGATTCTCGGAGCATCGTCCGCCTGGGTGCTCTGCCGTCCGAGGAGGCTCACATGGAACTTCGCTATGGCGTGAACCCGCATCAAAAAGCTCGTGTCTCGATCCCGGATGGCGGTCCGCTACGGTTGCTCGCCGGTCAGCCGTCCTACATCAACCTGCTGGACGCCTTGAACGCCTGGGCGCTGGTCCGCACGGCGCGCGCGACGCTGGACGCGCCAGCGGCGACCTCGTTCAAGCATGTGTCTCCCGCCGGCGCGGCGATCGCCGGCGAGCTCGACGAGGCGATGCGCGCATGCTGGGGCGTCAGCGATCCCTCACCGGTCACCTCGGCCTATGTGCGCGCACGCGACTGCGATCCGAAGTCGTCGTTCGGCGACATGATCGCGGTCTCTGATCCGGTCGACACCGAGCTGGCGGAACTGCTCACGGGCGTCGTCTCGGACGGTCTCATTGCGCCCGGCTTCGACGAAGGGACGATCGCGATCCTCGCGGCCAAGAAGCGCGGAGCGTTCGTGATCTTCGAGGCGAACGCCGGCTACACGCCGCCGGCCTGGGAGCGCCGCGAGGTGTTCGGCGTCACGCTCGAGCAGGAACTCGACCAGCTGCCGCTGTCGCCTGAGTTTCTACAGGTCGCGACCGGACGCGCGCTGACCGGCGAGGGCGTCACCGACGCGCTCCTGGGGATGCTGGTGATGCGCTACACGCAGTCCAACTCGGTCGGCTTCCTACGCAACGGGATGACGCTCGGGGTCGGCGCAGGCCAGCAGTCTCGGGTCGACTGCACGCGGCTGGCGGGCGCCAAGGCGGAGGTCTGGTGGATGCGCCGCCACCCGACCGTGCAGGGCATGAAGCTAAGCGGCGGCGGTTCTCGCCAGGATCTGCTCAACTGGCAGATGATCGTCGCCCAGGGCGACATGACGCTCAGCCAGCGTCACGCGCTGGCTGAGCTGATTCCGGGCGGCGTGGCCGCGGTCGTCGATGAGGCAGAGCGTGAGACATGGATGGCAAAGCTCGACGACGTCACCGTCGTGCACGACGCGTTCATCCCGTTCCGCGACAACATCGACTTCGCGCGCCACTACGGCGCCCGTAACGTCGTGGAGCCGGGCGGCTCGGTACGGACAGCCGAGGTGAAAGCCGCTTGTGACGAACTCGGCGTCAACCTGATCCACACCGGCACGCGTCTGTTTCATCATTGAGAGGCGATCCGCAGGGCGTCGCGCCGACCAGCGCCACGGGCGAATACCCAGTCAGCCGCTAAGCAAGTGAATAGGAGCGTGAACGACCGTGCTGGTCCTCGCCACCGCGAGTGCCACGGTGAGCCGTTACATCGCGGTCAGCGCACGGTTTCAAGCCAGTGAAGCTCGATCGACAGGTCGTCTATGACCTCGAGCCGCGTAGGAGGAAGGTAGGAGCGGCTTAATCAGTACGGAGAGCAGCTTGTCTGTGAGCGTCATGCTGCTCCCCCCCGTCATCGCCCGAGCGTGCGGGTCAGCTCGGCGCAGCGGCTCTGGAAGGGGGCGATCAGGATGCGCGCTCGCTCCAGCCCTTCGCGCAGCTCGCGGTCGCCGACCTCCACCGGGAGCATCGAGTCTTGCAGCTCTGACAGAGTCTCGTCCGCCACCTGCACAGCTTCCGCCGCACGCTCGATCGTCTCCCGCGGTTGCGTCGGCAGAACCGGGGTCGCCGCTTGCTGCTCGCGTCCCGGGAACCCATGCCGGGAGGCAAACCCGGCGTGGGTGCGCACGAGCTGACCGTAGGCGGCCTGTAGCGGCCGGAATAGCTGGTCTTCCATAATCCCGGCTGACTGCTCGTCGAGCTGCTCGTAGGCTTCACTGAGCGCCGCCAGAGCGCCGCACAGCTCATCGGCGCCGGTGGCGACCTCAGTCAGGATCTGGGCTCGTGCGGACTGCGCCGTATAGGTCATGGTGCCCATTGTCGCGCTCCGTGCCGATGCGCGTATCCAGATCGCCCTGCGCCAGCGGTGGACCGAAGCCGACGCGCATCAACGCTCCGCCGTGATCAGCGTTGTCCGCCTGCGCGAACCCGCTGTGCGCTTCGGCCGCCTGGCGAACGATCGCGAGGCCGAGACCGGAGCCTGGCTTGGAGCGGGCATCGCGCGCGCGGTGAAAGCGATCGAACACGAACGGGAGGTCTTCGTCGTTGAAGCCTGGGCCGCGGTCGCGCACGCTCAGCACTCCTGATCGCAGCACCACCTCCACGGCGCCGCCCGGCGGGCTCCACTTGCACGCGTTGTCGAGTAGGTTGGAGATCGCACGCGCGATGCGCTCCCCTTCCCCGCGGACGAGCGTCGGCTCGAGCGCGACATCGAACGAGAGCTTTGGTGCGCGCCTGCGGGCGCGCTCGACGGCGTCGGCAGCGATCTGATCGAGGCGCACGTCGCCGGACTCGCCGCTCAGCTTCGTTCCGCGCGCGAGCTCGACCACGTCGGCCACCAGCCGCGTCAGCTCGTCGAGCTCCTCGATCATGTCGGCCCGTACAGCTCGGCGATCCTCCGTGCTCAGCCGCTGCTCGTCGCGCAGCAACTGCAGATTCGCCTTCAGCGTCGCAATCGGCGTGCGCAGCTCGTGCGAGGCGTCTGCAACCAGGTTTCGCTGGGCCGCAACCGAGCGGGCAAGCGCATCGAGCGTGGTGTTGAACATGCGTGCCAGCCGGGCGAGCTCGTCGCCGCCCTCTACCGTAAGGCGCTCGTGCTCGAGCATCTCCGGCCGCGCCGCGATCGCTTCGGTCTGCCGCGTGAAGCAGGCGATCGGCGCCAACGCGGTCCGCGCAACCAGCATGCCGAGCAGCGCCGCCAGCGCGATCCCGCCTGCGGCGATCAGCAGCAGCAGCAGCTTCTGGCCCGCCAGGGCCAGATCGACACTCGTCAGCGGCAGCGCGACCATCAGTGCGCCGGTCGACCCGACGCCTGTGACGAGCACGCGTAGACGTGTGCTACGTACGTTTACGTCGGTGAAGTACTCGCCCTGGCCACTCGCCGCGAGCGCGCGCGCTCGCGCGTCCACGGGGATCGAATCCTTCGGGCTGTAGCTGCCGCCACCGGCACAGACGAGCGTGAACGTCCCAGTCGGTCCTCCGAACGGCGGCGCTCCCGGACGGTCCAGACCAGCTCCCCCGTCGGGGTCGGCGCCGCCGCAGATGCGGCGCTGGACGATCGGCGAAAACACGCCGGGTGCAGTCCGGACCGACCCGGGCGAGGACTGGACCGACGACCCGGGCGAGGACTGGCCGGGACCGCCCATGACCTTCTGCACCGCCGGTTGCGCGAGCTGCTCGATCGTTCTGTCGAGCTGGCTAAGCAGCTCCGAGCGGGTGCCCGCGTACGCCGACACCGCAACCGCTACGACCGCGAACGAGACGGCCACACCGGCTGCCAGCCCCAGCCGCACGCGCAGGCTCACGGGCTCGCCCCTCCCTCCCGCAGCGCGTAGCCCACACCCCTTACGGTGTGGATCTCGCAGGTCGCGCCGACGTCCTGGAGCTTACGGCGCAGGTAGCCGATGTAGACGCGCAAAGCGTTCGACGTCGGCCCGAAGTCGTATCCCCAGACGCGATCGTAGATCAGGCTGTGCGGCAATACCCGACGTGGGTTGCGCATCAGCAACTCGAGCAGCTGGTACTCGGTGCGAGTGAGCTCGGCGAACCGCGCTCCGAGCGTCGCACCGTGGCGGGCGGGGTCCAGACGCAGATCGCCGAATGACAGCGCTCCATCGAGCGCCGCTCCGTCGGGACCCGAGCGGCGCAGCAACGCCCGCAGCCGGGCCCGAAGCTCGTCGATGTCGAACGGCTTCACGAGATAGTCGTCGGCGCCCGCGTCGAGACCCTCGATGCGGTCCGACACCGCGTCGCGCGCGGTCAGCATCAGCACCGGCACTCGGTTACCAGCGCGGCGCAGATGCCGGCAGACCGCTAGGCCGTCGATGTCGGGCAGGCCGATGTCGAGCACAACGGCATCGGGCACCGAGCTGTCCACCTCGGTCAGCGCCGAAGCCCCTCCCTCCGCCAGGCGCACCTCGTAGCCGTCGAGCGCCAGCGCGCGCCGCAGCACTTCACGCAGCCCACGATCATCGTCCACCACCAGTAATCGCATGCAGCGCATTGTGCTGGCCTGCCGTCCCCAACGCTAACTACTCCTACAAACGTCTTAGCCGGACTCGCCGCCAGCAACCGCTCCCGCTACGCGCCAAGCCTGTTCGCTCAAGAGCTGTGTCGCGGAGCCGATGATCGGAGCGGGGCCACAAACGACGAGGGCAATCGTGAACATACGCGACATTTCGCTGAGCGCGAAGCTGGCGCTGTCTTTCGGATCCGTATCGGCGATCTTCCTGATCGCGATCACGATCGGACTGCTGCGCACCTCGAGCGTCGCCAGTGGCACGCAGAACGGGTATCGCAATGCGGTGCTCGCGGCCGAGGCGAGCGCGATGGCGTACAACATGCGGATCTCGGAGGGCCAGGACGCAGCACTCCACAAGCTCCTGCTCAACCCCGACGGCAGCGTCATGCATACAGGCGACGTCGCCGCCTATCAGAGCGCGTTCGGCGGGTTGCGGCGGCTCGCTAGGACAAGCTCTGACAAGGCCGCGCTGGCGCAGGTCCAGTCGCTCTTCTCGGCCTGGCAGCAGGCCGATGCCCAGGGCGAGCAGCTGTGGCGCACGGGTCAATACGCGGCTTCCTCCGCGTGGGAGAACGGGACGGCCAACACCCGCGGGGACGACCTTTCGCAGGCGCTCCTGAATTACGCCGCGAGCCTCCAGAGGCAGGCTCGGGCGGAAGAGTCGAGTTCGGTCTCGAGCGCCGTTCTGCTGCTCGTGCTGATCAGCCTAGCCGCGCTCGCGCTCGCAACGGCCACCAGCCTGCTGGTCTCGCGCTCGATCAAGCGCACGGCCGACGTGGTGCTGGAGCGGCTCGCCTCGCTGCGCGACCACTGCGCGACCGACCTCAAGGCCGGGCTCGAGGCGCTCTCCAACGGCGACCTGACGGTGCCCGTGCAAGCGCTCACGCCGCCGATCGAAAACCCGCCCGGTGATGAGCTGGGCCGGATCGCCGAGGCGGTCAACGGCGTTCGCGATCGGTTCGTCGCCGCAATCGACGCCTACAATGGCACCCGCTCGCAGTTGAACAAGCTCGTCGGCCAGATGTCAGGCTCTGCCGGCCGGCTCTCGACGGCTTCGCAGCAGATGGCGACGACATCCGATGAGGCCGGCCGGGCGACCGCCGAGATCGCCTTGGCGATCGGGGAGATCGCACACGGCGCCGAGCGCCAGGTGCGGGTCGTCGGACAGGCCAAGCACTCCGCGCAGGACGTTTCGCGGGCGGTTAGCGACGCCGCGCAGAACGCGCAGCACACGGCCGAGGTCGCGCAACAGGCGCGTCAGGTGGTCGCGCAGGGCGTGAGTGCTTCCAAGCAGGCCGACGATGCGATGCAGTCGGTGCGGGATTCCTCGCAGCAGGCCAGCCGAGCGATTCGTGAGCTGGCATCCAAGTCAGTGCAGATCGGCAAGATCGTGGAGACGATCGGCGCAATCGCGGAGCAGACAAACCTGCTGGCGCTGAACGCCGCGATCGAGGCCGCGAGAGCGGGCGAGCAGGGACGTGGGTTCGCGGTCGTCGCAGCTGAGGTGGGCAAGCTTGCTGAGGAGTCTCACGGCGCGGCGAACGAGATCTCGCGGCTGATCGGCGCGATTCAGTCCGAGACCAGCGATGCGGTCGAGGTCGTCGATCAGGGCGCCAGGCGCACCCAGGAGGGCGTTAGCGTCGTCGAGCAGACGCGCTTGGCGTTCCTGCAGATCGGCTCCTCGGTCGAGGACATGGCAGCTCAGATCGAGCAGATCGCCGCCGCCTCCCAGGAGATCGCCGCGAGCGCCAACAGCATGCAGCAGAACATCGAGGAGGTCGCGGCCGTCGCCGAACAGTCGTCCGCCTCCACACAGCAGGTGTCCGCCTCGACCGATCAGACGTCGGCCTCGGCAGGACAGATCGCCGCCTCCGCCGGGGAGCTGTCCGGCACCGCCGACGCGCTGCGCGGCATGGTCGCCCACTTCCAGTTCGATCTCGCCGAAAGCTCCGCCGAGGAGGAGCTACTCGCGGCGATGACGGATTGAGCCGGGAGCAGCCGAGTGGTGTGGGGGTCGCTCAGGTTTCGTCGCGCTCGCGGAGCGCCGCCGCCAGGATCCCGTTGAGGAATCCGGGCGCCTCCGCACCGCAAAATCGCTTGGCCGTCTCCACCGCCTCGTCGATCGCTCCTTCCGGCGGGATCGCATGGTCGCCCGGGAGCGCGTCGGCGTGCCTCATCTCCAGCAGCGCGACCCGTAGGATCGAGCGCTCGAGCGGGGCGATCCGGCTAAGCGACCAGCCGGTCGCATAGCGCGAGATCAGCTCGTCGAGCTCGGCCTGGCGGTCTCGCACCCCCAACGCAAGCGCGCGGGTGAACGCGTGCACGTCGCGCGGAAAGGTTTGCTCGAGCGGCTTCTCGAGCAGGTCACTCTGATACAGCGCCCAGATCGCAGCGCGACGCTGTTCGGTCCTACGCACGTGACATGTACACGCCCGAGCGCGTATCGACCCTCACGACGTCACCGATGTTGACGAACAGCGGGACCTGAATGCGCGCGCCGGTCTCGAGCACCGCCGGCTTGCTACCGCCGCCGGAGGCGGTGTCTCCACGCACGCCGGGCTCGGTCTCGGTGACCTCGAGGTCGGTCGCGCTGGGAAGCTGCACGTCCGCGGGCTGCTCGTCGATGTAGAGCAGCTCGACCACCTGCGACTCCTTCATGAAGCGCAGCGCGTCGGCGATCGCCGACTCGGGGATCGTCAGCTGCTCGTAGGACTCTGAGTCCATAAAATGGGCGTCCGTGCCGTCCTTGTAGAGGAACTGCATCGAGCGCACCTCCGTGCGGACCGAACGGAACTTTTCGCCTGCGCGGAACGTGCGGTCGATCACGGCGCCGTCGCTGGCGCGTCGCAGCTTCGTGCGCACGAAGGCGCCGCCCTTGCCGGGCTTGACGTGCTGGAACTCGACGATCTTGAAGATCGTGCCCTCGACGTCGATGTGATTGCCGTTCTTGAACTGATTGGTGCTGATGGACATATGACTCTTACGTTGGTCTCGTCGACTGAGGGTAGCTGGAACGTGCGCATCGGCCGGCTTCGCCGGGGGCTCTCCCGAATCTCAGCCGTTCTCGTATCGCGTATTGGGTATCGCGCGACACGCGCGACGCGACACGGCGACGCGCCCATCTCAGTCGCTCAGAATCAGGTCCTTGCCGATCGATGTCAGGATCCTCGCCCCGTCCTGGAGCACCACCAGGAGATCCTCGATCCGGATGCCAAACCGTCCCGGCAGGTAGATGCCCGGCTCGACGGTCACCACGTTGCCCGCTGCCAGTTCGTCCTCGGAGCGTTGCGAGAGCCGCGGAGCCTCGTGGATCTCGAGTCCGACACCGTGACCGAGACCGTGGCCGAAGTGCTCACCCTCGCCGCCGGCCTCGATGATCGCGCGCGCTTGTGCATCGACCTCCCGCCCGCCGGCGCCAGCCGTGACCGCCTGTACACCAGCCAGTTGAGCCTGCCGCACGAGCTCATAGGCGGCGCGAGCCTCGGCCCCCGGCTCGCCTGCGGCGACTGTGCGGGTGCAATCGGAGCAGTAGCCGTCGAGCCGCGCACCCCAGTCGATCACGACCAGGTCGCCGCGCTCCACGGCGACTTCGCGCGGCTGCGCGTGCGGCAGCGCGCCGTGCGGACCGCCCGCAACGATCGAGTCGAAGCTCGGCCCCTCCGCTCCCAGCCTGCGCATCTGATGCTCGAGCGCGATCGCGAGCTGTCGCTCGGTGCGCCCCACGAGCCCGCCCCGCACGAGGCTCTCAAAAGCCGCATCTGCCAGCGCGCAGGCAGCCGCGATCCGCTCGATCTCACCGGCTTCCTTGACTTCGCGCAGCCGCTCGACGAGCCCGCCGGATGCGATCAACTCGACCCGCACATCCAGCAGCTCGCGGAGGCGGCGATGCTCGTGCACGGACATGTGGCGGTCATCGAAGCCCAGTCGCAGCCGTCCCTCGGGCAGCAGGTCCGCGAGTGACTCCACGAGATCCTGCGAGGCGCGCACGCGCTCGAAAGCGCGATCAACTTCCGCTGCCGCCTGCTCCACGTAGCGGTAGTCGGTGACGAAGCTGCGCATCCCGGCGCCGAGGAGCGCAAGCCCGTTGCTGCCGCTGTAGCCGGTTAGATAGCGGACGTTGACAAGCTCGCTGACCAGCAGCAGGTCGATCCCGGCGTCGGGAAGCAAAGCCTGCAGCCGCTCGCAGCGGTCACTCATGGCGCCAGGCGCCCGCGCACCAGCTCAAGCGCTTCACGGTAGCCGTCCGCGCCCTTGCCTGAGACCCGGCCGATGCAGAGATCGGTGATCACCGAGCGCCGCCGCCACTCCTCGCGCGCGTCGACGTTGGACAGATGCACTTCGACCGCCGGCAGATCCGCGAGCTCGAGCGCGTCGCGGATCGCGTAAGAGTAGTGCGTCCAAGCTCCGGGGTTCAGGACGATCCCGTCGGCCTGCTCGTTGAGCGCGTGCAGGCGCTCGACGAACTCGCCCTCGTGGTTTGTCGCGAACAGGCCGACGGCGACGCCGAGCTCGGCCGCGAAGGCCTTGATCCGGGTCTCCAGCTCGGCGAGCGTGAGGCTGCCGTAGTGCTCAGGCTTGCGCCGCCCGAGCTGGTTGAGGTTGACGCCGTGCATGACCTCGATGCGTCTGCGCGCGCTCATCTGACGCACAATTCCTTTACGGCGGCGCGCAGCTCTGCTGGATCAACCGTGCAGCCGGTCTGCGGCCGCCCCGGCCGCTGCAGCAGCACGAACGGCACCGGGCCCTCACCAACGCGCTTCTTATCGCGCCCGGTCGCGCGCACCACCGCGTCCAAGTCGGCTCCGCGCATCGCGACCGGAAGATCCTTCGCAACGAGCAGCTCGCGGACTTCGTCGCGCAACTCGCCGGCACCTGAGAGCCGCAGTGCCGCCAGCAGCCCGAGCCCCACGGCCTCGCCGTGACGGTAGCGTGCGTAGCCGGTCACGGTCTCGATCGCATGCGCGACGGTGTGACCCAGGTTCAGGACCTGGCGCAGGCCGCCATCGCGCTCGTCCTGCGCGACGATCCGCAGCTTCGTCAGCGCGCAGCGTGCGATCACCGTGCTATCGGTCGGCTGGGCTCCATGCCGCACCCGCTCCCACAGCTGGCCGCCGGCGATCAAGGCCGTCTTGACTATCTCGGCGTAACCGGCGGCTACCTCCGCGGCCGGCAGCGACTGCAGGGTTGCCGTGTCGGCGATCACCGCGGAGGGCTGGTGGAACGCGCCGACGTAGTTCTTCGCTTCCGGCAGATCGACCCCGGTCTTGCCGCCATACGCCGAGTCGACTTGCGCGACCAGCGTCGTCGGAACCTGCACAAAGCGCATTCCGCGCTGGTAGGTCGCGGCGCAGAATCCGGCGAGGTCGCCGACAACGCCGCCTCCGAGCGCGACGATCACGTCATGGCGGGTGGCGCCGTTGCGCGCCAGCTCGGTCCACACGATTTCGGCGTGGGCGATCGTTTTGGATTGCTCGCCAGGCATGATCGCGACCCGTCCGGCGAGCGGCTCGAGCGCATCGGCGTACAGCCAGGCGGCGTTGCCGTCGGTCACCAGCAGCCGCCGCCCCGGCACGCTCGCGGGCCAGAAGCGCTGATCGATCACCAGACCGGCGCCGATGTAGACGGGATAGTCGCCCGAGGCGCTGGTGGCCCAGAGCACCCGCACGCCGCGTTCCGGCAGGCCCTCCAGGGCGTCCAGCACCTTCCCGATCTCCTTCGAGCGCGACGCCGGCACGACTACGTCGGCAACGGCCTCGTACAGCGGGCGGCGAGCCTCGTGCAGCTCGTAGAAGCCTTGCATGCTTGCGGTCAGCGGCCGTTCGCCGCCGCGGCTGACCCGCTGCCAAGCGTGATCCACGGACACGTCGAGCCAGATCACGCGGCAGCGGCGAAGTGCCTCACGGATCCGTTCGGAGCCGATTGCCCCGCCCCCCAATGCGAGCACGCGCGGGTCCGGGTCGGCCAGCAACTCCAGCGTGATCCGCTCCTCAGCCTCGCGGAAGGCCGCCTCCCCGTCCTGCGCGAACACCGCGGCGACGCTGCGACCAAGACGCTGCTCGATCACCTCGTCGAGATCGACGGCGCGCACGCCCAGGGCGCGCACGGCGGTGCTCTTGCCGGCGCCCATGAACCCGATCAGCACCGACTTCCCGGCGGCGGCGCCCGACGGCGCCGGCGCCGTTGCAACGCTCATCTCCTGTGCCATCCGATCCGCTCCTCGTAGGCGGCCAGCGCGCCGCGCATGTCGTCGATGTGATCGCCGCCGAACTTGCTGCGGTACGCGTCGGCGAGCACAAGCGCGACCATCGCCTCCGCAACCACGCCGGCAGCCGGAACGGTGCACGAATCGGTGCGCTCCCGCAGCGCCTGCGCCGGCTCGTGCGTGGCGGTGTCGACCGAACGCAGCGGCTTGGTGAGGGTCGGCAGCGGCTTCATCGAGCCCCGGACGACCAGCGTCTGTCCGTTGCTCATACCACCCTCGATCCCGCCGGCGTGGTTCGTGAGCCGATAGTAGCCGTGCGCCTCGTCGTAGAAGATCTCGTCCTGCGCCTGCGAGCCCGGGAGTCCTGCCACCTCGAAGCCGTCGCCGATCGAGACCGCTTTGATCGCCTGGATCGACACGATCGCCTGGGCCAGCCGGCCGTCGAGTCGCTCCTCCCACGAGATGTGCGAGCCCAGCCCTGGCACGAGCCCGAACGCACGCACTTCGAAGCTTCCTCCGAGCGACTCATTAGCCTTTCGCAGCGCGTCGATCTCAGCCACCATCGCGCGCCCGGCATCAGCGTCGAGACAACGGACCGGCGACTCGTCGATCGTGGCGAAGTCCTGCACGCCGAGATCGTCGCGGCGCGGTGCCCTGACCGATGCGATCTGGAGCACGTGCGAGCGGATCTGCACTCCGAGCGCGCGCAGCACTGCTTTGGCGACCGCACCACCTGCCACCCGCGCGGCTGTCTCGCGAGCGCTCGCGCGCTCGAGGATGTCACGCACGTCGCTGAGACCGTACTTCTGGGTGCCTACGAGGTCGGCGTGTCCGGGGCGGGGCAAGTGGACCTCCGGGAGGTCCCCCGGGACCGGCCACGGGTTCATCCGCTCCTCCCAGTTGGCGTAGTCGCGGTTGGCGATCTGCAGCGCGATCGGGCCCCCGAGCGTACGCCCGTGGCGCACTCCCGCGGTCACCTCCGCGCGGTCTCGCTCGATCTTCATCCTGCCGCCGCGGCCGTAACCGAGCTGCCGGCGCGCGAGATCACGATCGATCGCTTCACGCTCGAGTATCAGACCGGCGGGCAGACCCTCGATCAGACACGTGAGGCCGGGGCCGTGCGACTCGCCGGCGGTCGTCAAACGCAGCACCATCCAAGCTCACAGGTTACGCGTCGGCCGCGCCACGAGCGGTGACCACGAGCCCCTACCGGATGGGCTCGGTGGGAACCCCTTTGGCATAACCGGGCTCACCCGCACGGCCTAGTGCAACGAGTGCACGTACCAGTGCACGATCTGCGGTCCGGCCAGCAATCCGACGACGGCGCCGAGTGCTAGGAACGGGCCGAACGGGAAATAGGTCTTGCGACCTTTGCTGACGCCGACGCGCGCGATCACGACGACGCCGAGAATCGCGGAGGAGAGCACGGCGACCACGATCGCGACCGCCACCGAGGCGCTCAGGTACAGGCCGAGCACGCCGCCAAGCTTGACGTCGCCCATGCCGAGCCCGCGCCGATACGCCAGTGCGAACAGCAGCAGGAAGCCCCCCGCAGCCGTGCCGCCGATCAGCTGGCCGGGGACGGCGTCGAGATCGGTGGCAAGGCCGATCGCGAGCGCCGCCACCGCCGCCGGGCCGGTGATGGCGTTCGGGATGATCCTGCTGTCGAGGTCGCTGATCGTGACCGGAACCAGCACCACGACGAGCGCGAGCGCGAGCAGGATGTCGTGCGCTCCAGTTTTGATCACAAGTGCGCAGATCGCCACCGCGACACCTGCCAGCACGATCAGCGTATCGCGAACCGAGAGCGTGCGCAGGTTCACGCCGATGGCTGATCGTCAACGGAAGCCGTATCAGCGGCGGCGCCGGCTGCCTGCGCGTCGCGCCCGGACTGGAAGCGCCCAGTGCCGCCGCACCACGGACAGGGGACGGCGTGTGGGGTGCCTCCCTTGTTTGAGGTCAGGATCCCCATGCCGCGGCAGGGCGAGCAGACGCTGCGGGGCTCCTCGCTCACGTCCGGGTCACCTCGGGCACCCGCAGTGCACCAGCCAGTTTGTCGTGCAGGACCTGCATGATCACCGGCGGCCGATCATAACGATGGCAATCCGACGGCAGCGCGCATCGCCGCCACGGGCGCCTGGCGGCCGGTGAACTGCTCAAAGCTCAGCGCACCCTGTCCGACCAGCAGCTCAAGGCCATCGACGGCGCCGATCCCGCGCGCGCGGGCGGCATTGACGAGCTCCGTGCCGCCCTGCCTGTAAGCAAAATCGGCGACGAAACCGAAGCGCTCGAGCAGGTCGACCGCAAGCGGCAATTGCTGCGCTTCGCCGGATGCGGCGTGCAGGCCGATCGGCGTACAGTGCACGAGCAGATCGGCGCCGTCCACCGCTGCGACCGGCGTCCCGCCGAGCTGCTCGCACAGCGCGTGCGCTCGTTCCGCGGTGCGGTTATAGACCTTGACCTCGGCGGCGCCGGAATTCAGCAGCGCCCATACGGCGGCGCGCGCGCTGCCACCGGCGCCGAGCACGAGCGCCGTGCGGCCCCTCAGAGCAAACGGCAGAGCGCCGATCAGTGCCGGCGCGTCGGTGTTGTCCGCCGCGATCGTGCCGTCCTCGCAGAACACGAGCGTATTCGCAGCGCCGATCGCGCGCGCCCGGACGGTGGGCTGGCTGCAGAGCGCAAGCGCGCCGAGCTTGTGGGGGATCGTGACGTTAACAGCACGGAAGCCGGCAGCCGGCAGCGCCAGAGCGGTGTCGGCGAACAGCGCTGGGGGCACCGGCAGCAGTTGGTAGCGCCAATCGTGCATTGCGGCGGCCCGCAGGGCCGCGTTGTGCATCGCCGGCGAGCGGCTGTGCGCGACGGGCCAGCCGAGCACGCCGAGCCGGGTTCGCCGGACCGCCGCGCCCTGCGCAGTAGGCTCAGCCGCTGCCCGCTCAGCCATGGTGCGCTGAGCAGAACTCGGGCGAGTTGCCGGCGCGCTTGGCGCTCGCCGTCTCGTACGCCTGGTCCTCGACGAGGAACTGCCGGTAGTTCGATGCGTACTCGAGCGCGCCGTTGCCGCACGGCTTCACGATGAAGTACAGGTAGTTGGTTGACGGCGGGTGCGCGGCGGCCTCGATTGCCGACATACCGGGGCTGTTAATCGGCGTCGGCGGAAGACCTGTGTGGACTCTGGTGTTCCAGGGCGAGGGCGAGTTGATCTGCGATGTGGTCAGCGGGCGCGTGTAGTTGCCCGCCGCGTAACGCGTGGTGGCGTCCGAGCCGAGCGCCATTCCCCGCGCGAGCCGGTTGTAGATCACCGAGGCGACGAGGCTGACGTCGCGCCTGGTGGCGGCCTCCCCCTGCACGATCGAGGCGATGATCAGGACGTCATATGGGGTCATGTGCCTGGAGCGCGCGTAGGCCATGTTGATCGTGGCGAACTGCTGCTTGAAGGTCTCGAGCTGATCGTCGACGAGCTCGCCGATCCGCAGCGGCGCGAGCACCTGATAGGTGTCCGGGAACAGGAAGCCCTCCAGCGTCGGCGTGTCGCGCGGGGCACCGTAGTGGGTGGGGTCAAGCAGCCGCGAACGGCGGGTGTCCGCCAGGTAGCTGCCGGGGACGTGCTGGGAGCGCAGCAGCGCGTCGACCCGCTCGCGCGAAAGACCCGGGATGATGAGGGCGTTCGTGACCTTCGCGGCCGCCGGCGGTGTCGTCAGGATCATCAGCGCGTTGCCGTAGCTCGTCCCGAGCGGCATGCGGTAGGTGCCGGCGAACAGCTTGCCACGGTCTCCATCGAGCGTCGCTCTGAGATCGAAGAGGAACGCGGAGGAGATCACTCCATCGTGCGCAAGGAGGTCTCCTACCTGGCTTGAGCTCGCGTCGTGCGGAACCCGGACGACGACGGTACCGTGGCCGGAGCCGTGGAACGGCTGGAACAGCTCGACCAGGAACCAGACCACGGCGAGTGCCGTCACCAGGACGCCGACGGCGGCGACGCGGCGCGCGATCAGCGCGCCTTTGCCTTTCTCGGGCGCCCGGCGCGCTTTGCCCACGGATCGGACCGGCCGGCCCTGCTGGCGCTGCGAGCGGTTGACAGGCGGGGCTCTGGTCACCCGGATCGGTGGCAGCTCGGCGCCGTCGATCGAGCGCACGGGCTCCGCCGGGCGCTCGGCGCCCGCCCGGTCGTGAGCGGAGCGGCTGGTGCCGGCGCGACGCAGCTCGCGTTCGCGGCGCGCCGCCTCTCGCTCGACGTCGGTCCGCTCCCGCGACTCAGACACTTGCGTCCCGCTCGTTAGCGCGTGCATGAGCGTGCAGCCAGCCCTCGAGCAGGTACGCAGCGGCTCGCGAATCCTCGGCCGCCTCTCCCCCATGGCGCTCTGCCAGCTTCGTCGTGAACCGCTCGTCGTACAGCTCCACGGGCACCGTTAGCCGCGCTGACAGCACGGCTAAGAACGCGCGCGTCTCGCGCGTCTGCCTCGACTCGCCGCCGGAAAGCGTCAGCGGCAGCCCCACCACGACCTGCCCGGCTCCGAGCTCCGCGACCAGTGCCTCCAGGCGCGCGAGCCCACGGCGCGAGCCCGGCGCCGCGACGACCTCGATCGGCGTCGCCAGAACGCCGGTCGGATCACTCACAGCGCATCCGCACCGCGCGCTGCCGTAGTCGAGCGCCAGGACCCGCAAGCGGCCCTTCAGCCGAGCGCGGCCTCGATCGCCGCACGGGCGGTACCGATCGCTTCATCGAGTTTCGACGGCTCGCGCCCGCCAGCCCTCGCGAGCGTGTCCCGGCCGCCGCCACCACCGCCGACGACCGCTGCCGCCGCCTTCACGATCCGGGCGGCACTGACTCCACGCGTAACCAGCGTCGGAGATACGGCGGCGAGAAGGTCCACCTTGCCGCCGGTACTCGAGCCGAGCACGATCACGCCGTCGTCGAGCTTTGCCTTCAAGCCGTCGAGGAGGTCCAGCAGCGCCTGGCCGTCGAGATCCGCAACCACCGCGGTGAGCACGCTTGCGCCGTCGAGCACCGAGGCCGAGCGGGCCAGCTCCTCGATGTCGATCGAACCACCGGGGCGCTCGTGCTTGGCGATGCGCTCGGTCTCCTGAATCCGCGCGTGCAGCTCGCTGACCATATCGGGGACGCGCTCGGGTGGCACGCGCAGGGTCTGTGCGGCCTCGCTGAGGGCGCGGTCGTGCTCACGCATGAGGGTCACCGCGACAGGCCCGGTCACCGCTTCGATCCGTCGGACGTTAGCTGCGCTGGAGGTCTCCCCTGTGATCTTGAGGAGCGCGATCTCGGCGGTCGAGTGGACGTGCGTGCCGCCGCACAACTCGCGCGAGAACGAGCCGTCGCCGACCTCGATCATGCGCACAACCTCGCCGTACTTCTCGCCGAACAGCGCCATCGCGCCGAGCGCCTTCGCCTGGTCCAGGGTGGTCGTGAATGCGCGTACCGGGTAGCCCATGGTGATCCAGTCGTTGACGGTCTGCTCGACATCCGACAGATCCTCCGGCGCGAGCGAACTGCCGTGCGTGAAATCGAATCGCAGCTTGTCGGGGCCGACATACGAGCCGGCCTGACGGACGTGGGTCCCGAGCCGCACGCGCAGCGCGGCATGCAGCAGGTGCGTTGCGGTGTGGTTGCACTCAGTCGCGTGACGGGCGAAATGGTCCACACGCGCGCGTACGCGCTCGCCGGCCGCCAGCTCGTGTCCGCCCTCCGGCAGGAGCGCAACAACCTGGTCATCGCCGAGCCGTAGCACCTCGTCGACGCGAGCCACGCAGCCACCGTCCTCGCACTCCACCCAGCCTGAATCAGACACCTGGCCACCGCCGGTCGCATAGAACGGTGACTCGACCAGCTTCACGAGCAGCCGCCCGTTGTCAGGCGCGACGGCACCGACGGTCGTGCTCACCTCGGTCGACTCGTAGCCCTTAAACTCCGTGGCGAAGCCGGCATCGGCGGCCAGCGCCAGCGCATGCTCTCGCAGCGCCTCGCCACCGTGACTGCGCCCTGGTGCCACTCGTGACTTGCGGCGCTGATCCTCCATCAACGACTCGAACCCCTCCTCGTCGACGCCGAGGCCGTGCTCAGCGACAAGCTCGAGCGTCAGATCGAACGGGAAACCGTGCGTGTCGTGCAGGAGGAACGCGTCAGCAGCGGCGATGCCCTCAGCCCCCTGATCCCTGGCGCGAGCAATCAGCTCGGCGAGCAGGGCGCTGCCCTGCTGCAGCGTACGGCCGAAGCTCTCCTCCTCCGAGGCGAGCCACTTGTGGACCGAGTCCCGCTGCTCGGCCAGCTCGCCGTACTCCGCTCCCATCAGTTCGGTGACGACCTCGGCGTAGCGCCGCAGGAAGCCGGGCGCAAGCTCCAGGGTCGAGCTTCCCTGCAGGATCGCGCGCCGCATGATGCGGCGCAGCACGTAGCCGCGACCATCGTTGGACGGCACAATGCCGTCGGCGATCAGGAAGGTCATCGCACGGCTGTGATCGGCGAGGATCCGCAGCGCCCGGTCGGTCGGGAAATCCCGTCCGTAGCGACGACCGGACAGCTGTTCGCCGAGCTCGATCAGCGGCGCGAACTGGTCGGTCTCGAAGACAGTCGCCTTGCTTTGCAGGATCGACGCGAGGCGGTTGAGCCCCAAGCCGGTGTCGATGTTCTTCGCCGGCAGCGGCGTCAGCGTGTTCTCGGGGTTCTGGTCGAACTGCATGAACACCAGGTTCCAGTACTCGAGGAAGCGCTCGTTGTCGCCGCCGGGCAGATCGTCCGGCTCGCCGAGCTGCACGCCGCGGTCGAAGTACAGTTCCGAGCACGGTCCGCAGGGTCCGGTGGGACCTACCTGCCAGAAGTTCTCCGAACGCCGGCATTGCACGATCCGCTCGCGCGGAACGCCCACCCCCAGCCAGGCCTCGATCGCCTCCTCATCCGGACCTAAACCGAGCTGCTCGTCGCCGCCGAACACGGTGATCCAGATGTCCTGCTCCGGAAATCCGAACCCCTCTCGGCTGAGATCCCAGGCGAACCGCACAGCCTCGCGCTTGAAGTAGTCGCCGAACGAGAAGTTCCCGAGCATTTCGAAGAACGTCAGATGCCTCGTGGTCGTGCCGATGATCTCGATGTCGGCGGTGCGGAACGTCTTCTGACACGTGGTCACACGCGGATGCGGCGGGCGTTCAGCGCCCGAGAAGTACGGCTTGAGTGGGTGCATGCCGGCGACCGTGAACAGCGCGGACGGGTCGTGCCCCGCCGGGATCAGCGAGCCCGACGGCAGCCGCAGGTGATCGCGCTCCTCGAAGAACGACGTGTAGTTGCGGCGGATTTCATCCGAGGTCATCACAACGTGCAGTGTAAGTGGCCCACCCGCTGAATGGCGATCGAGAACGACCGACACCCGTAGTTCGCCGAGCGTCCCGGCGCTGCGCGCTCAGAGGTTCCAGCTGGGGAGCGCGCCGCGAACGAGCTTTTGCACCGGATGGGAAGCGGCGAACGGGATCGACTCGACCGTCCCGTGGTCGGCGGACTGCATGAACGCGCCGGAGTCGATCAGCAACGAGTTGCCGTCCTGCGAGATCCCGCCGGCCTGGACGAAGCCCGGAATCTGGCGAACGCGCAGCGGGCTGATTTGGATCGTCCACGCGTAGTTTGTGTCCTCGCCCTCGTACCCGGCGATCATGCGGTTGCCGTTGGCTGAGAACGCGACCGGCACGAGCCCAGCCAGCAGCGACGGGATGCTCATGTGCGTCAGCTGCTGCAGATGCGTGCCGTTCAGCAGCCAGACCTGGTAGGCGGGGCCCGCGTTCTGGCCGCGGCGCTGCTCACGGTCGAAGGCGATTCCCTTCGCGCCCCAGATCGGATCGAGGCTGACGCCGTCGTGGGTGATCTGAGCGTGCGCCGAGCCATCAGGGTCGATCGTGTACAGGTTGGCGGGTGCGCTCTGGTTGAGCGACGGCGAGGAGCCGTACACGATCCGGTCCGAGCCGTTGACCGCGAAGCCGGCGCCGTTGATGTCGCCCCTGGCAACCATCTTGTACCTGTTGGTGGTTGTGTCGATCACCGCCAGCCCGGCTCCGGTGACGCCGTTGAGGGCGGTGCTGTCGATCTCGACAGCGAGATATCGGGAGTCCGGCGACCAGGCGAACGCAACCGGATCGCCGCTGGTGCGAAACGTTCGCATCGGCGCACCGGAGGTCGAGTAAAGGAACACCACGCCGCCGGACTCGCGCTCAGCGGCGACCATCGATCCGCCCGGAGCGACGGCCGGCAGGTCGCCGTTGCCGAGCTTCCGAGCGTGGCTGCCGTTGCCGTCGGCGACCCAAACGACCGGCGGGGACGTGTTGGTTTCCCTCACGAACGCGATCAGCCGAGCGCTCACCGCGTAGCTGCCGGGGGTCGACGCGCCGGACGCCGGCACGACCGCAAGCGCCGCGGCGGCGGTCGCAATCGAGGCTGCGAGCATGATCAGATTGCGGCCCCCGCGTTGCATCGCGCGCAAGGCTAGCTGCTGGCGTCGGCGTTTACAACCTGCATACGGGCGATTGTGCCCCAGCCGATCACCGTGTCTGCGTCCATCAGGCACGCGAGCTGACCGGGCGCAGCGCCCGCCGCCGGCTCGCTGAGCTCGAGCGTTAGCGCGTTGTGAGCTCCAGCGACCGGGTCGCCCGGCAGCCGGCAGGCGAGCGCCCGGGAGCGGTAACGGAGCTTGACGGCGTTGACGCGAGCGCCGCTGCGCTGCAGGTGCACGTCGCGGATCGCCACCACACGCCTCAGCAGCGCCTCGCGCGGTCCGACGACAACGCGGTTGCGCTGCGCGTCCCGGTCGAGGACGAACAAGGGATCAGTCGAGGCTACGCCGATGCCGCGGCGCTGCCCGACGGTGAAGGCGTCCTGGCCATCGTGCAGCGCGAGCACAGTGCCGCCGCGGTCGACGATCTCACCGGGGCGACGTCCGATCCCGCCGTGGCGCTCCAGGAAGCGTGCGCGGTCGGTTCCGGCCAGGAAGCACAGATCCTGGGAGTCCGGCTTTGCCGCGACCGGCAGCCCGGCGCCCCGCGCCAGCTCCCTGACCTGCGGCTTGGTGAGCTCACCGAGCGGAAAGCGCATGCGGGCCAGCGACGCTGGCGCGAGCGCCGCCAGCATGTACGTCTGGTCCTTGTCCGGATCTGCAGCCGCGCGCAGCAGCGCCCCGGGGGCGCCCGGCTCCACGATCACGCGGGCGTAGTGACCGGTTGCGAGCGACGCAGCGCCGAGGCGGTCGGCCAGCTCGATCATCGCGTCGAGCCGCACGCGACCGTTACAGCTCACGCACGGGTTCGGGGTCTCGCCGGCGGCGAAGGCGGCGATGAACGGCGCCACCACGCCGGCATGGAACTCGTCGCGCAGGTCGATCGTGAAATGCGGCAACCCGAGCGAGTGGGCGAGCGAGCGCGCTTGTCCGACGGCCGACGCCGAGCAGCAGCTGCGCCGCGCGTCGTTCTCGCGGTCGGCCCACAGCTCCAGCGTGACCGCGACGACAGTCCCCGTGCGGGCACACAGCAGCGCCGCCACGGCGCTGTCAACACCGCCCGAGATCGCCACCAGCGTGCGCTCGGGGTCCGGTGGCAGCGGTGCCGGCAGGGCGCCGCGCCCGCGGGCGGCGGCGCCCAGCGCCCGCGCAAGCGCGTCGGCCACCAGCTCGGCGGCGTGCAGCTTGCCGGGGCTGAGTCCGCCGAGCTCCGCCGCGATCGTGCCGGTGCCGATCCGAGCGGCTTCCAGCAGCGAGCGCGCGCGCGCCAGCGTCACCGCGGCTGAGGCTGCGGCAGTGGTGGCGCCGCAGCCGGCGGCGTCGAACCCGGCCGCGGTGATGCGCTCGCCGTCGGTGGCCAGCGAGAAGCGGATCGTGTCGCAGCAGGCACCGCCACCCGCGGTCACCGTGAACGCGTCCTCGGGAATCAGCCCCAGGCCCTGGGGCGAGGTTAGGTGATGCTCGAACGCGAGCGCGTCCATTGACGAGGAGGATAGGCCGCTCAGCGCAGGCGCAGGCCGAGCTCGCGCAGCTGCAGGTCGTCAACCGGCGCCGGCGCGCCCGTGAGCGGGTCTCCCCCACTCGTGGCCTTCGGGAAGGCGATCACCTCGCGGATGTTGTCGCGGCCGGCGAGCAGCGCCACGATCCGGTCGATCCCCATCGCGATCCCACCGTGCGGCGGTGCGCCGTAGCGGAGCGCATCGAGCAGGAAGCCGAACCGCGCCTGCGCCTCCTCCGCTGAGATCCCGAGCAGCTCGAACACTCGCCGCTGGACGTCAGCATCATGGATGCGGATCGAGCCGCCGCCGATCTCGGCGCCGTCGAGCACGAGGTCGTAGGCGCGCGAGCTGAGGCTGGCCGGGTCGTTGAAGTTGCCCTGCGGCGCTGTGAAAGGGTGGTGCGCGGAGTCCCAGCGCCGGGCCTTGGCGTCCCAGAAGAACGCCGGGAACTCGACCACCCACAGGATCTCGTGACGCCCGGCGGGGATCAGACCAAAGCGTCGCGCGAGCTCCATCCGCAGCGCGCTGAGCGCCCGCGAGGTCGTCATCAGCTCGTCGGCGACGATCAGCAGCAGGTCGCCGCTGGCGCCGTCGAGCTTGGCCGTGATCGCGGCGGTCTCGTCCGGCGTGAGGAACTTCGCGATCGGCGAGCGCAGCGTGCCGTCATCTTGCACGAACGCCCACACGAGCCCTTTGGCTCCGTGTTGCTTGGCCAGTTCGGTCAGCGCGTCGAGCTCGGATCGGGGTAGCGCGCGTGCACCGCCGTTGATTGCCTTGACGACGCCGCCGCACGCCAGCGCCCCGGAGAAGACCTTGAACTCCGATGCCGCGAGCGCTTCGCCGAGGTCTTTCAGCTCGAGGCCGAAGCGCGTATCGGGCCGGTCTATCCCGAAGCGTCCGACCGCCTCGCCGAAGCACATCCGAGGCCACGGTGGAGGCGCAATCTCAAAGCTGGCGCGCTCGAATACGGCGCCCATCACCGCCTCCATGCACTCGATCACGTCGTCCTCCTCGACAAACGCCATTTCGACGTCGAGCTGGGTGAACTCGGGCAGGCGATCCGCGCGCGAATCCTCGTCGCGGAAGCAGCGAACGATCTGGTAATAGCGCTCCAGGCCACCGACCATCAGCAGCTGCTTGAACAGCTGCGGCGACTGCGGCAGCGCGTAGAAGGAGCCCGGCTCGGTGCGCGCGGGCACGAGGAAGTCGCGCGCGCCCTCAGGCGTCGAACGGGTCAGGAACGGTGTCTCGATATCGAGAAAGTCGCGCGCGTCGAGTACCTCGCGGATCGTCGAGACGACGCGATGGCGCAGCTCGAGAGCCTCGCGCATCGGTGTGCGGCGCAGATCGAGCGAGCGGTGGCGCAGCCTCAAAATCTCCTCAACCGCGCCGTCGTCGTCGACTGGAAACGGCGGCGTTTCGGCGTCTGCCAGGATCTCCAGCTCGGAGGCTGCCAGCTCGATCTCGCCGGTCGCGAGCTTCGGGTTGACATTCACGCTGTCGCGCAGCACGACCGTCCCGAGCGCGCTCACGACGTCCTCGGAGCGCAGCGCGTGCGCGGCCGCATGTGCCTCGGGCGCACTCCCGGGGTGCAGCACGAGCTGCACGATTCCAGAGCGGTCGCGCAGATCGATGAAGATCAGCCCGCCATGGTCGCGGCGCCGATGAACCCAGCCAGCTACGCGCGCGGTGGCACCTGCGCGCGCAGCCGTGAGCTCGCCACACCAGGAGTCGCGGTACAGGTTGGGACGCGGTGGGCGCTTCACAGCAGCTCCCCCCCGCGCAGGATCGCTGGGATCACAGCCGTCACGGTCGTCTCCTGCTGCTCGCCGGATCCCATCTCCTTCAAGCTCGCGCTGTCCGCGTCCTGCACGATCGCCACGTATCTTGCACCGAGCCGATCTGCGTGCTTGAGCTGCCCCTTGAGCGAGCGTCCAGTCAGCTCGAGCTGCGCCGCAAGGCCCGCACGGCGCGCCGTACGGGCCAGCCCGAAGGCGGCGGTTGCGCTGGCGAAGTCACGACGAGCCAGCGCGACGAACAGATCCACCGGATTTGGCGCCACAGGCTGTTCGGCGCCAGCCAGCAGGATCCGCTCGACCCCTGCCGCCCAGCCGCATGCGGGCGTGCGCTTGCCGCCCAGCTGCTCGATCAGACGGTCGTAACGTCCGCCGCCACCCACGCCGGACTGCGCGCCGAGCGCGTCGCTGGTGAACTCGAACAGCGTGCGCGTGTAGTAATCAAGGCCGCGCACCAGCGTCGGGTCGAGCTCGTACCGCAAGCCCGTCGCGTCGAGCAGGCCGCGCACGGAGGCGAAATGCTCGGCGTCCTCGGGCGCGAGCCGGTCCAGCAGCTTCGGCGCTCGCGCCATGACCGCGCGCGTGCTCGGGTCGCCAGAGTCGAAAGCGCGCATCGGGTTGAGATCGATCCGCGCCCTGGCCTCTGCCGACAGGCCGCTCTCGTTGGCGCGCAGGTAGTCGGCGAGCTCCTGGCGGTACTCGACGCGCGTCTCAGGCGACCCGAGACTAGCGATCCGCAAGCGCACGCCCTTCACCGCCATCGCGTCGATCAGCTCCGCCAACAGCACGATCAGCTCGGCGTCGGTCTCGGGCCCGCCGGCGCCGATCGCTTCGGCGCCGACCTGCCAGAATTGCCGGTAGCGCCCGAGCTGGGGCGCCTCGGCGCGGAAGAAGCTCGACAGGTACCAGAACTTCGCTGGCTGGGGCTGCTTGTGCAGGCCGTGCTCGATGTACGCGCGACAGACCGGCGCGGTCCCCTCCGGGCGCAACGTGAGTGAGCGTCCGCCGCCGTCGTCGAACGTGTACATCTCCTTCTGAACGATGTCGGTCGCCTCGCCGACCCCGCGCGAGAACAGCTCGGTTGCCTCGAACACAGGCGTCTCGATCCTGCCGTAGCCGGCGGCGCCGAGGACCTTGCGCGCGTGCGCCTCGAGCAGGCTGCGGCGTTCGGCGTCCAGCGGCAGGACGTCGAAAGTCCCCTTCGGCGCCTGGATCATCGCCGCATCTGCGAGCCAGCCGGGCTCACTTATGCGCCAGTTCGCTCAGGAACGGGTTCGTCGCGAGCTCATGGCCGAGCGTGGTCACGCCCATGTGCCCGGGGTATACGGTGGTCTCGGCGGGAAACTCCTCGATCAGTGACTGGATCGATGCCAGCAGTGTCAGCCAGTCGCCACCGGGAAGATCCACCCGGCCGACGGAGCCGCGGAACAGCACGTCGCCGCTGAACAGCGCGTCCTCGCCACGGATCGCGTACGTGACATGACCAGGGCTGTGTCCGGGCGTGAAGCGCACGTCGATCTGCAGACCGGCGAGCTCCAGCGTCTCGCTGCCTTTGACCAGGTGATCGGCGTCGTAGCTCTCGTAGGGGCCGAAGCCCGGCCAGGGGATAAACGCCATGATGTCGGCGAGCACCGCGCGCTCAAGCTCAGGGCAGTAGACGGGCGCGCCGGTCGCGTGCGCCAGCGGCGCCACGGCGCCGACGTGGTCGAAGTGCGTGTGGGTCAGGAGGATCGCGTCGACGGTCTTGACGCCGAGCGCTTCGATCGCCTTCAGCAGCCGGTCGGCCTCCTCGCCGGGGTCGACCACAATCGCCGTATCGGCGCCTTTGGCGCGCAATACAAAGCAGTTCTCCTGGACCGGTCCGACGGTGAACATGCGGACGTCGATCATTTCTTCGCCCCCCCCGCTCGCTTAGCCAACGCGCGACGGTGGATGAACCTATCCAGGTAGTAGCCGGTTGGTATGTAGAAGCACAGCGCGACCAGCGAGATGATCGCCGCTGCGCCCAGCGAGTTGCCCTTCTTGGGTTTCATCACGAACGCCAATACCACGAACAGGAACACCGCGATCAACCCGGCGCGCTTCGCTGCGCTCTGCCAGGTGGGCGCCTTGGAGAGTCGCTTCTCGCGCGCCTGTTCGCGCGACGCCTGCTTGCGCTCCTCCGGGCTCGGCGGGCGACCGGTGCGCCCGCGCGACTGGATCATGCCGGCGGCTGTGCCGCGGTGCTTGCTGCGTCGCTTTCGTTTGGTCTGCGCCATCGGGTGTCTGTGATTATGGCGCTGGTCGCGTCCGGCGGCGACGCCGCGGCGATCAGGCGGCGCAGCCCGGCGCTGCGCGCTGCGATCAGCCGGCGCCGGCGCGTGCGATCAGCCGGCGCCGGCGCGGGCGATATCGGAGGCTCTCAAAGCGAGTCAGGCAATGACAGTGCGTGCTCGAGCAGCCGCCTGTTGTCCAGATGCAGTCCGCTCGGAAAGCCCTCCAGAGCTGCCGCGGGAGCGAGGCCAACGAGCTCGGCGCGGGCCGGCGAGGCGTGGCGGGCGATCGCCTCCACAACTTCCCACAGGCGGGTCGCATTGTGATCCTCGACGTTTGTGGACACCTGGGCGGCGCCGCGGTGCTCGAGCCAGACGCCGATCGCCCTCACCGCGCGCAAGCCCTCGACACCACCTTCGCGAATCGCGGCGGCGATCGCCTTCGCGTCCGCGAGCGTCGCGGGAGGCTCGAGCTCGACGTTGAACGCAACCAACGGCTGACGTGCTGCGACCAGCACCGCGCCGGCGCTCGGCCGCAGGGTGCGCGGGCCGAAGTCGGGCGCCAGCTCGCCGCGCTGGATCCGTCGCTGCAAGCCCTGTGGCCCGCCTCGCCGGACCTCCGCACGAGTGCGCCTGCCGTCCGTGAGCTCGCCGTAGAGGAATACCGCGAGGCCCAGCTCATGTCCCAACAGATCAGCGAGCAGCAGCGCTTCCGCGCACGCGGCGCCGCGGTCGCACGCGCTCAGGTAGACGACCGGTGCGACGTCGATCGCGCCGACGCGCGGGTGCACGCCCGAGTGCGTGCGCAGGTCTATCTCGGCGAGGGCTCGCCTTGCGCCCTGCAGCAGTGCGGGTGCGAGCGCGCCCGGCTCGCCAGCGAGTGTGAAGACTGTGCGGTTGTGATCGGGGTCGCTGTGGGTGTCAATCAGCCTGGCGTCAAAAGCCCGTCCGATCGAGGCGATCTTGTCGCTGTCGCGGCCCTCTGAGACGTTCGGCACGGCCAGCAACGTCGTGGACGCGCGCGCAGCCGCGGCGTGCACCTCGGCGGTGAGCTTCACGCGCTCCGCGCGTCGCTCGCGCGCTGTCGCAGCTTTGCGTGCGCGCGTTTGCGCGCTTGCGCGCTAACCGGCGAGCGGCTGGTCGGCGCGATCATCGCCAGCAGGTTCTCGTCAGATTTCGATGCGAGCCATCGGCGCGGGAACGTGTCCATCGAGCAGCCTCGGGCGAGCATCGCCGGATCATACGGTTCGGCTCCGAGCCCGACGGCCCCGCGGACCCGCCGAGCCTTACTACACTGCGTGCCACGCCGGAGTAGCTCAGTCGGTTAGAGCAGCGGAATCATAATCCGCGTGTCGGGGGTTCGAGTCCCTCCTCCGGCATCGTCGTTATTGCGGCCATTTCCCTGCTTGTAGGCACTTTATGCCCCGTCCCGTCCGTCCCATGTCGGTGCTCTACGGACCCCGACGAACGTCAACGGCGCTGACAAATGTGTCCACCTGTGTGTCCACCCATCGGCACTACAGATCTCCAATCTACGCAGCGAGATATGCCTCAAGCTTCGCGCGCTCGGTCGTACCGCGGGGCAGCGGCAGGTTCTTGATGTAGCGGCCCGTCGTGACGAGGTCGGCGTGGCCGAGGTATTCCTGGATCTGCTTGAGGTTGTAGCCGGCCGCCATCAGGAAGCTCGCGTAGGGATGGCGCGCCTCGTGCAGTGTGATCCGTTGAAGCTTTGCCTCCTCCCAAACCTTTGTCCGCGCGCGACTGCCATTTGCCCGAGTGCACCGAGCGGGCCACGATCGCCCCCTTCTTCGGTCGGCCCTGGCGCATCCACTCCTCGCGCAGCAGCTTCTTCAGCGGGCCGGCCATCGGCACGCGACGGCCCTCGCCGGCCTCGGACTTCGACGCGGCGACCATGATCTCGTCTGCGCTCCAGAACACGTGCTGCCACTGCGCGCGGCCGATCTCGCTGCGGCGCATCCCCGTGTAGAAGGCAAGCCCCCACCCAGCACGGTCGCTTGACTCTGCCGATCGGCGACTCTCGCACGCCTTGTAGAGCCCGCCACGGCGGACCTTGCCGATCCGCGAGTCGCTGACTCCGAAGCGACGCGCGAGGGCCATGGCGCTCTCGCCGGAGCGGCGGATCTCGATCACCTGCTCCCAGCTGAGAGCCGCCGGCTGGTCGACGGCCGGAAGCGCCTCAACCAGCTTCGCGGCCTCCTCTTTCGTCGCGACCCGCTCGCGAACCTTGCCATCGTTCGCTGGCATCTCAAGTTCCCGCGTCGGGTCGGCGAGTACCAAGCGCCGGTTGGCCCGTCGCGCGTAAGCGTAGATGTGGCGGATCACGGCGATGTAGGTGGCGATCCGCGAATAGGACTTCCCCGAGGCCACAAGCTCATCGACCAGCGATTGCCAATAGGCCTCATCGAGGTCCGCGATTGGCCGTCGTCCGCACCGATCGACGAGCGCGACTGCGTCCGCGTCGCATGTGCCTCGCCTGCTCGTCCTCGAGCCGTAGAGCACCCCGCGGTAGTCGGCGATTGTTGTCTCTCCGAGCCTCTTTGCGCGCCCTCGACGCCGTGCGTAGGTGCCGGCTTCGACCAGCGCCCAGCACTGTGTTGCGATCTCTTCGAACGTCGGCCCCGCGCGGCGCACGCTGCGCACCGCTTGCCCGGCTTTGGCTTCGTGCCCATCCCAACTGAGTGCGGATGCGCGGTCCTTAAACACGGGGCTCCATTGCGACTTGCCGTCGATCCGGCGTCGCGTTCGGTAGGAGGCCTCGCATCGGCAGCGACGTTGATCGTCCTCGTAGGCCGGGCAGCCCATGCTGTGCGCGACATACAGGCCGGGGTTGCGGGTCGTGCGATATTTGCTCGCCATCAGAGTGTGAGTGTTGCTTTGCCCCAATCCGGCAGTCGTCCCGTCGGAGCGCTCAGGGTTCGATGATCCCGCGCTCACGGCTCAGGGGCAAGGCCCTCGCGCACAGTCGGACGTCACGCCACTGCACTGGCCAAGCGAGCGTGCTCCTGTACCCAGCGATCGAGCGAGCCGGGCTCGATCAACAGTAGCTGGCCGCATGGCACGACCTTCACGAACGGCTGCACGTACCGTTCGAAGTGCGCGACGCTCATGCCCAGAGACGCCGCCGCCTCGGCCCTTGTGAGCAGCCGCCGTGGCACCGCGTCGATCGGACGGTCGCGGCTGCGCCTAGGCACACCTATCGCTCCTCGCTCCGGCGAACGCACGATCGAGCGACTTCGCCCTGCTGTGCCGCTGTGCGGGCCTCAGCCCAGGTCCCGCAGATCTCAGTCACGACGCTCGCCGAGGCCCAATCGCCTTCTCTCAGTCGCTCGAGCGCGTCACCGCCGCGCCGTCGGGCGTGAGTGCGGGACCAGTCGTAGGAGGACGGCAGACAGCCGTAGCGGGCGCGCCACTCGCGCATCGCACCGAGCACCTGTTCGCGCGTCCAGCGGCGCTCGATCGCGCCGGGGTGGCACGCCTTGCAGTAGGCGTAGGCGTCCCCCTTACCATGCGTGTAATGCGCCACAGCTACGACACACGCCCTGGTAGCGGGCCTTCACCGCCCGCGCCTTCTCGCCGGTCGAATCGTAGAAATACGCCTTGATCGTCGCGGGCGAGCGACCCAGGCGATCGGCGATTTGCACGATCGAAAGGCCTTCGGCCTCACGGTAGTGTCGCGCGAGCGCAACAGCACGGCGACGCTCAACCACTCGATCCGCCACCGCCGCATGGTCGTTCGGCGCCACCCCACCACGCTACCGCCGCCGATGGGTGTTCTCGCCGAGGTCCGCACCTGCGAGATCACGTGTGTTGGGAGCGCCAGAACTTCGCTCTTGCCGCCATCGAGCGACATCCCTTGGTTGCCGCGCAACGCAGGTCCGTCCGCAGCCACGACGCGCAGCCCTGCTAGTCGCCGGAAGCAGGGCGGGCAGAGCGGCGTGCAGAATCGCCGATCTGCATAGGCACGCCGGTCCGTCATCGACATCGGTCTCGCCGGCTCGGACGACACGCCAAACGCGTATCTGGAGTGGCTGCGCTGGCCTGAGGGCTTCGTCTGCTCGGGGTGCGTGCATCACGGTGTCTGGCGCCTGGGCGACGGGCGGCTGATGTGTTCGGAGTGTGGCTTGCGGACGTCGGCGTCGGCGGGCACGATCTTCGACTGCACGCGGACGCCGCTGACGGTGTGGTTCACGGCGTGCTGGTTGTTCGCGACGCAGAAGGATGGCATCTCGGCTCTCGCGTTGCAGCGAGCGCTCGGTATCGGCTCCTACCAGACGGCGTGGGCGATGCTGCACCGCTTGCGCTGGGTCCTGGTGCGGCCGGGCCGCGAGCTGCTCCAGGGCGGCGTTGAGGTCGACGAGACGTATATCGGAGGGGTCGAGGCCGGTCTGGCCGGTGGGCGCGCGGTGGGCAAGAAGGTGCTCGTCGGGATCGCCGTGGAGCGCGTGGAACCCCGAGGATTCGGGCGCTGCCGCATGGCGTGGCTGCTCGACGCATCTGGCGAGACGCTACGCACGTTCCTGACCGACCACGTCCAGCAGGGCGCGACGGTCATCACCGACGGCTGGCAGCCCTACCGCCCGGCGACCAAGGACCTCTACACCCACGAGCGCGTCGTGCAGCCAGGCACGAAGGCGGACGAGCTGCTGCCGGGTGTTCACCGCATCGCCTCGCACGTGGACCACTGGCTGCTCGGCACCCACCAGGGCGCCGTCGACGAATCGCACCTCAGCCTCTACCTCGACGAGTTCGTCTTCCGCTTCAACCGCCGACACTCACGAATCCGCGGCATGGTCTTCTACCGCGTCCTGGAGCTCGCCGCCAGCCACGACCCCGTCCGCTACCGCGAGCTCTGTCTCAACCCGCGCCCGAGCACCACCCACCGCAGCCCGCCGGCGACGCGCGGACGACCCGCGAGTCTCGACCGCCCGTCGGCCAACCGGCCCTGGCGGAACACTCCCCAGCTCAACTCCGGTTAGATGGATAGCCCTTATCGCTTTTATGTTCTGCGTCTGGTTATGTGCTGTGGGCGGTCGGGGAGATGCGTTTTCGCTGCTCAGCGCATTTTGGCTCGCTGACGCGCAGAACATAATCGGACCGCCCGATCCAGGCTCGCGCGGTGGCGCATCCGAGATCCGAGGCGGCGAGTGACCCTCGGGAATGGTGGTCTTGACCTGCTGCCCGAAGGCCGTCATCCCTGACGTGGCGGGGGTCTTGGGGAAGAAGTTGTTCGCTGACCAGAACTTCGCGCCGACGACGCCGAGCGCCCGTATCAAGCACCTGGCCAGCGGGTCGACTCTCGAAGCCGGCGACGATTATGTGCTGCACTCAACGCACGGATTTCGCCCTGAGCAGGGTAAGTGTCGTCCACTGGCGGCCCGCACAACATAACCGGACGCAGAACATAAAAGGGGCAGCGCGGCGGTCGCCTGACCTGACGGCTGCGTTTGTCCGATGGCAGCAGCCTCAGCGGCCCCAGCTCCATTCATGCTCGTCTCCACCATCTCCGGCGTTCTCCGTTCTCGCCCTCAAGGTCATTGATTCCTCGATGGTGAGCGTCTCGCCGGACGTTGACAGAGAGGGGCGCACGAGGGTCGCTACGCGCACCAGGGCTCGAGGCTCCGCGCGGGTCACTCTCGAGGACTGGCAGCGTACGCCCGTCCGGGTCGGCTAAAGGCGGTTGCCGCGCTGGCCGCCGGTTGGCAGGTTGAGGTGGTTGAAGATCTCCTGGTGCATGTGCGGTTCGAAGACGGCCCACCGGCCTCGGCCCGATCGCTTCGCGCAGTACATCGCGATGTCGGCATCGTTTAGAAGCGCTGCCGCGTTCGCGTGGGCGGGAGTCAACGTCGCGATTCCCACGCTTGCGCCGATCAGGGTCTCGCGACCGAAGATGATAAACGGTCTGGTGACGCTGTCGATGATCCGCTCTGCCAGGTTTCTTCCGGCTTCCACGCCGCCGCGGTCGACCAGGACTGAAAACTCATCGCCGCCGAGTCGTGCGGCCGTGTCCTCGGTGCGTATGCACGCGATGATCCGCCGGCCGACCTCGGCGAGCAGCCCGTCGCCCGCCTGATGGCCGAGGGTGTCATTGACGTCTTTGAAGCGGTCGAGGTCGATGAATAGGACGGTGAGATCGTGCCCGTGCGCGCGTGCGACGCGCCGCGCCTGCTCGAGTCCTTCCAGGAACAGGAGGCGGTTTGGCAGGCCGGTGACCGAGTCGTGGTGGGCATCGCGCAAGGCCTCAAGTGAGCGCGCGTCGGTGAGCGCCAGGCTGACTTGCTGGGCAAACGCGGTGAGCAACTCGCCCTGATCGCGGCGCCGTGCGCCGTGCTGGTCCGGCAGGGCTACGAGGCAGCCAGCGGTCTCGCCGCCGACGACGACCCGCTCGGCAAGCAGTGGTTGGTGTTGGGTCGCATAGTCGTCCGCCACGGCTGGGTTGGTGGCGACCATCTCACTGGCGGCGGCCAGCGTGGCCTCGTCGAGGTCGGGGCAGTCGTAGACCGAGGCTGGCATGAGCGCGCCCGGCGTCAGCGGGCTGGTCAGCAGCAGCGCGATCGGGCACCCGCCGAGCAGCGCCGACGCGCCGGCGGTGATCGCGTCGAGCAGCTCGCCCAGCGGGCGGTGGGCCGAGATCGCCCGCTGGATCTCAAGCAGGGACTCGACGAGCCGGTGGCGTGAGCGTTCGACCTGCAGCGTCTGAAGGTTGTGGAGCACGAGCCCCAGTACGAGCGCCATCCCGCGGAGCATCTGATCCTCTTCGGCGGCGTACCCCTCGCCAAGCCGCCCGACGATCAGCCGGCAGTCCGAGGCGCTCGTGCGGCCGACGACCTTGTCGAGCTCTCCGTGCACGACATATGCCTTCCCGACCTCGGGAATCTGCATGGCGTCGCTCTCCCGCGCGGTAGCGATGAAGGCTTCGGGCACGCCCTGGAGCCCGAACCCGACGCTCCCGCGGACCTCGCCGTCGATGATCACGGCGCCCAGCTCGGCGTCCAGCGCCTCGATAGCTCGCTCGAGCGCGACGACGATCGCGCTCCCTGGCTCCTGCGGTTTGCTGACGCTCACCAGGTACTCGGTCAGCTGGTGGATGGACCAGTGATAGGACATCGGCTCAGCTGGGGTCGGGATGCGATCAGGCCAGCGCGAGCGTCACGACGGTCAGATGGTGCATCCCTCGCGAGCTCCTGGTCCTCGCAATCTCTCCGAACGTGTAGAAGCCGGCGAACGGCGCGCCCGCGGCGGCCCTCGCAATTGCCGACTGCTCTGTCCTCACGTTGTCCGGGCCGAGCTTGAGTTTCCGTGCGCCGCAGTCGAACACCACGACGCCCAGGGGTGCAGAACCGCCGAGGCCATCCACGGCCATCTCGCAAGAGTGCCCGGCAGCAGCCACGAGCGCCTCGGTATCGGTCGTCATCGTCCAAACCAGCGCGCCCTGCGGGACATCGGCGAGGCACAGCAGCGACCCCCGCTCGACGTCAGCGCTGTGCACGACGCGAATGTCCTCGCCGCTGCGACGCGACATCCCGAGCGGGTGGTCGAAGACGGACGCTCGAAACGCGTCGGCGTCGCCGAGCAGCGAACGACCGGCGCCAATGCGGCGCAGATATACGTCGAGCGCTGGTTCGTCGTCGATCAGGAATACCTCACCCCCGTCACTGCTGGTGACGACCATCGGCTCGCCCTGCTTGGCCCAACCGTGGGCGATCCCGATGCCAATCGGAGCACTCGACCCAAGACCGACCGCGACGATCGAATCAACGAGTTGCTCGACGCCCCGGCCCGTTCCGTGGAACTGATTGGTGAGCGCGTACTCGACGTTGTCCGCCGAGCAGCCGCCGACCATCGGCACCAAGGCCCCAAGCACCGAATACGCGCCGCGCACCAGCTCGTGCTGCTCGCGCGTCAGCCCGTCGACAATCATGAGGAGCACCTTGTGCGGTGAATCGATCCCGGACATCGCCGAGGCAGCCGCGACACCGGACTCGCGCCGATCGGCACTTGCGTGACGCACCACGCTGGAGCTCACAGCGAAGCCCGCGCCGCCCAGCGCCGTCGCAACGACGGCCGATCCAACCCCGATCTCCTCAAGCCCGGGGCTGCGCTCGGCGATCTCGCCCATCGACGTGCCACCGACGACGAGCACATCGTCCGGTGTGACCGAGCAAATGCCTTCGAGCACTTCCGCCGTGTCGTAATGAATCGAGCAGAAGACGATCAGCAGTTTGGCCGACCGGTCGAGCAGCGCCGCGGCGGCAGCCTCCGCACCGGCGCTGCGGCCGTCAACAGCCATGCTACGGCCGACGCAAACCCAGCGGTCCAGCTTGCTGGCGGGAACAGCACCGTTCATATCAACCACATCGGAACCAGTGTCGGGTTGCTTTAGATTCAGGTCAGGCGCTAGCTCAATGAGCCGGGCCGCGACCACCGAATCGAGTTTGAATCCTTGTACGAGCGTCGGAACGAGGCGCCGCGAGACCACCTACCCGGCAACGCGATTACGGGGACCCATCCGACCAGACGCCCGGTCTTGGTGCAAACGAGCACTCGGCGGCGCTAGCAGCTAGCTCCCTAATCGCTTGCCCATGGTCGGGTTTGGCGGCGCCGAGCTAACGATCGCCCGGACCTCGACCGCTCCTCCTTGCGCCCGATCCGACGGCGAAGGCCTGCCTCCACGCGGACCGGATCGCAACGCCGGACGAAGTGGCGCGAGCCATCCGGCTGAAGCAGAATCGAGTAATCCAGACTGGCACCGGGGACCGCGACGTCGACCATCCGCGCCCCCGTACAGCTTCGCGTTCAATGCCTGAGCTAAAGCAGGCGCGATCACCGCTCTCAGACCAGAGCTTGAGTGTGTTGCTCAGCCTGTCTGATCTGAGCGTCCAGGACTTTCTACGGATCAAGGGCGCCGGAGGACGTACCGATTAACAGGAGACTGTGCGGAGTTTGCAAGTCGATTTGCCCGTGGGTTTCTCCTCGCTCGTGGAGGTCGAGGGGCTGTGCATGCGCAATCTGCTCGCGAATCCCGAGGAGAGGGTGTTCTTCAAGGATCTGGAGAGCCGGTTTCTGCTCGTCAGCGAGGGCTGGCTAGCCGCCTACGCCGGGGGGCGATCGCTCGAGCAGGTGATCGGCAAGACGGACTTCGACATCTTCAGCCGGCCCCACGCGCTCGCCGCTTTTGAGGACGAGCAACGGGTGATCGAGACCGGCGAGGCGATGGTCACCAAGGTCGAGCGAGAGACGTTTCACGATCGTCCCGATGCCTGGGTGTCGACAATCAAGCTGCCGCTGCGCGACGATCAGGGGAGCATCATCGGCACCTGGGGAATAACCCACGACGTCAGCGAGCGTGAGCGCGCCGAGGCTGAGCGGGCCCGTTTGGCGACGGTCGTCGAGTGCTCGCAGGACGCGATCAACGGTGCGGATCGCGACGGAGTGATCACCGTTTGGAATCCGGGGGCGGAGCGGTTGTACGGCTACACGGCGGCCGAAGCGATTGGTCAGCCGCTCAGCCTGTTGGTTCCGCCTGCGCGTCGCGGAGAGGAGCGCGCGATTCTGAGCCGCGTGCTCGCAGGCGAGCCGCTCGAGCATTATCAAACCGAGCGCGCGCGCAAGGACGGGTCCGTCGTGACCTTGTCGTTGTCGGCCTCACCGATCCGCGACACCAAGGGGCGGGTGATCGGCGCATCGGCGATCGCGCGCGACGTGACGCCCTTGCTGCGAGCGCAGGAACAGATCGCGCTGCAGGCAGAGCTGCTCGACGAGGTCGACGCAGCAGTGATCCTCACGGACACCTCGGTAGCAGTCCGGTACTGGAGCCGAGGCGCGCAGCAGCTCTACGGGTACACCGCCGAGGAAGCCGTCGGCCGACCACTCTTCGATTTGATCATCCCGGAGGAACACCAGGCCGAGGTGATGAAGCTTGGCCGCGGCGCGATCGCCGGAATAGCGACCGAGGGGGAGCACCATGCGCGCGACAAGCAGGGTCGGGTGTTTCCGGTCTATGTCCGCCTTCGCAACGTTCCACTCACTGGTGGTGATCGAGGATCCAGGGGTGTTGTCGGTGTGTCGGTCGACATCACCGGGCGCCGCGCGGTCGAGCAGGCCAGCCGGCGCCACACCGAGGGTCAGGAAGAGATCGCCAACCTCGGCCGGCTCGCGCTCAAAGGCGGGCCGTTGGAAGAGCTCTTTGACCGTGCGGTTCACGCGGCGTCGCGGGTTCTGTCGGCCGACTGCGCGTGGCTGGCCGAGCGCCTCTCCGATGCTTCGGAGTTCGTGATCCGAGCGGGTGTCGGGTGGCCCGAAGCGTGCAAGGGTGAGCTGATCGGCTCCGCGGCGGGCTCACTGGTGGGCTACGCTGTGAGCTCGCGCGGGTCGGTCGTGGTGGCGGACTGGGTGCGGGAGCGGCGCTTTGCGCGTTCAGACAAGCTGGCTGATCGCGGGATGGGGAGCAGTATCACTGCGCTAATCGGCGATCCGGACTCTCCCGTCGGGGTTCTCGCGGTCGATTGCGCGCGGCCCCAGGTCGTGCCGGCGGATTGTGTCTCGTTTCTCGATGCGCTCGCGAATGTGCTGGGCGAAGCGATCCAGGCCCGCTACGCCCAGGAGATGATCCGCCACCACGCGCTTTACGACGGACTGACAGGGCTACCCAACCGGACCCTGTTCCTCGACCGTGTCGCCCACGCGCTGGCGCAAACTGATCGGCGCCGCCGGCGGCTGGCTGTGTTCTTCATCGACCTTGACCATTTCAAGCTGGTCAACGACAGCCTCGGTCACAACGCCGGCGATCAGCTGCTGAAGCTCCTAGCCACGCGGCTGGGCGGCGCGATCAGGCATGGCGACACGCTCGCGCGTCTGGGCGGCGACGAGTTCGCGGTGCTGTGCGAGAATCTGCCCTCCGAGGTGGCCGCCACTCGCATCGCCAACCAGCTGATGACCGCGCTCGAGGAACCGTTTGCCCTGGACGGCGATCAGCGCCCGGTGAACGCGAGCATCGGGATCGCGCTCAGCACCGGCGAGTCCAGCGCCGCCGACCTGCTCCGCGACGCCGACGCGGCGCTTTACCACACCAAGCGAGCAGGCCGTGGTCGATTCGCTCTGTTCGACGTTGAGATGCGCGCCCGCGTGGTCGGCCGCGTTCGAACCGAGTCCGCGCTGCGTGCCGCTCTCGCCAACCAGGATCAGATCTTCGTTCACTACCAACCGCTGGTGTGCCTGCACAGCGGCCGGATCGTCGGTGCCGAGGCGCTCGCCCGCTGGCGCCACCCCGACCGGGGGCTCGTGTCGCCGATCGAGTTCATTCCGGTCGCCGAAGACAGCGGCCTGATTCACCAACTCGGCGCGCAGATCGTCAGCCGAGCAGCATGTGAATCCGCCGCCTGGCAAGACAATCGGGACTTCGCCGGTATCAACGTCAACGTCTCGACACGCCAACTAGTCCAAACCGACGAAGTGCCGGCGCTCGTGCGCCACGCGATCGCAGCGGAAGGCATCAAAGCGAACTTCCTCACGCTCGAGATCACCGAGAGCACGCTAATCGAACAGCTCAGCTCCGCACAAGAAGCGCTCGGATCGCTCAAAGATCTCGGCGTCCGGCTCTCGCTCGACGACTTCGGCACCGGCTACAGCTCACTCAGCTACCTGAACGACCTGCCGTTCGACAGCGTCAAGATCGACCGCTCGCTAACCAAAAACATCACCGACACCCCGCACGCCGCGGGCCTCGCCGCCGCGATTGTGCAGATGGGCCACGCGCTGGAACTACAAGTCATCGCCGAAGGCATCGAAACCCGAGAACAGGCCACCTGCCTCCAAGCACTTGGCTGCGACATCGGACAAGGCTTTTACTTTGCAAAACCGATGGCGCCCGAACTCCTTACCGCGCTGCTCCACAAGCGACCATACCGGCTGCCACGATCAGCGAAATCATCACGGACCAACGCAGCCACGACACCGGCCCGCTGACCCGCCGCCCGGCTGCCAACCGCGGGAACAGTGAGTTCGAGTAGCTCGCGATCGGGGTCACCCGGCTGCTTGGACTCCGGTTGAGCATCAGGCCTCAGCGCGTCTCGCCGGACGTTGACAGAGAGGGGAATCCGGACGATGTCCCGCGCGATCGCAACAAGGCGCTTCGCCTCCTCCAATCGCCAACCAGTCACGAGCAACGACGACATCGCCGCTACCCGTCCGCCCCGGCGATGCAGCACTGTGGCGGCGCCGACCACGGCTGCCCTCCACCGTTAGCCACGAACTTCCGAATAGCAAGCACAAGAGCAGCAGCCTCGCCGGCACCGCCCGAACGGCTGCATCAGGCGTAGAGCACCGACGCGCGCGGCGCCCTGCACACTGCCGCAATGGACGGTCAGCAGAAGCCGAGCGACGAGCACATCGTCCTAGCCTAGCGGCAGTCTTGTCAGATCGCCCGGCGCGCCGACGCGATCGCGAACAGGATAGCCAGGCTGAGCCCGCTCGCGATCGCCGGAACGGACAGCAGGAGACAGAGGTCCCGGGCGAGGATCGTCAGCTCGTGTCGGCCTCCACGCGCGAGGATCACCGCGAGGGCGACACCGAGGATCGCGCTGAGGGTCAGACCACCCAGCACGCCGACGTGATCGCCTCGGGATGGGAACGCGGCCTGAGCACAGGAGAACGCCAGGTAGGCGAGCAGTACAAGCCGCCACGTCGCCAGGTCCGGGAGAACGTGCCGCAGCTGCGTGAGGTCGGTCGTCCCCGTGACCAGGAACACGATCGCCACGAGCAACGGCGGGACTACCAGCAGCGGCGCGATCGCGATCAGCGCCCCGCGCATCGGATCGGTCTTCGCGTGCGGGACCATCCCGAGCGTGACCGAGCCGGTCACGAGGTCGCGCGTGGGAAAGAACCATCGCACCCGAGCCCGGCGGCCGTCCCAGGTGCGCACCTGCCGGCCGACCGGGACGCGAAGCAGGATGCACGCAAGGTAGTGCGCGCCCTCGTGGACCACGGTTCCCGGCATCGCCAGCAGATAGCCGAGCAGGCGTGAGCCGGTCGCGTCCACCGCCAAACGGAACAGCTGGCGCTGCCCGAGGAACAACGCTGCTCCCTCGATCAAGAGCACGAGTCCAAGCTCGACGAGGGTGCCGGTTGCGGTCCCGATCCGCATCACGGAACGCAACGACAGGACGGTACAAAGCACGCGGACGTCGGGAGGAGGCCCACGGCAGGGCTGCGATGACAGGCACGGTCAGCGATACGGCAAGGATGCCGACCCGGAAGACAGAGCGCTCGCACTCGCCCACCCCGCCGGCGAGGATCCGCCGAATCCCGACGTGGGTCCCCTGAAGCCCCGCCGTTTCAGCCGGGCGATCAAGGACGGCCCAGGTGCCTTGCGTTCAGCGTTACTACGCTTGAGGGCTCAGGCCTCATGCGCGCTGCCCTTCGGGCGCCGGAGCTCGGCCACGCGGACGCTGACCGAGGGCGGCGTCCCGGCTACTCGCTCAATCGAGGGGGACCGAATCCATTGAACGGAACTGGCCATCCTCACTCGGCGAGCGGCTCGCGATCGAGCGTGCGAAGGGAGTTACCCGTTGCGACGGTCGCGAGGCCACCCCAACCCAACCGGGCGGGCAGACTGCTCGGAATCGTCCGGAGAGGCAGTCGCGGCAACGGTCACCGCGCCGGTACACGTTCGTCGCGTCGGACCCGGTGTTCGTGGAACCACGCATGACGGCTGGCCGGTGAGGCGATCGCGGTGCCGGTAGCGCCGTGCGTGGTCACTCTGCGCGGCCGGCGAGATAAGCGTCGGCCATCTTCTTCGGCGCGCGGACGAGCCATGCCTCGATGATCGTCTCCCGTAGCGTCTCTCGTCGATCCGATCGAGCCAGACGAGGATCGCGGGGTATCCATCGAAGTGCGGCGTGGTGAAGAACACAGCCGGGTCGTCGGCAAGCACGGCCTCCTTGGCGATCAGGTGCTCGACGCGCGCGCCAAGAATCGGCGCATCGCGCATCCGACTGCCCATCCAGTCGATGTCCTTGTTGCCGAGTGGGCGCTCCCATACGAACAACTTCTCGTTGACCCGCCACTGAGCGTGGCCGCGGGAGACTCGCTCGTCCGTGCCCGGCAGCCGTAGCGCGATCCGCCGCACGTCGTCGAAGCTCGCCATCGGTTAACGGTAACCCGCTACCGACCGCAATCGCGCTCCTCGCCGTCTCAAGTCTGGACACCTTGCAGAAGCCGATCGGTGGAGGGGCACGATATCCCTCATCTTCCAAAGCAGTAGTGAAGCCACCCCCGGACCGCAGCGACTTCGATTACGCGAAAGCTCATCGCAGCCGTGGCCTCCACACGCATGCTTCTGGCGAAACCCCTCGGCATCGAGGTTCTGCTCGTATCTTTCTCCGATGGACCAAGGAGTGCTGCCCCGCTCTCGCTGGACTTTCGCGCACGACTCTTGCGCAAACGCATCCTGAACATGATCACGGGCAGAGGCAATTATCCGGAGCCGATTGCCTTCCAAGTGACGACGGCAGCGAGGCTTCTCGACCATACTCTCGACGCCTGGGACGCCGTACGAAAGAACCTCGGAGAACATATCGCTGCGCAGCCCACCCCATTTGGTGCCATTGAGGCAATGCCGCCGGGCGACGATTGGACCAAGCGAATATCCCAGGCGCTGTTTCGGGCGAC
>JBKQKK010000124.1:0-30014 GCA_052147535.1 Solirubrobacteraceae bacterium | reverse complement strand
CGAGGTTATTGGAGCGTGAGGAACAGGACTGGTCGATGTCCGCGAAGCGCGCTGATGATCCGCACGTCATCGGCGAGCGCTGTGCCCTGCTCGATCTCCGGCTCGTCCTGCACGCTCACGTGCTCGTCGTCAAATCCAGCGGAGATCGACCCTCGGGTCAGCTCCGCGAGGCGGATGCCGGGGATCGTCGGGTCGGCTTCATGTCCGCTCAGACGTGGCTGGTGGCGGACCCGCCACCCGTGCGCGAGCATGAATGCGCGCTGCTGGTCATAGAGCTCTGGCAGCGTCACGCGACGGGCGGTCGTGAGCACCAGAAACCGGTCGCGCTGCCGATCGGCCAGGACCGGGTTCGGCGCGCTGCTCTGCGCCAGGATCATGACTCCCGGCGCCAGCGGCACCGCTGCGGCGGCAGGAGCCGGCACCGTGGTCAGGCTCGATGTACCGCAGCCAGTCACCGCGGCCATCACCAATCCAGCCACACACAAGCCAGCAACCGGGATGCGCCACCGCCGCGGCTCGCAACAGCGACGGCGATTGGAGCGGCGTGACACAGGATCGGGCAGCGCCCGCATGCGCGGCAACGATACGCGCTCGGATCAACGCAAGAAGGGCAACGCGCCCGCCGGCACGCTTCTCCCGGCGACGCGAGAGGCGATCTGGGGGACTGGACAGCGCCCCGGCCGCGCGACGCGGCTCCAGCCGCTGCGCAAGTCTGCCCTCGCCACGTCAGACGACGGCCCTCAGCGCAAGGGCGGGCGTGGCTAGTCGATCACGTCGCTCAGCGCGATCGGCTGGAGGGTGAGGATCGGGTTCTCCGGGTCGCCGTAGCTCAGGGACAGCCCGCCGTTGGCGATGTTCGCGTTGCACGGCGGGAAACCGCCCGGAAATTGGCGTGGCTCGGCGGGCCAGGGGTCCATCGTGATCTCCGAGAGCGCCTCAGAAGCGATCTGCAATGCGCGCTCGCCGACGACCCGGACGCGCTCCTGCGCACCGCCCTCACTGTGGCTGATCATGTGAGCGACGTCGATCCCGGCACCAGCGACACGAACCATGCCGTCGGCAGCTGTGACGGTGCTCGGATCCGGCACCACCGCCCTCAACCGGTCCGCGATCAACGACGTCAGCGCCTCGACATCGACCGGACCGCAGTCCAGCCCGTCCAGCTCCAGTTCCCGCTGTCGACGCCGGCGGTCTCTCACGAACGCCGCCCGCGTCTCGGGATCGATACCACGCCCGAGCTCGAGGATCCTGAACGAGCTGTGCGTCGGTCCACAACTGGACTGCTGCTCGTCCAGCAGCCGGATGCGATGCTCCCCGGACGCGAGCGTCACGTACGAGATCGACCCGGCATCGATCCAACCGCGCACCACCTCTTCCCGCACGCGCAAGACCGCCGCTGCCTCCGCGACCGTGATCAACCGCGGGCCGCTGCCGTGCGGGAGCCTTCAGAATCGTCGGCCATTTCGTCTCTCAGCACCTCCGGACTCAAGTCGCCACCGGATCATCGCGCAGCAACGTCGAGTACGACGACAAAGCGATTCTGGCATCGCGACGCTGGGCGCTTCAACCGAGAACCAACAGTTCGGAGCGTGACTCTCCGGCGCGCATGCCTTCGTCGCATCGCGAAAGCGCCAATTAGCGCAGTCTGGATCGCAAAGCAGACGTCGGACGGTCTCCAGGTGACGGATCTGGGGGGCTCGGGAGTAGGCGATCGCGCTAGGCGGGCGCAGGGTCGCCCGATCCGGGCGATCGCTCCGTCGCCAAGCGAATCGGGCGACGGACGATATCCCCCACTGAGAAAGCAGTCGTGCCGGATGAGTGCCCTGCGCGTCTGCGGGGCGGGTGGCGAGCTACTGCGCGAGGAAGGTGCCGACGAGTTCGCTGAACTGCGCGCCGGCTTCGACCTCTGGAAAGTGCCCGACGCCTTTGAACTCGAAGTACCGGCCGCTGGGGAGCGCGTCCGCGATCCACTGCATCGCGACGGGTGGCACGACGACATCGAACTCGCCGGCAATCACGAGCGCCGGAGCGGTGACGGTGGATGCCTCTGTGAGCAGATCCAAGCCGTTGGTGAACTCGGCGTACATAACCGGAACCGATTCGAAGTTCATCTGAGCCGCGCAGAGCCGATCCAGATAGACGGATTCTGCGGGTCCTTGGTGTGCGACATACCGAGCCATCGGCGTGCGGTAGTGCGCTCGCCACTCCGCCGAGCCGACCTCGGTGGTGTTCATCAGCTCGTACGCGGCGTCCGCGTCAGCGAGTCGCCGGGCCCCATCCGGGAATTCCTCCGCGAACCGGCGCTGGACATCGGCAACGGCGTCCCGATAGCTGTCATCCATTCGGGGCGGGGCGTTCGTCACTACGAGTCGGTTGATCCGCTCCGGCGATCGGCACGCGTAGGCCAACGCCATACAGCCACCGTGGCTGTTCCCATAGAGCGTCAGGGCCTCGGCACCGAGATGCAGGCGCAGGCTCTCAAGATCGTCTACGAACCCATCGATCCTGTAGCCGTCGAGCGAGGTCGGCTTGGTCGACGCGTCGGTCCCGCGCGGGGCGAAGATCAGCAACTCGAACCCGGGCAGATCCATCGCGGCGAAGTACGCCTCAGGATCCATGCCGGGACCGCCCGGGACACAGACCACGAGCGGGCCGGTTCCTCGCGTCGTGTAGGACAGCGTTCTGCCGCCATCGGCGTCAAACGTCCCCAGCACCGTCACAACATACACAACGAGCGGAGCGGTCCAACCGGTGCGCCCAGTCCGCCCGGTCTCGCGAACCGTCGCCCGCGTCGGCCACCCCCAACTCCACACCGAGATCGCATTTACGCTGGCGGTTGCCGCGGTATCGGCGATCGCCGCGGCGACGACCCGATCGCCCGAGGCGGGACCGATCGGCGCCGAGGACGATCGCTTCCGCAACCACGATACGTCCGGCGGCGGGTCCGCTACCCATCGCGGTGCGTCCAGGAGCGAGCGCCGCGGCGCTTTTCGAGCGGACGCCTCGGTTCGTCGCATAGCGGAAGCTGGAGCTCCGCGATTTCGCGGATGAAAGCAAGCGTCCGCTGAGGAGATTTCGCTGGCCGGGACTTCCCGGTAGAGGCGAACCGCGCGGAGTGCCCGGCGGGGCGGTCTTGGCGCCCAGCTCACGGTTACAGGTGGAGCCGCGCTCATGAGAGCACTCGCAGACAGTCAATCTTGACTGACACCAACGCTATGGGACTGCTGAGCTCAAGAAGCGTTCGGGTTGTCGATGGCGTTCGGACGGAGCGGCCGGTCGTCATCCCAGATTCGGACGACTTCGCTGGCGGCTTGCAGGATGACGGCCGCGTCAAGCGCGATCGACGTTTCGCTCATGCCTCGTTCTGCCCATTCCGCAACGAGGGTCAGCTGCCCTGTTGGCGGGAAGTGGCCACATCCAATGGCTCGTGTAGATCTGCCGCGGGCTGCTTGCGAGGATGTCTCCGGGTCCGCGCAGCACCGGGCCCGGTGGTCGTGTGAGGCGTCCGTCGAGCCACGGTTCGCTGAGGAGCTTCGTGCTGTCGGGCCAGATCACGCCGAATCGGACTCCACTGCCGAGGGATCGGGTCTCGTGGGCGTGCGGGCTGCGCGTGAACCCGGTCAGCGAGATCGAGCAGCCGTTTGAGTTGACGGTGAGCTGTGAGACGCCGAGCGCGGTGCTTTCGGTGATCGCGAACGGCAGCCACACGGACACCACGCGCGGGATCTCACCCCACGGCGCGCCGTTCCAGTCTGGCTCTCGGTATGAGATGTGCTCGGATTCCAGTCCTCCTGCAAGGCCTGACGGTCCACGACCGGCCAGACGTGACCGGGCTGGCGGTCGACGCGCCGGCTGGGGAGGCGGGAATGATGAGAAGAACGAGATAGCCCAGGGTAGGCAACGACGCGGCGAAGCCGAACAGGTTCGCTGTGTCCACGCGCCGCGTCCAACACGCTCGTCGAGAGGCGCCTGCCCATCCTCGGTCCAGAATGGAGTTGGCCCGTGATTCCTCATAGCTCCCAGTGCATGAACCTCCGACGCGGACGCGGTGCTCTCATCTCCGATCCAGCCATGAACGCTGTGAGCGCCGCCGATGAAGTTTGGGCCTTTAGATGCCTCAGCTACGACGTTTCGACCGGTGCGTTTTCAACGCTGAGTTGACGGCGTAGCTTCGTGCGGGCGCGGTGCGCACGTACGCGCACGACATTGGGGGAAAGCCCGAGGACCTTGGCGACCTCGCGCGGGGTCAGCGAATCCCATGCCATCAGCGTGACGATCTCTCGATCGATCACCGACAGGTTCTCGAGCGAAGCGATGACTGGCTCTGCTGTTGGCGGGGGTGTCGATTCGACCCCAGCGTCGCGAAGGTTTCGGGCCAGGGCGGCGGCGGCTGCCTGCGCGCGATCGTCGCGCTCATGCCCGCGGCGGAGCACCTTGCGTGCGACGCCAAAGAGCCAAGGGCGCGCGTCAGCCGGGATCTGGTCCTGTTTGTTCCAGGCGATCAGGAACGTCTCTGCCAGGCAGTCGGCGGCGTCCTCCGGGGTCGCGGCTCGCCGCAGGAGGTAGGTGAGGATGTCCTTGGCGTTCTGGTAATACAGCGCGTTGAAGCGCTCGCCGCTCGCGATATCCATCAGACGCTCTACGGACCGACCGTGAGCGGTGGGTGGGATGAGAACGTCACCGACCGCCACAGCCATACCTCTTGGGTCAGGACTGTGCCGGCTGGCCAGCCGTCCTGGGCTGTCGTCGCGGTCAAAGTGCGCTGCAGGATCTGGCCGGTGCGCTGATCGACGATCACGCTATCGGTCTCTCCTGGAGTCCCGGTGAAGATGATCGCGACCCCGCTGCGGACGCGGGCATCGGTCGCGGGCCCGTGCACGTCAATATGGGATACGGACGCGAGCGCCTGGTATGCCGCGGCCATCACGGCCGGGTCGGTGGAGCGCTCGAGAATCGACTTCAAGGCTCCCCACAGCGCTTGGGTCTCGGAGTACGGCGGGCGGTCAGAGACATGGCCGTGATTCCAGTTCGGCTGGGGCTTGAGGTAGTCGGCTCTGAGTATCGCCAGGAGCGCCGACGCGGTGTGGGGCAGCGTGGTCAGCTCACTTGGCGGCACCGATCCGGGACCGCCGATCAGGTCGTTCGTTTCCGGATCCCCACCGGCGGACTGCGCCAGGAGCTGTGGGGTCAGGCTTGGCTGGCTGCGGTAGAGATCAAGGTCGGCCTGGGTCGGGAAGGACACCGCAGCATCACCAAAGTCGCCTGTCGCCCCCAGACTCTCGACCTCTCCATGCGGAGCCGAGTTCTGAACCTCGATCTGAGCATCAACCGAGTATCGAAACCGCACCGTCTGGCGCACGGACTCCACTCCCATCTCTCCGACGCCTGAGAGCGCGACGAACTCAGACACCGCCTCAGCGCCCTTGGCCGGCGTGGTTCTCGGCATGGTTCGCTTGACCGCCTGCGCGAGATGCCTGAACTCCGCTGCCGCGGCCATCGGCACCGCCAGCGGCGTACCCACCGAACTGCTGTCGGGGGTCAGAGCCCCAACGCCGACGAGGGCGACCGCGGCCACAGCCACCACCACAGCGGTAGCGGTCAGCAGCTGTCGACGCCGCGGTAACCATGGCGATCTCTGAGACCTTGGTGCCGGCGAACGGGCTCCACCCCAGTGAGAGACCTGGGGCGAGGACGTCACGGCGGCATGGACGCGACCGAGCGCGTCGTCGAGTTGCGCGGTCGCGATGACGGTCCGATCGACCGGGTCGGCTTCCGCCAGCCGCGCGTCGAGGTCCTGTTCTGAAATCGGTTGCATGCCTCTACATCCTCACCGGGGCCGATTTCATTACACCGCCGCTCCGGTCTCCTGTGCGACCGCGGTCTTGCGCCTATGGCCCTCTCCCTCCTGCCCGCGGGGGTAGCCCACACACAGCCACGCACGCCCTATGAGGCAACGCAAGGCTGAGGCGCCACCTATCGCGCTCGGCAATCGATGCCAGGGACCCGAACAGGGCCGTCGTGAGCGGCCTCGAAGGAGGCCGGCCTCGGCCTCTCCTGCGCCGAGGTGGTTAGCTGAGGCTTACCGTGTGGAGCAGCCCGGTTCGCGCTAGCTCGGGAACTACGTAGGAGTTGTGGGTCACGGCGACGCTGAACCGGATGCCGTTTGACATGCGAATCGTGGCCCTGGTCACCCCGTCTGGCGCCAGGCCGAGCAGCTCTCCGCGGGGCCCACCACCAAGAATCAGGAGGATGCCCTCGCTGTTGAAAGCGGCATTGGGAGCGCAGGTACTTCCAGCGGCGAAGGTCCCGACGGCGGACGGCGCCACGCCCCGACCGGCCCTGATCGGCACCAGCACCAAGATGCACGTTTTACCGGCACTCTGTCGGATCCCGGGGACCGCGAGGAGTTTCGCGCCGCTGCCCTTGATCCCGCTGACGTCCGAGCGAACCTCGCGGGCATCCGCCAGATCAAAACCAAAACTCGCAGCGCTCGGCTCCAGCCGTCCGTCAATGATGTGAGCGAAGGGGGCATCGCTCTCGATCGAGTCCGTCACGGAGGCCGCCTGCGGGATGGAGAACAACCGGAAGTGCGCTCTGACCGCGCGCCTCGCTGTCGGGGGTTGGGCGGCGATCGTTGCGGGGCGTGTCTGCGGCGTGGCGAGACAGCGCGCGAACGCTCCGCTGGGCAGTTCGATGGCGTGTGCTGTGCCGTTGTCCTGTGTGTAGCGCAGCTGTGCGGGCCAGCCCCCGACCTGCACCGCTGGGGGGACGATGAACACGTACGCGTCGCGGGTGACGTTTGCCTGCACGGACGCTCCGTTTGGGTAGATGAGGTAGACGCGCTGGACGTCGGCTGGCACGATGCCGCGGACTGACGCCAACCCGGACGATGCGCCGCACGCGACGCTCGGCGCGTAGCGGTCAGCGGCCGGTCGGGTGGACGCGAGCGCGTAGCCGCCGCTCGCGAGCGCTGCGATCACGACGAGGAGAAATCCGAGGCGATGTCGGGTGTGGGTCATGGGCGTGTGCAGCTCCTCAGTTGGCAGACGAGAGTGACATGCCCCGCCGCGCTGAACGCGGCGAGCGCGGTGAGCACGGCGCGGGCGGGCAGCACGGTGACGTATGCGAGCGTGCCCGCAGGCACGCCCGCGGCAGCCCGCGCGCGACCGTCGAGCGTGACGGTGGACGCGTCCACGCGTTGTGCTCCGAGCACGAGCTCGATCCTCTGGGTTCCCGCCGGGAGGAGCCCAAACGCCAGGGCGTTCCCGCGCGCGGGGTCGTAGTAGACGCCGGGCGTCTGGACGATCGCGCCGCAGCCCGTGCCGGAGCCGCCCGAACCGGCGCGCAGCACGACGCTCACAGCCCCCGCCGGACGCGAGCAGCGGCTCAGCGACAGCGTCCATCCCTCGCCGCCAACGGTGCCCTTGGCCACGTCGATCGACAGCGGCGCGAGCAGTGGCGCCGGCGGTGAGGATGAGAACAGCGAATCCGTCGCCGCCGCACTCGACACGCCAAGCAACCCGACCACCGCGAGCGCCACCAGCGCGCGTCGGTGCCCGAACACCCATCCCACACGCGAGCGCCGGCTCCGCCACCGCCGCTCGGGAGCCTTGCGGAAGGCTGCGTCGAGCTGCTCGCCGAGCTCCGCGAGCACCTGCTCGGGGGTCCGTGGTGTGGCCATCACGAGCGGCCCTCCGCCGAGTCCAGCACGAGGCTCAGTGATCGCAGCGCCCGCGAGACCCGCGCGCGGGCGACCTGCTGGGAGACCCCGAGCCTCGACGCGACCGCCGGATAGTCCAGCTCGAGCACGACCCGCAGCCGTAGCGCCTCGCGCTGCGCCGGGGAGAGCTGCTCAAGCGCCCCCGCGAGCGCGGCCCTGAGGTCGATCAGCCCGGCGAGCTGCTCGACCCGCGCGAGCTCGTCATCGGCCAGGCGCGGCGGCTCGACACCGAGCCGGGCAAGCGCGCGACGCTCCGCCCGCCCGCGCCGCAAGGCGTCCGCGAGCACGTGGCGTGCGATCCCCCACACCCACCCCTCGGCCTCCTCCCAACTCTCGCCGCGGAACCGGTCGCGCGCGGCGTGTGCGCGGGCGAACGTCTCGCCGACGAGATCAAGCGCCTGCTGCGGGTCATAGCAACGGCGCGTGAAAAACACGAGCAGCGACTTTGCGTGCTCGCGATACAACGCGCCAAGGGCATCAGGATCAAGATCAAGCGACATTCGGCGTTCATCCATTAAGTCGCACCAGCCAAGAATCCGTGACGACGCACATCGACAATCTAGGCTCCGGCAGCCCCCAAGAGTCTGCTCTGCATCAGCGCGTCGCGGTCAGGGGCGTTTGATGTAGCCGCGTTCCGACATCGACATGCTGCGGCGCAGCCGGCGTCCTGCCGCTATCCGATTGGGGTAGGAGGCTCGCATGTCCACGGCTGGACTTTTCCGACGAATGCCATGGCGAAGCTCCCGCTGTCGAACACGAGGCGGGTCGAGATCCCGTCGGCGCTGGCGTGCGCCAGGACGGTGATGTGCGCGGGGCCTGCGCAGCGCAGCGCCCGCCAGCCGGTCAGCTCGCGCTGCAGGCGTGCGTAGCCTTCGTCGAGGTGGTGGCCGTCGATCGTTGCCTGAGGGGAGAAGGTGGCGAGCTGGTCAACGCGGCCGTCGCGGTCGGGGTGCGTGATCACTTGGATCGGCCCGACGACGTAGTCACCTGGAGAGAGCGCGGGCCCCAGCCGCCGGTTCAGCGTCTGCAGCGAAGCGCCCAGGCTCACGGGGCCGATCCCGGATCCTGGGCGCAGCGCGAGCGCGCTTGCGGACACGGGCGGTGTCGCGAGGCTGATCGTGATCACCCGGCCGAGCTTGTCCAGTCCCCTCGGGGTTCGGGCTGTGAGCCCGCCGTCGTTGGCGCCGACGCCGGGCATCCAGATGCTCTGCGCGGAGCCCCCACGCGGCGGGGACGCCCCGAGAAAGCTGCAGCTGTAGCAGGTGAAGCGCCCGGTCAGCACGATCACGTACGCCGTGGGGTTGGTCGGGCCGGGAGGGACCGCGCCGGGCTCCAGCCAGTTCTCAGCCGCGTTCTTGTGGGTCTGCACCACGAGCGCGGTGCTCACGCGTGGGTCACCGAGCCCCGCCAATGAACTCCGGGCGAGCGCGACGAGCTGCGCCAGCGGCAGCCCCGATGCGAGCTGCCCGCTGATCGCGGTCGCGGACCGCGGTCGCGAGGCTCTCAGCGACATCACGGATACGCCCGCGACCGCCAGCACGCCGATCGCGACCACAGTCCCGATCACATCGGAGACGCTCGCCGTGCACCCAAACCGCGCGAGCGGCGATCCGCCGCGCGTTCGCGGCGTCCGGCTCGGTGTCTGGAGGGCTTGGCGCTCCGCGGCGTGGCGCATCTGATCGCGGACGGTGGGTAGCACGGTCACGGCGTCTTTCCCTTCCCGATCTCCCGCTTGAGTGTTGCCAGCCCGCGGCTGACGCGCTTGCGGACCACCAGCGTTGAGGTCTCAAGCTCCGCCGCGATCTCCGGATAGCCGCGCTCATCGAGCACCCGGGCACGGACCGCGGCGGCCTGATCGGCCGGCAGCGTCTCGAAGAGATCCTCAATCCACCCATCATCGCCGGCGAGCGCGTTGACGCGATCGAGCTCGTCGTCCTGGAAGCTGACCGCGTCACGGATCCCGAGCTGGCGAAGCTCGGCCCGGTGACAACGGACCGAGCCAGCTGACCAGCGCGTCCATCCAGGACCGGGTCGCGTTGCCGTGGCCGTGCGGATGCCGTCTTCCGCGGCGGGCGCTCGCGCCGGGCAACCGCCTAACGAGCGGTGCGGACTCGCGACGCTCCCCGACGCCAGCGTCACAGCAATGCGTTGCCGTCCGCCAGGCCGGGAGGGCCGAGGACTGGGACGAGTGTGACCGCGAGTTAGGGTTGGGCTGGCATGACTGACCTGCAGCAACTGCCGAAACGGACAGTGCACGTTCCCTGGGTCGCGCTGGAGACCGCCGATGGGGGAATGTCGTTGGTGATCCAGTTCCTGCTCGCGGAGCGTGGCGTGAGCAGGGCTCGGGTATCGGTGCGCGAGTCCGATCAGAGGATCTGCGTCACCGTTGAACAGCACGTCCTGGCAGACGGAGCCGATCTTCGTGGCATGCGCATCGCGCTGACGCCGATGCGGAGAACCCCGATCCAGACGGTCAGCCTGAAGGCGCCCATCGCCGGCCGCCGCATCGAGGGGGAAGGGATGTCAGAGACCCCGATCAACAGCTTCTTCTACCTCGCGATCACTCGTCCGGATGGGTTGCAGATACCAGCGGTGCCGTCCGTCATCGGCCTGGCGCCGGAGGACGCGGTCCGTGTTCTCTCCCAGCAGGGCTTCGTTGCTGTCCTTGACGGGCACGGTCGCGAGATCGTGGACCAGCACCCACGACGCGGCGAGCGCGCACGGAACCGGCAGACGGCCGTCTACGACACCGGCGAACCGGTCAAAATCCTCGCGCACTGATCCAGCCAGGGCCGAAGGACGTCTCGCTCTGCACGTTCGCTGGAACATGCCGTCGATCCTGATCGCCGAGAAGAATCGAAGCGCAGAGGGCTTCGCCGCGCTTCTCCTTTCCGTAGACGATCGAGCTTATGCATTCAACGGATAACGAGCGCGGTGGAGCGCTTGCTGAGGCTCGCGCTCGACGCCGCGTTGCAAGCAGGCGGGCGTCATCGACGCCATCGTCAGGTGGGGTCGTCAGGCAGCCATCGCCGAGGTCCCGAGAGGTCTCTTGCGACTGACAGCGATCACGCGATTCCGTCGACGGGCGCTATCGCCCACTACGGACGCATCGCACCAACCGGAATGCACCACGACGCCGGCTAGGTTCCATTGTGCCCACTCACAACGAGTGCAGCGGCCGGGCAAGAGCGGCTGGTTGCTCCGCTGATACAACCACGAGAAACGCCGAATCGAGGCCGATGCTTCCAGGGGTGGTCCCGATGAAGGATCCGCCTATGACGATCTGAGCATCCGCCCAGGGATCATCATCGCATGGCCCGGATCATGTCCGCAGGTGGTTCCCGTTGCGGGCAGCCAGCTCCCCCTCTATGACACGCGCACCGAGCACGTCCCGCGCCTCGCATTCAGTTCGTGCCCGAGTCGAGCCTTCTGAGCCGATGCGGGGATTGGATGTTCCGGTGTACGTAGTCGAGGCACTCGGGGGGCAGGCGACCGTCGGTGATCTTCACAGTCAATGGGCGTTCGTGGTGGAGTGGGTTTGCGATCATGCGTGGTCGATGGGTGCCGGGGCGGGGGGTGGCGGACTATCGAGTAATGGTCGAACGGCCGCGTTCTGGCGCGCTATAGCCCGGTCTGTGCTTTGACGCGTCCGGTCTTGACGGCGGTTGTGAGGACGGCGTAGTCGAGTTCGGTTTGGTCGGCGTAGAGCTCGGCGAAGTCGGCGAGGGCTTGGTCGAGAGCGTCGTTTGTCCCGAGGTAGGCGGAGATCGTGACGGCGTCGCCGGAGCGTGCGTGTGCGCGGGCGAGCGTTCGGCCGCAGATGTCGGCGTACGCGCTCAGCTCTCTGGGTTTCATACCTTCGATGATCACCGAGCCCTTCTCGTCCCACAGTTGGCGGAAGTAGAAGTCGCGCTTGACGTTGTCGACGCCGGTGACGCGATGCCAGCCGAGCATGATGTCGCTGGCGGCTTGCATCAGTCGTTGCCCCTCGACGACACGCTGGCCGTGGTTCGCGTACTGGCTTTTGCCAACGAACGGTTCGAGCACCGATGCCTCGGCCTCCTTGAGCTGCAGGAACAGCGGATCGTCGTTGTCGCGGCCGACTAGCAGCATGATCCACGCGCGTGTGCCGACGCTGCCGACCCCAACGACTTTGCGTGCGGCGTGCACGTAGCGGAAGCGCTCCACCAGATGCTTACGGTCGCCTTGCAGGGTGCGCCGGTAGCCGCGGTTCACAGCCCGCGCGAACTCCTCGACGTCTCGACCCTCGGCGAGGTCTTCGACGGGCACGATCAGCGGTGGATCGCTGATGATCCGTGGCTCACCGTCGACGACCGTCGTGAGCTTGCTGAACGCGCGCAGGCTGTCCTTCGCGCGTGTCTTGGCGAGATTCTTCTCCATCAGCTTTCGGCGTTGTGCGCTGGCCGCGCTCTGAAACTGTGCGATCACTGTCTCGGCGTCGACCCGTGAGTACCACAGATCGAGCGTCTTCATCGACGCGAGGTCTCGCATCGCGTCGCGGTAGGCACGCGTCACCGCCATGTTGACCTCGCGCCGCTGCTTTCGGCTGAACGCGAGGTCGCGTCCGGCGACGGCGAAGCTCGCGACGAGTCGTTTGAGATCCCACTCGAATGGCCCGGGCAAGGTTTCGTCAAAGTCGTTGAGGTCGAACACCAACCGCCGATCGGGGGCGGCGAAAGCACCGAAGTTCGATAGATGCGCGTCACCGCAGAGCTGCACCCGTAGACCGGTCTGCTGCCCGCCGGCGAGGTCGGCAGCCATCAGATAGGCGGCACCTCGATAGAACGTAAGGGGTGAGACGAGCATCCGTCCGTAGCGGATCGGCACCAGCTCGGGAACGCGCGAAGCAGCCTGCTGCTCCAACAGTTCGACCGGATCGTGGCGACCCGCCGGCGCCGACCATTCGCCGTGCACGGTGCGCGAAACCTCTGCCCGCTCGGCCTTCCCACGTGCGGCGCGCTCCGCAAGCGAGAGATGAGGGACTTTGCCGGTCTCGCCAGACCCCACCATTGTTGGACGTGCGGCAACCCCCGGTTCGCCAGGACCGGTCGATTTCCGGGTGCTCGCGCTCATCTCGCCTGCTCCTTGTTGCGACGGGCCGGGGTCTCGATCGGCGGCGATCCTGGATCCCGTGAAGACCGGATCGAGACACAAATTCGTAGAGCCATCTTAGGCCGCGATCCAGCCGGGCGGAGCAGATGCGCGAGCCGGCGAGCCGTCGGTCGGTGCTTCCCCGGGGTCGGCTGTTCGGCTGTTCGCCTCTACCAGCGAGAAGACGGTTCAGCGTGGGAGGCGCACTCCTCCAATCGTCCAGAAGTCGGGCATAAAGCCGACTGTTCGGATTCCGCGGTCGGGATCAGGTCATGAGCTCGATCGCTCCCTTGATAACGAGCGCTGCGCCGATTGTCGTGAGCACGATCACTCCGGCCTTGCGACCGTTGCGTGAGGCAACGGCCTTGGCTCGCTCGACGGCGCGTGGGGTCCATTCCGGGGCGATCACGAAACCGAGCAGTGGGATTTCAAGCAGCACGAGCATCACGAGGTTGAAGCCGATCACGACGAGCACCGTGTTCGTCGTGCTCAGGTTCTGCTTGTGGATCTGGCTGAGCCCGGCGAGATACGAGCCGCCGGGGAGGGTGAGCAGAGCGCCGACAACGAAGGTCGTGCGCGGAGAGCCTTTGCTCAGCTCCCGCTGCCAGCGCGGCGGGCCCTTGTCCTTCTTCGGACCTTTGCGGACCCGCCTGCGTTCCGCGATTTGGCGGTCTCGCTCGGTTTTCAGCACGAAGGCCGCGACTAGCAGGAGCGCCCCCAACGCGATGTCCACGCCGGGGTTCACCGTGTTCTGGGTGGTGCTGACGGTGCTCGAACCCTCCAACGCGAAGACGATCAAGAGGCCGAGCGTGATGCTCGTCAGGTATGCGCCCAGCAGATAGCCCAACATGAGCCGCTTTGGGTGATCCAGCATCAACATGACCGTCGAGGCTCCAACCAGCGTGGGGTTCAACGCCGCGGTCAGCGAGAGAAGGAACACCTGCCCCATTGGACCTTTCTACAGGATATCCAGTACTGGTGTTCGGGCGGTTGCGTGAAGGGCTCACTCCCTGCCGGGATCACCTGGGTCCATCGTGCGTGACGCTGGAGCGCCTACATCGACCGCTGAGCGGAGGGATAAAGTCAGCGGGTGCTGGCCGACGCGGACCTTGGGCGCCCTCAACACGAGCCGCGAGCGTCGCGCCGCCGCTGACCGACGACTTTGGATCTCGAACTGCCTACCTCACCCGCGATCGCGGCGTCACGTGGACTTGCGAGAGAGGTCCTTGTTGCACGGGCTCGAACTCTGACCCGGGTCAAGATGGCAGTTCGCGCACGACCGGACCCAGATCGCGCCGGTGCCCGCGGAGGGGGGTCCTGGGCCGTGTGGAGCGCGGCAAACCAGTGGCCGGGTTCGGGATCATCTGGATGAAACGCAAACGGCGAGCCGTTCCACACGTTGTGGGGAACGTAGGCCCGTGTCGTGCGGGACGACCTAGGACGGCTCTCACAGGAGGACGACGTGACAGGTAGCTACCAGGCCGGGAACTTCATCCCTCGGGCGTGCATCCACGTCACGTTGATCCGCGCCGAACGCACGACCCGGACAGCGGAGGGGGCTGCTTTTCGTGGCTGACGGTGCTGCATCCGGGAATCGCCGACCGGCGGAAGCGGGCGTGTCGCCGCGGCGGTTGCTGGTGCCGCTCGCGCTGACGCAGTTCGTCGCGAGTTTTGCTGGGTCGAACATGAATGTCGCGATCACGAGCATCAGCAAGGACCTCGACACGTCGATCCATGGTGTGCAGACGGCGATCACGCTGTTCTTGCTGTGTATGGCGGCGCTGATGATCCCCGGCAGCAAGCTCACCGACATCTGGGGCCGCAAGCGATGTCTGATCAGGGGCTTGAGCCTGTACGGGGCGGGGGCGGTGATTGCCGCGCTGGCGCCCGGGCTGGTTGTGCTGATCGTCGGCTATTCGGGCTTTGAGGGCGTCGGCTCGGCGCTGATGATCCCTCCGATCTACATCCTCGCGACGCTCGCGTTCCCCGATCTGCAGTCGCGCGCCAAGGCGTTTGGGGTGATCAGCGGCGCGGGCGGGGTCGGCGCGGCGGCCGGGCCGCTGATCGGCGGTCTGATCACCACAACGATCAGCTGGCGCGCCTCGTTCCTGCTCCAGGCGGCGATCGTCGCGACGATCATCCTCCTCACCCGCAAGATCACCGACCCCGTCGCGGCGGACCCCACACGCCCGTTTGACAGCGTCGGTGCTGTCCTGTCGGCCGCCGCGATGTCGTTCCTGGTCATCGGGATCCTGCAAGCCGGCACCAACAACACGCTGCTGGCGATCTTCCTGGTACTCGCAGCTGTGCTGCTGCTGTTGTTCTTCCTGCACATCCGCTCCAGCGAACGAGCAGGCAAGGAGCCCTTGCTCTCCACGGGCCTGTTCCGGAACCGCACCTCCAACCTCGGGCTCGTCACCCAGAACATCCAATGGCTGATATTGATGGGGACCACGTTCGTCGTCTCGGTCTTCCTGCAGACCGAGCGCGGGTTCAACGCGATCAAGACCGGCGTGATCTTCACCGCCGCGACCGCCGGGATCCTGATCTCCTCTCTCGCGGCGGAGCGGCTCGCGAAGAGGTACGCGCAACGGACGCTGATCCGGGCTGGGTTCGTCGTCACGATCGCCGGCGTCGGGGTGCTGCTCGCGATCGTCAGCGTCTCGGAGCACGTGGTCGCGTTCACGCCCGGGCTGCTGCTGATCGGCCTCGGACTTGGGGTCATGCTGACCCCCTCGGTCAACGTCGTGCAATCCAGCTTCCCCGAAGCGAAACAGGGCGAGATCTCGGGGCTGTCGCGCAGCGTCTCGAACCTCGGCTCCTCGCTGGGAACCGCGATCGCCGGAACGATCCTCGTGTCAGAGCTCGCCACCGGCAACAAGTCCTACGTGCTGGCGATGGTCAGCCTGGCCGCCCTCGCCCTGATCGGCCTCGCAGCCGCGATCATGCTCCCCGCCAACCCCGTCCCGCAGCCGAGCACGCCTGCCGCGTCTGCTGCTCGGACCGGGCTCGACCCCGCCGCCGAGCGCAGATAGCCACGTCCCGTCGCGCAGCGCCGATCGTCACGATCATCAGCCAAGCATGCTCGCCCCGGCCCACATCGCGACATCGGCAGCGAGCAGGTGACAGGGTCGCGGGCACTTCCGGGGGTGCGTACGCTCGCGGAGTATCGGGCGTCGTGGCTGCGTCGCGACGTCGTCGCGGGTTTGGTCCTGACAACGCTGCTAGTGCCACAGGGGATGGCGTATGCCGAGCTCGCGGGGTTGCCCGCTATCACCGGCCTGTACACGTCGATCCTGTGCCTGATCGGCTACGCGATGTTCGGCCCCTCGCGGATCCTCGTGCTCGGCCCGGACTCCTCGCTGGGACCGATGATCGCCGCGACGATCCTGCCGATCCTCGGCGCGAATGGCAGCCCCGAGCGCGCGATCGCGCTCGCGTCGATGCTCGCGGTGATCGTCGGGGCGATCATGATCGCGGCCGGTGTCGCGAAGCTCGGGTTCGTCGCCGACCTGCTCTCCAAACCGACGCAGATCGGCTACATGAACGGCCTCGCGCTGACGATCCTGATCGGGCAGCTCCCGAAACTGTTCGGATTCTCGACCGACGCGAACGGACTGATCAACGAGGCGAAGGCGTTCGTGAACGGGCTCGCGTCAGGCAAGACCGTCGGCGCCGCTGTCGCGATCGGCGTCCTCAGCCTCGCGTTGATCCTGGCACTCGCGCGCTGGCTACCGCGGATCCCAGGAGTCCTGGTCGCGGTGCTCGCCGCGATCGCGGCGAGCTCGGTGTTCGATCTCGCCGACCACGGCGTCTCGCTCGTCGGAACCCTCCCCCAGGGCTTCCCGCCACTGACGATCCCAAGCCCGATCAGCGACCTCCCACTGCTGATCGCCGGCGGGCTCGGGATCGCGCTGGTCGCGCTCACCGACACGATCTCCACCGCGTCGGCATTTGCCGCGCGCACCGGCCAGGACGTCGACGGGAACGGAGAGATGATCGGGATCGGCGCCGCGAACCTCGCGGCCGGGTTCTTCCAGGGATTCCCGGTCAGCACCAGCGGGTCACGGACCGCGGTCGCTGAGCAGGCCGGCGCCAAGACTCAGGTCACCGGTCTCGTCGGAGCCGCAGCGATCGTGCTGATGCTCGTGCTCGTGCCCGGGCTGCTGAAGAACCTGCCAAACCCCACGCTCGCCGCCGTAGTTATCGCTGCGTCACTATCGCTGGCTGACGTGCCGGCGACGATGCGACTGTGGCGCCAGCGTCGCGTCGAGTTCGCGCTGTCGATCACCGCGTTTCTCGGCGTCGCGCTGCTCGGCGTCCTGCAAGGCATCGCGGTCGCGGTCGCGCTCTCGATCCTCAACGTGTTCCGGCGCGCATGGTGGCCCTACCAGACAACGCTTGGCCGCGTCCCGGGGCTGCCCGGCCAGCAGGACCGCGAACTGCACCCCGACGCCCAGACACTTCCAGGCCTCGTGATCTTTCGCTTCGACGCACCGCTGTTCTTCGCCAATGCGCGAACCTTCCGCGACCAGATCCGACGCCTCGCGGCCACCGACCCACGGCCGGGCTGGATCGTGATCGCCGCCGAGCCGATCAGTGACGTCGACACCACCGCAGCCGACATGCTCGCCGACCTCGACCAAGAACTCAACGCCGCCGGTACCTTCCTCGTCTTCGCCGAACTCATGGACCCCGTCCGCACCAAACTCGAACGCTACGCGCTGATCGGCCAACTCGACCCCAACCACTTCTTCGCGACCCTCGACGCCGCCATCGACGCGTTCCGCCGCGAGACCGGCACCGACTGGACCTCCACCACGCACGCAAACGCCTAACCACCGTGCGTGCGACCAGCTCCACGCCACCGCCGGCCGCGAACCAGTCACGAAAACCGCGGTCATGGCCGCAGCCGTTACACCCGGACGCCCGCGACGCATCCAGAAGCCGCACGGCCACGAACCACCTCCGGGCTGGCGGCGGATGACGGCAAGTCTCTCCGGCCGTTCCGTCAAGCATGGCGTGGGAATCGAATGCGAAAGTCCGTCACCGGTCGCTCTACCCCCGGGGCAGAGCGACCGGCACGCACGTTGGGGGCAAACGCTCGTAGCTCTCGGCTAAGTTCGGCCGCCTGGCGGCCGGTCGCGGGCGAAGGAACAGCCGCCGTGACGCCCTTTCGAGCCGCGTCTTTCGGGACGCGCGATCACGGCGAGTCTCTCGTCAGGCGCCCGTGGGCGCTTCCGGCGTCAATGCCTCCTGCAGCTTCGCGGTGTCCTCGTCGGAGAGTGAGGTCCTGATCACGGTGCCGCCGTACTGCTGCAGTGCTGCCACAGCCTTGTCCTCGGTCATGTGCTCGATGATCATGAACAGGGCGGAGGTGCCCGGCTTGACGTAGTCGCGGACCTGCTGCTGGAACTGCTTGTCGATCGCGTGCTCGCCGAGATGTCCGAACAGCGCTCCCCATGCTGCACCGACCGCGAGGCCGATGAACGGAACGAAGAAGAGAAGGCCGAAGAGCAAACCCCAGAAGCCGCCCCAGGCGGCGCCGCCGCCGGTGGACGCGCCGCCGTGCGTGGTCGTCACGTGGTACTTGCCTTCCGCGTCGCGGGAGATCGCGGCGACTTGGTCGGCTTGGATGATCAGCTCGGATTCCAGCCGCTGCACGGTCGTCCTGGCGTCTTCGGCTGTCGTTTGATCGGGGTAGCCGATCGCAATCAACGTCGCCATCGTGGGTGCTCCTTTGTGTGCTTGACGCTGTCGCACTTTAACGCGATCTCGCAGCCCCCGGGCCAGTCTTCGCAGGTCGGCAACCCGGCGTCGGTCGATCGCGGCTCGCTGACATCCGCCGCGGCTAAGGCGGCCCGCGGCGCGCTCGCGTCGACGCGCGAACCCGCCGATCGTGAAACTGCGCGGAACACCGACACCGGCCAGTCGTTCGTCGACGGACGCGATCGACAATCGACAAGATCCAGGATCATCGAGCCCTGCGCGTGCGCCGCACGCGCCACTCGCGAGTGATCCGCTTCTCTTCTGCGGGGCGTCGGACTTGGCGATCTGCGCGCCGTACTCGGCAACCAGCCCGAACCGCACAGTTCAACAGCGAGCAGAAGCCCGGAAGCCGGGTCGCCGGACTTCGCCTTTCAATCCAAGACCTGACGTATGCATTCAACGGTTATGTGAGGTCGCTTTGGCGCTGTCAATGACGTCAACGAGCGTGCCCTAGGACCGCTCGTGTGGGGTGTTATGTGAGGTTGTTCGCGATGTCGGCGACGTCGCGGGGGGTTTTCCGTCCGGCCGCAGAGCTACTTTCTGGTGCGTCATGGATGACGCAGAGGTTGATGGGATGCATCGCGGGTTCGTGGCTCGCCGTGTGCGGATGCCGTCCAGCGGTGTGGAGTCGTGGACGGTCGTCGGCCGGGATGGCCGTGTGGTTGAGGTGCTCGACGAGTTCTTGGGCTGGTTGACGGCGATCGAGCGCTCGCCGAACACGGTCGAGGCGTACGCGCGGGACCTTGGCCTGTTCTGGTCGTTCCTTGGTCGCCGCGATCTTGTGTGGGATCGGGTCTCGGTTCTGGAGCTGGGCGAGTTCGCGGCGTGGGCGAGGCGGCCGGCGGAGAACGTGCTGCTGCTCTCAGAGCAGGCGGCCAGGCGCTCGGCGCGGACGGTGAACCGGATGCTGAGCGCGGTGATGGCGTTCTACGAGTTCCAGGGGCGCCGCGGGAACGGGCTCGCGCGGGAGCTGGTCGTCCAGACGCGTACTGGTCGTGGTGGCTATAAGCCGTTTCTGCACGGGATCGCGGTTGATCGGCCGCGGGGCCGGCCGGTGCGGCTGCCCGAGCGTCAGCGGCTGCCGCGGACGTTGAGCTTGGAGCAGGTCGCGGCGGTGATCGATTGCCAGCAGCGGCTGCGTGACCGGTTGTTGTTCGCTCTGCTGGCCGCGACCGGGATGCGGGTCGGGCAGGCGCTGGGGTTGCGGCACGAGGACGTCGTCTCATGGGAGCGGAGGATCGAGATCGTCCCGCGGGAGGGCAGCAGCCGGGCGCGGTCGAAGGGCGGCGCGCACGGGTCGGTGCCGGTCCCGGGTGAGCTGATCCGCCTGTGGTCTGACTACATGCACGAGGAATACGGCGCGCTGGAGTCCGACTTCGTGTTCGTGAACTTGTGGGGCGGGGAGATCGGCCGGCCACTGACCTACGCGTCGGTGAACGAGCTGGTGCGCCGCACGCGTGAGGTGGTCGGGTTTCACTTCACTGTGCATCGGTTAAGGCACACGTTCGCGACGTTGGCGTATCGCGACGGTGTCGCGCTTGAGGTGATCGGCGCGGTGCTGACACACCGCTCGCTCGCCGACACCCGGACGCTGCGCGAGCGCGCCAAACAGAACGAGAACGTGCGGCTCGTCGAGCTGCTCGAGCGCGACGAGCAATCGCTGCACAGGATCCTGGACGGCCTGGACGCGCTCGACGCCAGCACCGCTCCCACGCCGGCGCCGTCGAGCATCGACATGATCGAGCTCGCCGCCCGGCGCACCACCCACGCCAAGGACCAGAAGCCGTGACCGGCACGCGCGCGGATGCGCTGCGCGGCGCGGCCGCTGCTGCTCGCTGGCCGTCGCCGAGCGCGCCCGCCGCACGCTCAGAGAGCTCGACCGCCAAGGAGCGTCATCAGTTTCCAGTCAGTCGCTGCCGAAGCGGGCGTCAGCCGCGCTTGCTGAGGGGCAACTTGCAAGCGCTCCGGTGCTTGCAGGAGTGGGCGGAGTTCGCTAGTTCGACCCGGAAGTCGGTGCGCGGATCCGGCGGATTGCGGGCATCTCAGAGACTAGCCGCCGCGCAGGAGCGGCCGCAGTGTCGGTGTGCAAGCGCAAGCGGCGCCTCTGAGCCGCGGGAGCCCGAGCAGGTCTTCGATCGTCTGTAGGATCGAGTACTGGTCGACCGGCGTCGCCAATCGTGCGCCTCGTTTTGCTCCGGGTCCGGCGATGACCGTCGCGATGTGACCACCTGATGCCAGCTCGCAGCAGCCGTCATCGCTGGTGCCCTCGTCCCAGGTCAGGAACAGGATGCCCCGTGGCCGGAGCGAGCGTAGGAGCGCAGGCAGCAGCGCTGCAAGGAATCGGTCGCCCGTGTTCGGGTCGCAGTCATGCATGTCGTGGCACAGGTTCGGTGTTATCCAGATGAACGTCGGCAGGGTGTGTGAGTGCTCGTCGGCGGCGAGCTCGGCGAGCGGAACGATGTGCGCGCAGCGGGCGGGCTGATCGGCGACGCGCGAGTAGTAGATGAAAGGGTCGTGCTTCTTCGCGTACTCCCCCGCGCCCGCTCCCGTGAAGCACGGGTGGGGAAGATCTTCCGTGTAGGCTTTCCAGGAGACGTGCGCGTGGCTGAGCTGGTCGATGATGCTGGTCTTGCCGACGGTGCAGCCGGTGCAGTCGCTGTCGATCCCGAACGTCGAGCCGCCCGTGAGCGCGAGGTAGTTTGGCAGGGAGGGGTGCGTGATCGCGTACATCGAGCTCGCCAGCGCGTAACGGCTCGCGAGCCGGTTGATGTAGGGCGTGGAGCGCGAGCCGATGATGTTGCCGTACTCCTCGTTCTCCATCACGATCACAGCGATGTGCGCGGGGCGCCCACCCGGCAGACGCGCGATCGGTGCCTGAATCGTCTGCGCGGGACCGTGGCGCGTTGCGCTGCTGCACCCCGGGAGTAGCGCTGCGGCTAGCACCAGCACGACGGCCAGGAGAGGGACTCGTCTCACGGAGTCGAAGTCGAGCCTGTCGGGCTCACCCGCCATCAACGACGTGGAGGATGGCAAGCGCCAGGCCGGTCGCGATGAATCGGTGTGCGATCCGCCAGCCCCGCACCCCGAGCCGGCGGCGCGCGTAGTAGGTCGGTCCCAGCAGCGCCAGCACGTAGATCGAGAGCACACCGAGCGCGGTCGCTGTGCGGCGGTAATGCCACAACCACGGGATCATCAACCGGTCGAGACGCAGTTCGAGCGCGCTCTCCCCAAGCAGCGTGAGGATGTTCAGAAAAGGCGCGTGAGATGCCCCTTGCCCTTACCGGCTTTGCGAGAACCGGCCTACCTGGGATTGGCCCGCCTCGCCGACCGGGAAAGCTGCCCGTCGCCGCTTCCGGATCCTCCGTTCCACCAGAATCGTTCCGCCCAACCCCAAAGCCACCGGAACCTCGATGAGCGCCAGCACGCTAAGTCCAGCAGTGACGGTCAGCGCGAACAGCGTCAGCAGAGTCGCGAGCGTGGCATCCTCGAGCAGATCTCGTCGCCGGCGACGAAAGTGCCTGGTCCGCCGCCGCCGCTCGAGGATCGCCGCACGGCGCGTTCGTGTGGGCGCCGTGCCGGCGCCGGTCGTCGCGATCGGCGCCCACGGGTCTGGGGTCGAACGTGGATGGTGGGCGGGTTGCGCGCTGATCTCAGGCTCCCAGACCGAACAGGACCAGCCACGCGACTCCGGTCAATTGCACGAAGTCGTCGCTGAAGAGGATCTTTTCGGGTGCGCCTGCGCTGCCTGCGGTCACGAGCAGACCGTAGCGGAGCAGCGCGACGGTGAACGGTACGATCGTCAGTTCCCGCCACAGCGTGACGCCTGCAGCGAACGCCCACAACGCGTATGCGCCGAGAGCGACCGCGCAGGCCACCGTGATCACGAGCCGCAGGAAATCCGGGTTGTACTGCTCGAGAACTGGGCGCGAGCGGCGCGATCCGGGATCGACGAAGTCCGCGTATCGCTTGCCGGCCGCAACGAACAGCGCCGCAAACGACACGACCAGAATGAACCAACGCGAGATCATCACCTCGGCTGCGATCCCGCCAGCGAGCGCTCTCAGCACGAATGCACCCGCGATCGCCGCGATGTCAGCGATCGCGACCCGTCTCAGCCAAGACGTGTACGCGACGTTCAGCAGACAGTAGGCGCACGCGACGCCGAGCAGTCGGTCGCCCACCGACAGGGACAGGACGAGGCCGGCGAGCACCGCGACGGCACCCACGCGGATCGCGTGTGTCGCAGAGATCGTGCCTGACGCGACCGGCCGGTGCCGCTTGATCGGATGGCGGCGATCCTCTGCCGCATCGCGCGCATCATTGATCAGGTAGGCGCCGCTCGCCAGCAGACAGAACACCGCGAACGCCAACGCAACGCGCCCGAGCACACCCGGCCGGCCGAGCGCTCCTGCCGCGGCTGGAGCGGCGAAGACGAGCAGGTTCTTGACCCATTGCCTGATCCGCACCGCCCGCACCCACGCGTGCGTGCCGCCACTCTGGTGGCGCAGCCGTGTGACAGGCAATCGATCGGACTCGGCGTCGGACCGGTAGGCGGCGGTCGGCGGCGCGTAGGGTTGCGGGCTGGAGAGAGGCATCCTGCCGTCTGGCGTTCTTCACCGGATCTGAATCGCCTGCGGGCGCGGCGATGAGAATTCTCTCAGGCCCGCCGGTTCGCCGCAGGATCAAGCTAGGCTCGCGCGAAACCCGCGATAGGCATCGCCGGTGACATCGATCACGAACGTTCACGTCGCGCCGTGTCCGCCAACGACTTCACCGTTCACCATGATCGGCGCCGGCCGCTGCCGCCGCGACTGAGCCCGTGGCGTCGCGTCCGGCGAATCCTCACGATCGCCCTCTGCCTGTGCTCGGTGCCAATCGCGATCTCATACGTCACGACGATGATGGAGCCGTCGAACTCCAGCTTCACGATCAACTCTTTGAGTGGCTGCGTGACCACGGCGCGGCGCGGATCGCGTCCGAGGTCGAGAGCATCTACTACTCACTCAACGCGCCTGCGACCGGCGGACCGCCGCTGCACCAGCTCAAGATCAGCGCCCGCGGGACGGTTGCCGCGGCGGTCCACCCGCCCGACATCACACCCGTGATCGAGCCCGCCCTGACGGGAGAGGGCGTCTGGCTCCCGAGCGAGACCTGGACTGGGGCTAGCTCGCCTGTGCAGATCACCCAGTTCCGCAGCGACCCCAACTACCCCCAGATGGTCGCGGGAGTCGCCTGGATCGATACGGCCCGAACGACCATCACCCTCAACCCGGGCATGCAGGAGCCATCCGTCCCATTGCCGCGGGGGGCCATGGAAGTCCCACCGGCTCTGCGCCCGCGCCTGCTCGCGACCTTGAACAGCGCCTTCAAGCTCCAGGACGCCGGAGGCGGCGTCGCCATCGACGGTCACACGTACGCGCCATTGAAAGCCGGCCTGGCCACGATCGTCGGCTATACGGATGGACGCGTCGACGTCCAGGCGTGGGCCGGGGGGCCCGACGCCCCGCCCGGCGTCCAGTTCGCGCGCCAGAACCTGGTCCTGATCGTCGACAACGGTCAGCCGAACCCGAGCCTCTCCGACGGACCACAATGGGGCGTGACCGTGGGCAATGCGATCCGCGTCTGGCGCTCCGGGATCGGCGTCGACGCCAACGGGAATCTGATCTACGCCGCGGCCGACGACCAGACGGTCGGGTCGCTCGCCCAGATCCTGATCAGCGCCGGCGCGATCCGCGCGATGGAGCTCGACATCAACTCCTACTGGGACAGCTTCATCACCTACGCGCAGTCGGACGCAGGGTCGCCGAGCAACTTGCTTCCAGCTACGATCCGAGCGTCCATCTGTTGCGACGTTGACTGGAATTCCCCGCATCGTTCTCACGTACCGCTACCTGACGCCGGATGACCGCGACTTCTTCGCGGTCTACGCGCGTTGATCCCTGAGCCGGCGGGTCAGTCGACACCAGCTGGCCGGCTCGCGATCCCGAATGTGAGCGCCTGCCACCATTGGTCCCGGAAGGAGTGTGCTCATCCGTCGCGGCGAGAACCTCGCAAGGGACGTTACGCACGGCGGGTGGACGACGATCATCGGCCAGGCAGCGTTGAGCAAACTCCGACCAACGGGATCCAGTAGCGAACCGAACTCTGGTCCGCCGCGTCATAAGGTCCACCTCCCGCGGGGGTCTGCACCCGTGCGGACGGGGGGCTACCGTCGTCGCTTCCTGATCGCTGCCTGCTGCGTCCTCGCGCTGGTCACGGGACTGCTGACGGTCGGTACGCTGTACATCCTGAGCCTGCCGGGGGTCGGTGACGCCGCGGCACGCGTGGAGCGCATCCTGGCACTTCACCACGGCATCCCCGGGGGCGTGCCACCTCCCCACAAGCTGGCCGCAGCCGTCGTCGCCGTCGAGGACGAGCACCTCTATTCGAACTTTCTGATCAACGTCCTCGACGCCGCCGGGCGCGCGGCGCGCGGCGCTGGATGGAAGTCAAGACGCCGCTGGAAGCACGATTCCCCAGCAGCTCGCGAAGCTGCTTTACGGACGCGGGAGCGGACTTGGAGCGACGCTTGGGGAGATCGGCCTGGGAGTGAAGCTGTCACTGCACTACTCACCCTCCCAGATCCTCGTGATGTACCTGAACGCCGTTTACTACGGTAACGGCTATTGGGGTGATGTAGCGGCGGCGCGCGGGTACTTCCATACCAACCCGTGAGCGCTCAACTGGGCTGAGGCCGCGATGCTCGCGGGCCTGCCACAGGCTCCGTCTGTTTACGATCCCGTGGAGCACTACTCGCTCGCCAAGCAGCGACAACGCCATGTACTCGACCAGCTCGTCGCCAACCACGACCTGACTCGCGCACAGGCGAACTCCGCGTTTCGCGAGTCGCTGCCTCTGCGCTGGTCTTCCGCGGAGACCCGTTAGGAGATTCTCACTCAAACGATGGCGGCGACTGAGTACCGGAAGGCCTCAAGCCGAAGAGCGGAGGGAATCAATGAGAGGAATCAGCCCGATCGCCGCGCACGCCTTGCAGACGCCGTCGCTGGCCCAGACGCAGCAGGTGCAGCAGGCCAGGACCGCCGCCGCGGCGGCGGTCAACGACCTAGATCCTAGACCACCACGACGGTGACAACGACAGTGGCGGGGTCGACACCGACCACAAGGTCGCCGTCAGGGTGTGATCGTGGGACTCGCCAAGGGGCCCGCCGGGCCCCATTGGCGGTCGGCGCCGGCAGGTACAGACTCAAGGATCGGTGCTCAGAGCCGCAATGCCGGGTCTGTCGCCAGCGGCGATCATGCGACGGCTCGAACCCGCCGCACCCTTGAGATAGCGATCAAGGAAGACGATGCTCACATGCTCGACGATCGCAAGCTGCGGCTGTTCGTCGGTATAGGGAGCGAGGTGCGAGGCGCCGAACAACGTCAGCAGATATTTCGGGCGCGGCGCCATCTCGAAGAACGCGCGGGTGAACCGCGGCGGGTGAACCGCATCCGTAGTGCCCTGCGTCGCCAGCAGCGGCGGGCTTGGCTTCGGAAAGTCCAAGCGTCCGCCCCCGGGGGCGTGGGCGCCGGAGAGGATCACCGCGGCACGAACCCGGTGATCCAGGAAGTGGCGGTCGTAGGCGACGGCAAGGGCCGTTTCGCCACCGTCGGACTGCCCGGCCACCGCGACTTCGCGCGGGTTGATCAGGCCGCTGAGGGCACCGTGGGGATCGGCGCTCGCGGCAAGCATGCGTGAGATGACTACGCTCACGTCCCGTGGCTGGTTTGCGAGGTCGGACTCAGTCGCGCCGCCCGGGGCATTTGCGTTCTCGAGTGGGAACACTGGGGCGGGCCGCAACGACGTACCCTGCTCGTGCCCATGCCGTCAGGAGCGATGCATAGATCGCTGGCGTGACGGCGAACCCGTGGCCGAAGACCACAAGTGGAAACGGGCCTGCGAAGCGGTCGGGTTGCGCGCCGGGAAAGGCCACGCGCGTTGCCGGGCCGCTCGCCGGATACCGAACCAGAGTCACCAACGTGCGAGGCACGAGGCGGCCGCCAGGAAGGCGAATCAGCCTGGTCCTGTCGATGAAGCTCAGCACCTGCAGACCGACGGCAAACGGTGCGTGCCGCGAGCCCTGAAGCGCCCCGACCGCGGGCGGGAGGTTCGCATGGATCTCCGAACCCGATAGCCGGGAGACGGTCCGGTCGGTCCTCGCTGGTCCACTCCCGCGGCTGGAAGCGCCACAACCGGCAATCCACATCGAGAGCACACCCACGACCGCGACCGTCAGTCCGGCCCCGAACTTCAACGGACCTCGACGATCCGCCATCAGGGCAGCCAGCGGACGTTTGCGTCGTTCGGGCATCGGATCATGCTCCCACGTCACTATGGCGGTGCGACAGCTCATGTGAGAGATGAGCGCTGTCTCACCCAGCTCTTCGGCGCCGTTCATTCTGTCTTGAGGGTCCCGTTCTGCGGCGCCCGGAGACTGGTCGCTGATGGCTGGCCAGCTGACCGGAACGAGAACTGCCTGCTGGCTCATCGGCAGCGCGATCGCGTCGCTCTGCATCGCGGCCTGCGGGGACGCGACCGCCCCGAGCCGACCAGCACCCCCCGAACGGGTGGCCGGTAGGACCGCCGGTAACCCGACGACTGGCGAAGTGTCCGCGACGAAATCGAGTCGTCCGACGCGCTCGGTCGCAGCCACCCTGCCGGCGGTCACGAACCGGAGGGTCGCCCCGCCACGGCCCGCGCCGCCGTCCTACGCGCGGCTGCTGAGCAGCGCGCTCGCTTCCGGGCCGACCGGCTTCGTCCCCGTGGCAAGTTGGCAGGGCCAGACCGCGGTGTGGATCGCACGCACCGCTTCGGGGGTCGCCCTGCTGTCGTTCAACCAGCGACCTGGTGCAGCTGCATCTGCATTCCGCCGGCACGACCGACGCCGGGTCCACCGGCTGGCGCTTCGGCCCGTTCGTCGCCGGCTCTGAGATGTATCACCTCGTGGCGGCGTTCAACGGCGGGTTCAAGTTCTCAACGAACTCGGGCGGCTTCATGTCCTACGGTCGGGTCGCCGTCCCGCTTGACAGCGGGCTGGGATCTGTCGTGACCTATGCCGACGGCAACACCGACATCGGGTCGTGGAATTCACAGGTGCCGGAGCGTGGACAGCGGGTCGTCTCGGTTCGTCAGAACCTACCTCTCCTGATCGACGACGGAGGGACTGCCTCAGATCTCGGCTGTCTGACCTGCTGGGGAGCGACCCTTGGCGGTGTCGTCGATCCGGCACGGTCGGCGCTTGGGATCACAGCCGACGGACGCCTGATCTGGGCAGGCGGCGAGCATCTGACCGTGGCGGCGCTTGCCGATGCGCTACTCGGCGCCCGGGTCGTGCGTGCTGTCCAGTTGGACATCAATCCCTACTGGGTGGCTGGCTACCTCTACGGGCACCGTGGCGGCAAGGGGCCGCTCGCGCCGGTGCCGGTCGTGCCCGGCCAGTCCGGGATCCCGGGTCAGTACCTCACGCCCTGGAGCAGGGACTTCTTCACGGTCGTGACCCGGTGAGGCACCCAGTTGCTCCGGCACTGCTCGCGATCGGGCTGGCCTGCGCCCTCGGGGTCGTGGCTCAGAGTCGGGACGACGCAGCCGCCAGGACCCGGCCAGTTCCGGCGGACCTGTCCGTGCAGATCGACTCGACGGTGGTCGGCAGGCAATTCAGCCAGACTTCGTTGAGTTGTCGTTCGAATACCCGGCGCTGCTCAGCTACGCCGGTACCGATCCGCGTGCGCCGAACCCGGTGCTCGGACGACTGATCCGCAATCTGACCCTGGGTCAGTCCCCGGTCCTGAGGGTAGGCGGCGCCAGCATCGATCGGATTTGGTGGCCGATCGCCGGCAAATCACGACCTCCCGGCGTAATGTACGTCCTCTCGCGACGGTGGCTAGCGGAGGCCAAGGCGCTCGTGCGGTGGGTCGATGCTTGGCTGATCCTCGGCGTGAACCTCAAGGCCAACGATCCCCGCCCTCGCCGCAGCAGAGGGCCGGGCGCTGGTCTCGCGGATCGGGCGGCGCTACATCCAGACCATAGAGATCGGTAACGAGCCCAGCTGGTAATGGAAGTTCCCCTGGTACCGGGCGTCCACGGGCCAGTTGGTATTCGGACGGCCGAAGAGCTACAGCCTCCACCGCTTTCACCCGCCAGTTCTCGCAGACGCTCGCTGCTGGGCACCATTCCCCTCGCGGGATCGACCGTCGGGGGCCACGCCTCGCTCGGGCACCTACGCTCGTTTGTAGCTGCGGAACCAAAGTCTCGGAGTGATCACGGTCCATCGTTACCCGCTCACCTGGTGCCTCGACAACCCGGAAATCGTCGTCGTATCCAACCATTGCGAACCTGGTGAGCCCGGTCGCCTCACGCGGGCTGGCCAAGGGAATCGGTCCCTACGGGGCGATCGCACGGCAGCCGCGGAATCGCGTTCCGGGTCGTTATGTTCTCGCGGGCGGCGCCGGCCGGCTCTCGGTTGTTGCGCGTGTGCACAACCGGGACGGGTGCCGTGCGGGCGTGGGCGACCCAATCGGCCGACGGCCGCATTCGTGTGACCCTGATCAACGCGGATGCAGCTCACGCGCATGTCGTCTTGGTCCGCGGGTCAGGTTGCGCAACGTCAGCCAGCATCGAACGGTTGCTGGCGCCGAGTGCCAGCGCGACTGCGGGCGTCACGTCGGCGGGCCAGAGCAGACCAGCGGCCCGCAAACGCGGACAGGCATGCTGAGCGGGGTGATGCGGGAGGGTTCGCCGACCGCCGTTGGCGGCCAGTGGGAGCTCACGCTCCCGCCTGGTACCGCGGCGATCGTAACTCTCGCCAGAGGCGGTTGAGGAGGTACCCGAGTCCTCGTCGACCGGCGAGAAGCCGCGCGAGTCGGGCGACAATGCCAAGCTAGTCTTTTCGGCGATGGCGCGAGCGCTGGTTTCGGTTGTCATGATCGGTGCGCTCGGTGTCGCCGGGTGCGCATCGTCATCCTCAGAGCGAGCACCTTCGGGTGCGGTGGTCTTCGCCCAGACGTGCCAGGTATGCCATTCGCTGGTGGGTAGCGAGTCGCAGCGCAAACAGGGAGGTGACCTTCTGGGCTACCGAATGAGTCGGCGGGACCTGACCCAGTTCTCGCGCGAGATGCCGGTGCGCCGACCGCTGACGGCGGCCGAGCTGCGCGCGGTCGTCGACTACGTGCTGAGGGCGGAGCGCCGGGCAGCGAGCTGATCGCCAGACGCGGCTCAGGTGCCGGCGGGCGCGAGTTCGCCGACGGCGGCCTGGGTTCCGGCCGCGGTGGCGCCGCCGGCGACGATCAGCTCGCCGGGAAGCGTTACGACGGCGGCGTCGGAGAGCGGCTGGGGGAGCGTGCCGGCCGGGGTGACCATGCCGGTGGCTGGATCGAT
>JBKQKK010000123.1:0-3688 GCA_052147535.1 Solirubrobacteraceae bacterium | reverse complement strand
GGGCGCACGATGGAGAAGTCGGTCGCGGACTGGTCGATCGTCGCGGGACCAAAGGCGCCTGAGGATGCCCCGAATGTGCTGATCTGCCTGATCGACGACGCCGGGTTCGGGCAACCTGACACGTTCGGCGGGATGGTGAGCACCCCGAACCTGACGCGCGTCCGGGAGGCCGGGTTGACGTATAACCGGTTTCATGTGACCGCGTTGTGTTCGCCGACGCGCGCGGCGATGCTGACTGGGCGCAACCATCACCGGGTCGGGTTCGGCTCAATCGCGGAGTATCCCGGCCCGTTCCCGGGCTACAGCTCGGCACGTCCCCGCAGTTGCACTGCATTGCCGCGGATCCTGCAGGAGAACGGGTATGTCACGGGCGGCTTCGGCAAGTGGCATCTGACGCCGGACAACGTGCAGGGTCCGGCCGGCCCGTTTGACCACTGGCCGCAGTCGTGGGGGTTTGACCACTGGTGGGGGTTCCTGAGCGGCGCGGCCGGGCAGTATGACCCGATCATCACGCAGGACAACTCGACGGTCGGGGTGCTGGAGGGCACCGACGGGAAGCCGTACTACTTCCCCGACGATCTGACCGACCAGGCGGCGCGGTGGCTACACGGGGTCCGTGCGCAGGACGCGCAGAAGCCGTGGTTCATGTACTACTCCACCGGCTGCGCGCACGCGCCACACCACGTCGCCAAAGAATGGGCCGATGAGTACAAGGGCACGTTCGACGAGGGCTGGGACGCCTACCGCGAACAGACGCTCGAGCGCCAGAAGAAGCTCGGGATCGTCCCGCCAGACACCAAGCTCACCGACCGCCCGGACCTGTTCCCGGCCTGGGACTCGCTGACCGAGACCGAGAAGAAGCTCTACGCCCGGCAGATGGAGGTGTTCGCCGGCTATTCGGAGAACGCCGACTGGAACGTCGGACGGCTGCTCGACGCGATCGAGGAGATGGGCGATCTCGAGAACACGCTCGTGTTCTACGTCTGGGGTGATAACGGCTCCAGCATGGAGGGCACCGTCACAGGGTCGTTCAACGAGATGACGTTCCTCAACGGCGTGGTGCTCGACGCTGAGCACCAGCTTGAGCTGATCGAGCAGTACGGCGGGATCGATGCGATCGGCGGCGATCACACCGCGCCGCACTTCTCCTCGGCGTGGGCGCACGCAGGAAACACCCCGTTTCAGTGGGGCAAGCAGATGGCCAGCCACCTCGGCGGGACGCGCAACCCGATGGTCGTCTCATGGCCAAAGAAGATCAACGCCGGCGGTGATCTGCGCACGCAGTTCACGCACTGCATCGATATCGCCCCGACCGTCCTCGAGGCGGTCGGCCTGCCCGAACCGAAGGTCGTGGACGGGATCGAGCAGGAGCCGATGGACGGCACCAGCTTCCTCTACACGCTCGAGGATCCCAAGGCAGAGGAGCGTCACACGATCCAGTACTTCGAGTTCGCGGGCTCCCGCGCGATCTACAAAGACGGCTGGTGGGCGTGCGCGAAGCTCGAGCGCGCGCCGTGGGACTTCTCGCCCGAGACAATGAAGCGCTTCGCACCCGGGGTCTATGACCCTGAGATGGTCTCGTGGGAGCTCTACTACCTGCCCGAGGACTTCTCACAGGCCGACAACATCGCCGCCTCGCACCCTGAGAAGCTCGCGGAGCTCAAGGAGCTGTTCTGGCAGGAGGCCGAGCGCAACCGCGTGCTGCCACTGATGGGATGCATGTCGATCTTCTTCGGCATCCTCCCGCCGCTGCCCACAATCACCCGCTTCGCGTTCGCCGGCGACGTCCAGAACGTCCAGCGCGGCATGGTCCCGCGCGTCTACGGACGCTCCTACGCGATCGAGGCCGACCTCGAGATTCCCGACAGCGGCGCGGAAGGCGTGATCGTCGCCAACGCCGACTTCATCGGCGGGTTCGCGCTCTGGGTCGACGAGCAGCACAAGCTGCACCACACCTACTCCTTCCTCGGCGTGGAGAGCTACAAGCAGGTCTCCGAGCAGCCGATCCCAACCGGCAACGTCAACGTGAAGATGCTGTTCAAGGCCGACGAGAACAAGCCGGGCGCTGGCGGCAAGGTGACGCTCTGGGCCAACGGTGAGCAGATCGGCGAAGGAACGATGCCGCGCACCGTTCCAGTCGCATTCTCCTCCTACGCGGGCATGGACATCAGCCGCGACAACGGCCTCGTCGTCGACCTCGACTACGAGCCCAAGGCCCCCTACATCTTCACCGGCACCGTCAAGCAGGTCATCTTCGACCTCAAGCCCGCGATCCACGAAGACGAGCACGCCCTGCACCAGCACGCGAGCCTCAACGCGGTCGCCCAGGGCGTCAGCGCCTGATCAACCAACAACCCATGCGGGCGGCGGGCCGACCCCGCCGCCCGCAACACGCCGGGCGGATCCATCACGACATCGCGAGAGTCATCGCCAGCCGGGCATAGCTACAGGTCCGCCGGACGTCGAGCTGGCGAGCTGCGCGACTTCGTCGACGAGCGTCGCGTATTCGTCTTCCTGGAGAGAGCGCTTGCCGGCGACAGCGGACAGCGGCGCTCCGGCGAGAGCGCGCATGCGTTCGCAATCGACCGAGAGACGCACGATCGGGCCGATCTCGGCCGGAGGAGTTGATCAGTTACATCCGTAACACACCGCGCGCCGGTAGAGGTCGCGCTCGCCGGTCGTACCTCAAGTCGAGGAGCAATCTGACGAGCGCCCGGCCATTGTCCCGGCCGCGAAGACGTGCAGCGCTCAGCAAGCACAAGCACGTAATCGGTCCGACGCTAGCTGTTATTCATAGGGACCAATCAGGCGCCACGTAGCTCAGCAAGCAGAGACGCGATTTTGACCGGCGCTCGCCATCGCGTGAACGCGATCGTTCCCAGCTCGCGCCCGACGGATTCCAGCCGACGAAGCATCGCCCGGAATCCGCGCGTCCGCTTGCAGATTCTCAGCAAGCACGTTCGATGAATGCAGCAGTCTCGCGGCGCCACGGCGCGTCGTTTGGATGTGGCGCCAAGCAACGACGTCCCTCGCTGCGACGATCCGCGACGCTCGGACCACGCTGGCGAGTCGTGCTTTCACGTGAGGACGAGCATCGTGCGTGGCACCGATCCGGGTCCTGGAATGCGGGAAAGCAGGAGCCTCGGGCGAGTTGATGCGGCCGGGATCCGCTGCTGCTTGGAACGCAGACAGGAGCACGCCCCAGCGCCGTGCTCCGGCTTCTTGGTTGCCCCGCGAAGCGGAAGAGCGGGCGACCAGGATCAGCGACGGGCCGTGCCGACCCGACCGTAGGCAACTGAGTTCTGCCCGCAGCCTGCTGCCTCTGCGGTCGACAGGTCTCGGTGGTCCTACTTTGCCCCTGGGGACACGAACCCAAGGAGCGGGCCGTTCCATACTGCCTCGTAGAACGAGCGGATCTCGTGCTCGGTCGGGACGTGCGGGAGCTTCTTGGGGGCGCGCTGCACTTCGACGCCGAGCTCTTCGCGGAGGTGGCCGAAGACCTGCTTGAGGTAGGCGTAGTCGGGCCGCTCTGCTCGGAGGTACTTGGCGAGCTGCCGCGCCTTGCGAGCGGCCGGGGTGCGCTTCGGTGACTGAGGCTCGTTCATTCGGGCAGCTCCAGGCGGCGGCCCATGTCCAGGCGGATCTCGCCGTGTGGCACGACGTGCGCCCAGATCAGCGGGGTGATCCC
>JBKQKK010000122.1:0-47592 GCA_052147535.1 Solirubrobacteraceae bacterium | reverse complement strand
CCCACGTGTTACTCACCCGTTCGCGGCTTTGCCCCGGGCCGAAGCCCGGTTCGTCGCTCCACTTGCATGTGTTAGGCACGCCGCCAGCGTTCGTCCTGAGCCAGGATCAAACTCTCCGTGAAGAACTTCGGGAACTCGCCTGACGGCGATTTCCTTCCACAAAGAGTCGTCAGGGTTCCGACCAGATCGATGTTGCGAGTAGCTCGCGAGTCAAATCGAGCCGGGCCTGAGCCCGTCCCTGGTGGGGCGGGCCCTTGCGTCCACACGGTGGGAGCCCCAAGTACACCGGGGGGCTCCGGGACGCAAGACGGGGTCAATCTTGGCACCGCCGTTCGTGCTGGCCCCTGAAGGGCTTTGTCGAGCGGCGGCGTCGAACCTGGACACACACTCGACCTGGGTAGGTCGAGGTGCGCATGCTGTTGAGTTTTCAAAGACCGCCGCGCCTCCACGGAGAGGAACTCCCTCCCATTGGCGCGCCCGGAGCCAAAAACAAACCTGGTCCGGCGCAGACAAGCCAATATAGCACTCCGGCTCCCCCTCGGCAACGTCCCCGACCACCGCGCGGGCGTGGCCGTAACGAAGATCGTCAAGATCTGCCGGGGATTACGACAGGACGTGTACCGTCACGCTGCGCGTCCGAGGGCGGTCGTCGAAGTCGATCAGGACGATCTGCTGCCAGGTTCCCAGCGCCAGCTCGCCAGCGAGCACCGGCACGCTCTCAGACGGACCGATCAGCGCGGCCTTCAGATGAGCGTGGGCATTGGTGTCGTAGTTGAGCCGGTTATGTTCGTAGTCGCCGCGCGCCGGGACGAGCCGCTCCAGCAGCGCGGTGAAGTCGTTGACCGCGCCCGGCTCGTACTCGATCGTCGTAACCGCGACCGTCGCTCCGGTAACGAACACGATGCTCGCGCCGCGGTCGACACCGGAGGCGCCGACGACGCGGCGAACCCCTTCGGTGATGTCGACGATCGCGCCGTTACCGGGGGTCTGCATCCTCAGCACGCCGCAATGAACCGCCATCGCCGGCTACCTCATCTCGCCGACTTGTAGCACGGGTGACCGATCCTGATCGACAACGCTAACGCCGTCCACGTGCGGAATGCTCTAACCGGCGCTCGAGGTCACGCGCACGCGGGCGAACTTCCGCCGGCCGCGCTGCAGCACTTTCCCGTCGACCTCCGCGACAGGCAGGTCGAGCGTGTCACGTGACACCGTGGCGCCGTCGAGCTTGACGGCGCCCTGCGCAATGTCACGCCGCGCCTGCGACGTCGACCCGCCGAAGGCTTCTGCCAGCAGTGCCGGCAGATGAACGAGCGTCGCCTCCGCCAGGCTGCGATTCGAGCCTCCAGCTTGATTGAGGACCCACGCCAGCACCGGCACCTCGTCCGGCAGCTCGCGATCACGGTGGATCCGGTCGAAATGCTCCTCAGCGGCCGCGGCCTGAGCAGCCGAGTGAAAGCGCCCGACGAGGGCGCGCGCGAGCGCGCGCTTGGCCTCCCAGGGGCCTTGCTCGGCGGGCGGCGCGGCCCCCAGCAGCAGCTCGTACCAGCTGGGCAGCGCCTCGTCGGGAATGCTGACGGTCTTGCCGTAGATCTCGTCGGGGAGCTCGGTCACGCCGATGTAGTTGCCGTAAGACTTCGACATCTTGTGCTGGCCGTCAATGCCGGTCAGCAACGGCATCGTCAGGATCACCTGCTCATCCTGCCCGTAGTGGCGCTGGATGTCGCGCCCAATCAGCAGATTGAACTTCTGATCGGTTCCGCCGAGCTCCACATCGGCGCGGACCGCGACCGAGTCATAGCCCTGCAGTAGGGGATACAGCAGCTCCAGCATCGAGATCGACGTCCCCGCCGCGTAGCGCTTGGCGAAGTCGTCGCGCTCCAGGACCTGCGCGACGGTGGTGGTTCCCAGCAGCCTGAACAGCTCGCCCATCTTCATGTCGAGCCAGGCGCTGTTGCACACGACCTCGAGCCGGCTGAAATCGAGCACCTTTAGCGCCTGCTCCTGGAAGGTTCGCGCGTTCGCATCGATCTGCTCGCCGCTGAGCACGGGGCGGATGGCCGACCGACCGCTTGGATCGCCCACCCGCGCCGTGTAGTCGCCCAGGATCAGGACGACCAGGTGGCCGAGGTCCTGGAACTCGCGCAGTTTCTGCAGCACTACCGTGAAACCGAGATGGATGTCCGGCGCGGTCGGATCGATCCCGAGCTTGACGCGCAACGGACGATCAGCGCTGAGCTTGCGCTCTAGGCCACCGACCGGCAGGCAGTCCACCGCGTTCCTGGCCAGATATCGGGCAGCCTGAGCAGAATCCCAGCTCATGCCGGCATTCGGTGCATCGTCGTTGAGCGTCCGGTCTAACGCCACCAGGCCAATGCTAGACTCTTACTCTCGGCAGGACCCGCTGCCCGGCTCCGTCGGGGCGTGGCTTTGAGTCGAGACGGTGCCGTGGCCAGTTACGGCCCTGACAGCGGCACCGGCCACTGCATAGATCGCATGAGCGTCGACGAACATCCGCGGATCGAGGCCGACGAGGCACCCGGCCCAATCGTAGAAACCGTGGAAACGCACCGCCGGCGGCTCGGTCTGCGCCGCCGCCGGCGCGATCGCCCGCCAAAGCCGCGACTGCGCAAGCTCCGTCTCCTGCTGATCCTGCTTGGATTCGGGACGCTCGCGCTGATTTCGTTGGCGTTCGGCCTGCTGATGTCGGTGACACGCGACTTACCGAAGTTGGAGAACTACGCGCAGTACGCGCTCTGGCACGACTCGTACATGTACGACGATCAAGGGCGTGCGATCGGCGTCCTCGCGCCGCCGAGCGGCAAGCTGATCGATACCTGGAGCGAGATCTCGCCGGCGATGGTCCACGCGATCGTCGCGGTCGAAGACAAGCGCTACTGGAGCGATCCGGGGATCGACCTGAAGGGATTGCTCCGCGCGGCCGCCTCGGACATCACCGGCGGGCCGCGTGAGGGCGCCTCGACGATCGCCGAGCAGTTCGTCAAGAACGCGCTCGCCGAACAGGACAACCGGACGCTGCTCGAAAAGCTGCGCGAGGCCGCGCTCGCCTTCCAGTTGACGCACAGATGGCCGCGCAAGAAGATCCTCACCGAGTATCTGAACACGATCTACTTCGGCAACGGCGCGTACGGGATCGAGTCAGCCGCGCGGATCTACTTCGGATGGGCGCACGGGTACAACGCGTCGAATCCCGATGCGAGCCCGAGCGGCTGCGGCCCGACACCGGCGTATCCGCACCGGCCCGAATGCGCCCAGGAGCTGACCTACTACCAAGCGGCGCTGCTGGCCGGCATGGTCGCCGACCCCACGGGCTTTGACCCCGTCGCCTATCGTTCCGCCGCGCTCGACCGGCGCGAGCAGGTGCTGCAAGACATGGTCCAGCAGGGCTATATCACGCAGTCGCAGTACGAGTACGGAAACAGCCAGCCGCTGCCCAGCGCAGCAGAGATCCAGCAGCCGACCGAGCCGCCAGCCGCTCCCTACTTCACGAGCTGGGTAAGGCCCCAGATCATCGCCGCCCTCGTGCACGAGGGCGTGCCGGCGAAGCTCGCGCCGTACAAGGCGTTCTACGGCGGCCTCAAGATCCGCACGACGATCGACCTGTCGATGCAGCAGGCGGCTCAGAGCGTGGTCGACAGCGTGTTCCCGCGTGGTTCCGACGGGCCGACGGCGACGCTGGTGGCGATCGACAACAAGACGGGTGAGGTGCGAGCGATGGTCAGCGGCGACGGCGACTTCACGCAGTCTCCGTTCAACCTCGCAACCCTCGGCTACCGCCAGCCCGGCTCGTCGTTCAAGCCGTTCACGCTGGCGGAGGCGCTGCGGACCGGCGAGTACACGCCAGACTCGATCATCGATTCCGCGCCGCAGGACTTCATCGTGCCGAACAGTGGCGGCAAGGAGCACTTCATCGTCCACAACTTCGGCGACACCTACTCCGGGCCGATCACGCTGACCGAGGCGACGGCGATCTCCGACAACTCCGTGTACTCGCAGGTCGGGATCCACGTCGGAACGGACCGGATCGCGCACCTCGCCCATGAGATGGGGATCCGCTCGCAGATCTCGACCAACTACGCGATGATCCTCGGCGGGCTCAAGATCGGCGTCTCCGCGCTCGATATGGCGCACGCCTACGAGACGTTCGCGACCGGTGGGAAGAAGGTCTACAACCCAATTCTCGGCGACATGTCTGACCCGTCTAACCCGGGGCCGACGGGCATCGCGGACATCAAGTGCCCGGCCACGACCAACTGCAACTTCACAAACCTTCACGACAACCCGACGTACCAGAAGATCCTGGACCCATGGGTGGTCCAGGAGGAGCAGACGATCCTCGAGGGCGTCGTCAGCCCGGGCGGTACCGCACCGATGGCTGCTATCCCCGGCGTCGTGGTCGCCGGCAAGACCGGCACGACCTCTGACTACTCGGATGCCTGGTTCGTCGGCTGGACGCCTCAGATGACGACCGCGGTCTGGGTCGGCTACCCGCAGGGCGACGTCTCGATGGCGACTGACTACAACGGCGGACCGGTCGAGGGCGGCACGTTTCCCGCGCTGATCTGGCACGACTTCATGGTTGACGCCCTTTCGATACTTGAGCAGGAGCAGCCCCAGTCCGCCGGGCACGCCAGCACAACGACTGACACCGTCACGACCCCGTCGACGTACATTCCCAGCTCCAGCGGTTCCGCAGCAAGCACGCCCAGCACGGCTGGGACTGCTGGCACTGCGGGCACGACGCCCGCGGCCACGGCACCGGCCACTGGCACCGCCGGTGGCACCGCGGGCGGCGCCACTGGCGGCGCCACTGGCGGCGCCACTGGCGGCGGAACTACCGGCGGCGGAACTACCGGCGGCGGCACCGGCGCGGGCGGCACCGGCGGCGGCGGGGGCACCGGCGGCGGCGGCACCGGCGGCACCGGCGGCGGCGGGGGCACCGGCGGCGCCGGCCTCGGCTAAGGGCCTACGGGCCCGAATCTAAGGGCACCGCCTCCAATGGAGTGACGTCGGCTGCCCGGATTTGCTGGTGAACCGGGGGCACCCGGACCTGGCGGCGTCAGATCCAGGCCGTCGTCGTAGGGGAACTAGCCGCGCACGGGGGCGGACAGGCAGCGCGAGCCGGCGGCGCAGAAGCGCCACGGCAGCTCGACAGCTTTCGTGATCCCGATCCGCCGACAGACGGCGATCTGCGGGTCTGGCCAGGTCGCCAGACGCGGCGAGATGACGACCGGGCCGCGCGCCAGATCGCAGCCGTTGTCGTTTAGCTCGATCGCCAGCGCCTGCGTCAGCTTGCCAGGACCCGAGCACAGGTCGCGGACACGCTCGCGCCCGCGGCGGCGTTGCATCTCCGGGACGCCGTCAAGTGGCTCGAGCGCCCTGATCAGCACGGCCGCGCCGACCCCTTGGGGTTCGGTGACCGCGTTCAGCAGCGCGTGCACGCCGTAGGAGCGGTAGACGTACGCCACGCCCGGCGGCCCGAACAGCGTCGATGTGCGGGCTGTCAGCCCTACGAACGCGTGGCAGGCCGGCTCGCTGTCGTGGTAGGCCTCGGTCTCGACGATCACGCCGCTGCAATCTCCGTGGGTGACCACGCAGCCGATCAGGTCGCGCGCGACTTCGAGCACCGGCCTGTCGTAGAACCCCGGCTTCACGCCGCAACCCCGGTTTCACGCCGCACCCCCGTCGGATTCACCGCCGCGACCCCGGTTTTCACAGTCGTGCCCTCAAGACATCAAGACTCAAGACGCGCTGGCGCGAGCTCGCCGCACGTGCTCCTGCGCGCGCTCGAGCTGGAGCACTATCATCTCGCGGCCGGTTCCACCGCGGGAGACCTTCGACTCGAGCCAGGCACCGTCGCGCAGCAGCTCGTAGAAGCCACCGTCCAGCAGCGGCGTCCGCGCCTCGAGCTCCTGTGGCGTCAGCTCCGACAGCGACCTGCCCTGCGAGACCGCGCTGCGAACGAGACCGGCGACGACGCCGTGCGCCTCGCGGAACGGCATCCCGCGCTTAACGAGCAGGTCGGCCACGTCGGTCGCCGCCAGGAACTCGTCCGCGGCGGCAGCCGCTAGCGCCTCGCGGTCAAAGCGGATCGTGGCCATCATGCCGCGTGCCGCGGCGAGCGAGAGCTCGAGCGTGTCGACCACATCGAACAGGTGCTCCTTGTCCTCCTGCATGTCCTTGTTGTAGGTCAGCGGCAGGCCGTGCATGACGCCGTGAAGCGCCACCAGGTGACCCGCGATCCGTGGGGCTTTGGCGCGCAGCAGCTCGGCGGCGTCGGGGTTCTTCTTCTGCGGCATGATCGACGAGCCCGACGCCCAGGCGTCGGAGACCTCGCAGAAACCGAACTCGGAGCTTGACCACAGCACGATCTCAGCGCCCAGTCGCGACAGGTGCGTCGCGCACGTGGCCGCCGCAGCGAGGTAGTCGAAGACGAAGTCACGATTGGATACGGCGTCGATCGAGTTCTCTGCGACGCCGCTGAAACCAAGCTCAGCCGCGACCAGCATGCGGTCGGTGTCGAAGTTGACGCCCGCGAGCGCACCGGCGCCAAGCGGCAGCGGCCCGGTGCCCTCGAGCACCGCTGAGAACCGCCGCTGATCGCGCAGCAGCATCCACGTGTACGCAAGCAGGTGGTGGCTCAGGTACACGGGCTGCGCGCGCTGCAGGTGCGTGTAGCCGGGCATCGCCCAATCGAGGTGCGCACGCGCGCGGTCGATCAGCGTCTGCGCCAGCTCCAGCACCGCCGCCGCACCGGCAACGGCGTGCGCACGGACGTACATCGCAACGTCGGTCGCAACCTGGTCGTTGCGTGAGCGGGCCGTATGCAGCTTCCCCCCCACCCTTCCGGCCAGCTCGGTGACGCGCCGCTCGATCGCCATGTGGATGTCCTCATCGCCGGGCTCGAACGGGAACGTGGCGTCGCGCAGCTCGGCGCCCACGCGCTCGAGCGCGCGACACAACTCGTCGCGATCGGCCTCGCTGATGATCCCGCGCGCAGCCAGCATCGATGCGTGAGCGAGCGACTGGCGGACGTCGAACTCGGCCAGCCGGCGATCGAACGCGAGCGAGTCGTTGAGCGCGCGGAACGCGTCGTGCTGCGGTTCGGCGAAACGGGACATGGCCTTCGATCTTAGGACGAGCCGCCCACGGGCCGCTCGTCCACCACACGTGCCCGCGGGCGGTCGGCGGACCGCCGCGCCGCGAGCACCTCGCGGAGCGCCGCCGCCACGCGCACGACCTGATCCTCGGTCATCTCCGGGAAGAACGGCAGCGCGATCGAGCGTGCCGCGACGTCCTCGCAGACCGGATACTGACCCTCGCGGTGGCCGAACGTCTCGCGGTAGTAGCTCATCAGGTGCACCGCCGGGAAGTAGGGCTTGCTGGCGACGCCACGCTCGCCGAGCGCGCGCACCACGCCGTCTCGATCAACCCCCCGAGGGAGCTGCACGACGAACACGAACCAGCCGCGGCGTACGCCACCGGCATCCGGGCAGGGCAACGACAGCTCGTCGAGGAGCTCGAGCGCCGACCGATACAGCGCCGCAACCTTCGCTCGCGCCGCAAGCATCTCGTGCAGACGCTCGAGCTGCGCCAGGCCGAGCGCACAGGCGATATCCGACAGGCGGTAATTGAAGCCCAGGCGATCGTGGTCGAGCCAGCCCATGTCACGCGCGCGACCCTGGTTGCGCTCGGAGTCGATCCGCTCTCTCAGCGAGCCGTCGGCGCACGTCACGATCCCGCCCTCGCCGGTAGTCAGCTGCTTGTTCGCGTAGAAGCCGAATACCGCCGGGTGGCCGCGAGCGCCGACCGCAGAACCGTCGTCGTACTGCGCCCCGAGCGCCTCGCAAGCGTCCTCGACGATCGGCAGCCCAAGTCCCTCGAAGGCGGCGATGTCGACCGGATAGCCGAACACGTGGACGGGCAGCAGCGCCGCCGTCCGCGGGGTGATCGCGGCCGCGGCCGCGGCCGGGTCGAGGTTGAGCGTGACCGGATCGATGTCGGCGAACACGGGCCGCGCGCGCTCGTAGACGGCGACGTTCGCGCTGGCGACGAATGAGAACGGGCTGGTCACCACCTCGCTCCCGTCCTGCACACCGACCGCGCGCAGCGCCAGGTGCAGCCCGGCGGTTCCCGACGACACAGCGCTGGCGTGCGCCGCGCCCACCCGCGCCGCGAACGCGCGCTCGAACGCGGGCAGCATCGGTCCGAGCGACAGCCGTCCCGAGCGCAGCACCTCGAGCACCAGCTGCTCTTCGCGCGCCCCCAGCATCGGCTTGGCCAGCGGTATGTCCTGGCTCACGCGGACGCCCCAGGCGCGGAGGCGGGGTCGCCTCTTAGCCTGCGACCAGCCTGCATGCCGTACTCCAGCGAGTCGACCAGAGCCTCCCACGAAGCCTCGATCACGTTCTCCGAGACGCCGATCGACCCCCACACGGCGTCGCCGTCGGAGGCGTCGAGCAGCACGCGCGTAACCGCCCCGGTTCCCTTCGACTCGTCGAGGATCCGCACCTTGAAGTTGACCAGGTCGATCTCGCGCAGATGCGGATGGATCTCCACGAGTGCGTCGCGCAGCGCCTTGTCGAGCGCGTTGACGGGACCGTTGCCCTCCGCCGTGCGGACGTAGCGCTCGCCGTCAACCCAGATCTTGATCGTCGCCTCGGTCTCTACGCGCCCGTCGGCGCGCTTCTCGACGATCGCGCGCCACGACTCGAGCCTGAACAGCGGCTCGTACTCGCCAGTCTGCCTGCGCAGCAGCAGCTCGAATGAACCGCGGGCAGCCTCGTAGTGGTAACCGCGGTGCTCAAGTTCCTTTACCTGTTCGATTACTTGACTCGCAACCTTCTCATCGATCGAGATACCTGCGTCGGCTGCCCTGCTGAGCACCGTTCCCTTGCCTGATAGCTCCGAGATCAGGACTTCCCGACTGTTGCCGACGAGCTCGGGAGCGATGTGCTCGAACGTGAGCGGGTCGGCCGCGACCGCGGCGACGTGCATACCGCCCTTGTGTGCGAAAGCGTTGCGCCCGACGTACGGGCGGTCTGGGTTGGGATTGAAGTTCAGGAGCTCGTCGAAGAAGTGCGAGGTCGCGGTCAATGAGGCCAGCTGCTCATCGGTCAGGCACTCGTAGCCGAGCTTCAGCTGGAGGTTCGCGATCGCCGTCACGAGATTGGTGTTGCCGCAGCGCTCGCCGTAGCCGTTGATCGTCCCCTGGACCTGAGTCGCGCCGCACCGCACCGCCGCCAGCGTGTTCGCGACCCCGCAGCCGGCGTCGTCGTGACAGTGAATCCCGACCGCGACGCGATCCTCGAACAGGTCGTGCACGACCGCCTCGATCGCCGCGGCGACCTCGTCCGGAAGCGTGCCGCCGTTGGTATCACAGCAGGTGACCGTCTGCGCGCCCGCCTGCGCGGCGGCGCGCAGGCACGCCAGCGCGTAGCCAGGGTCCTCGGCGAAGCCGTCGAAGAAGTGCTCGGCGTCGTAGACGACCTGCTTGCCGACGCCCGTGAGGAACGCGACCGAGTCCGCGATCATGCGCAGGTTCTCGTCGCGATCAACCTTCACCACCTTCTCCAGGTGCAGGCTCCAGGTCTTGCCGACGATCGTGCAGACGGGCGCAAAGCAGTCGGCCAGCACACGCAGCGCCGGATCCCGCTCGGCCCTCGTGTCGCGCCGGCGGGTCATCCCGAATGCGGCGATCTGCGCGTGCGCGAAGCGCTCGCTTGCAAGCAGCGCGAACAGCTCGAGCTCTTTCGGGTTGGAGCTGGCAAACCCCGCCTCGATCACGTCGATCCCGAGCTCGTCGAGCCGGTGGGCGACGCGCAGCTTCTCCTGCGCCGACAGCGACATGCCCTCGCCCTGCATGCCGTCGCGCAGGGTTGTGTCGTAGGACTCGATTCTGGTCATGGCAACGGGCGGCCTACGCCGTCTTGCTCGCGACCTTGACGACATCGAGCCATTCTTCGTAGCGTGCGTCGCGGCCGTGCAGGGCGCCGTCGAACACGTGCTGCATCTCGATCGTCACCGGACCCGGCTCACCGGTCCCGATCGCATGGTCGTCGATCTCGCGCACGGGGACGAGCTCCGCCGCGGTACCGGACAGGAACACCTCGTCGGCCAGGTACAGCTCGGCCCGTGCGAGGTCGCGCTCGATCACCTCTAGCCCGAGGTCGCGCGCGATCCGGATCAGCGACTTGCGGCTGATCCCGTCGAGGATGCCGGCGGTCTGCGGCGGTGTCAGGATCCGCCCTTCGCGCACCACGTAGACGTTCTCGCCGGAGCCCTCGCACACGTATCCGTGCTGGTCGAGCAGGATCGCCTCCTGATAGCCGGCCTTCGACGCCTCGATCTTCGCCAGCACGCTGTTGAGGTACTGGCCGCTGGCCTTCGCCATCGGGATCAGTGAATCGTGCGGGATCCGCCGCCAGCTCGAGACTTTTGCGCGCACCCCGTGTTGCTTGCCTTCCTCGCCGAGGTAGCTGCCCCATTTCCACGCAGCGATCGTCACGTCGACGGGCGCATCGAGCGGGTACAGGCCCATCTGCCCGTAGCCGCGATAGGCGATCGGGCGGATGTAGCACTCCCGCAGCTCGTTGGCGACGATCAGCTCATGCGTGGCGTTGCGCAACTCCTCGAGCGTGAACGGAATCGGCATGTAATAGAGCTCGGCCGACTTGAACAGTCGATCGAGGTGCTCGCGGTGGCGGAAGATCGCCGGTCCCTTGACCGTGTCGTACGCTCGCTCGCCCTCGAACACCCCAGTCCCGTAGTGCAGCCCGTGCGTAAGTACGTGGATCTTCGCGTCCTCCCAGGCAACCATCTCACCGTTGTGCCAGATCAGGTCCGCTGTTTCCACGACATGCTCCTTGGTCGATGCACCACTTCAAAGGTGCTTGAGTACAGCCTCGGTCGCTGCGCGTGTGCCGGCGGTGCCACCGAGGTCCTGCGTGCGCATGCCGTCCAGCAGCGCACGATCGACGGCCGATTCTATCGCCGCGGCCTGCGCTTCCAAGCCGAATCCATGCCGCAGCATCAACGCACAGGACAGGAACATCGCGAGCGGGTTGGCGATCCCGCGTCCGGCGATGTCCGGAGCGGAGCCGTGCACCGGCTCGAAGACGCCCGGACTGCCGTCCGCTCCCAGCGACGCACTGGGGAGCATTCCGATCGATCCGGTCAGCATCGCCGCCTCGTCGCTGAGGATGTCACCGAACATGTTCTCGGTGAGGATCACGTCAAACTGCCGCGGGGCGGCGATCAGCCGCATCGCGGCGTTGTCGACGAGCAGATGCTCGAGCTCGACGCCCGGGAACTCGGCGGCGTGGAGCTCGCGTACGACCTCCCGCCACAGGCGGCTGGTCTCCAGCACGTTGGCTTTGTCGACGCTTGTCACGCGCGTGCGCGCGGCGCGGAAAGCGACGCGCGCGATCCGCTCGATCTCCGCGCGCGTGTAGGTGCAGATGTCCGTGGCCGAGTCCGCGGTGCGGCGCTTCTCGCCGAAGTAGATCCCACCGGTCAGCTCCCGCACGACCAGCATGTCGGTGCGATCGATCACTTCGCGTTTCAGCGGGCTCGCGTCGTAGAGAGCCGGCAGCGGCCTGACGGGGCGCAGGTTGGCGTACAGGCTCAGGCCCTTGCGCAGGCCCAGCAACCCCTGCTCGGGACGCGGCTTGGCGGGATCGGTCGTGTCCCACTTCGGCCCGCCGACGGCCGCGAGCAGCACGGCGTCGGCAGCGCGACAGGCGGCCAGCGTCGCGTCAGTGAGCGCGACACCGTGGGCTTCGATGCAGGCGCCGCCGAACAGGTGCTGCTCGAACTGCAGCTCGCCGGGCGCGACAGCGTTCAGGACTTCGACCGCCGGGCCCGTCAGCTCCGGGCCGATTCCGTCGCCGGGGAGGAGAATGACGTTGTGCGTGGTGATGGCTCGCCACGGTACTGGATCTCGTGCTCCTGGCTGCGCGACGATCGCCACCCCAGCTCCCACGCTCGAGCAGAGATCATCGATTAGCGGACCAAACGCCACGAGATGGCGGCCGCTACTTGGACCACTGCGCCTTGTGGATTCGCTTGGCGGTCTGGTAGTCGGCCAGCGCCTGCGGCGAGTCGACGTCGCCGAGCGTCGGATGCCAAGGCACGAGCCCGTCGGCGTATGCCACACCGAACCGCTTCGCCAGCACCGACCCGAGCGCCTTGATCTTCATCTCCCCGAACCCGGGCAGGGCCGCCAGGTTGGCGCGCAGCTGATCGGTGCTCTCAGCGTCCGTCCACACCCGCTCCGCGCTGCCGTCGTAGACGTCGCGGATGTGCGCGGCAAGCTGCTGTACGCGGCTCGCCATCGCTCCCGGGAAGCGGTGCACGGCAGGCTTGTGGCGGAACACAGCATCGAGATCGGCAACCGCCAGCGCGGCCGGATCGAGCGTTCCGAGGCGCTGCTTGATCACGAGCGGGCCCGAGAACGCCTTCTGCACGCTCACCTGCTGATCCAGCGCGAACCCGATCAGCAGCGCCATCGGGTGAGTCGCAATCAGCTGATTGGCCGCATCGGACTCAGTGAAGTGGAGACGGTCGGGCATCGGCAACCTCAGTCCTCGAGCTTGTTGGAACCCGGGAGATTCGCGTCAGCGAATCTCCACAGGGAATCGCGCCCCAGGGCGATTCCCCGGCTTGCGGGCGGTCATGTTCAGCCTGACGTAGTCGAGCACCAGCGGCGTCTGGACACGCGCCAGCACGTCGTCGACGAACGGCGCGCGCAAATCCTCCGGCAGCGGATCGAGGTGACGCACGAGGCACACCGTCTGGATGAACGCGCGCGGTTCGGCCGGCGTCACCCGCTTGGGCTCCAGCCAGCAGCTGACCTCCTCGAACCCGGCGTCGAGCAGCCGCGCCTCGGTGTCCGCCGCGGTCGCGTAGTTCCACGGCTGCTGCCAGCGCTCGAAGTGCGGGGCGTACGGCTGCTCGCGTGCGACCGCGTCAGCGGTGGCGCGGAAGCGGTCGATGTTGCCGCGGCCGCCGCACTGCGCGACCAGCCGGCCGGAGGGTTTCAGCGCCCGGTGCAGCGAGGCGAACAACGAGTCGTGGTCCGCGACCCAGTGAAAGGTCGCGTTGGAGAAGATCACCTCGACCGGCTCGGGAAGCTTCAGGGCGACGAGATCCTGGCAGAGCACCGTTGCCCGCTCGCCGAGCGCCTGCGCAGCATGCGCGGCCATCGACGGAGCAACGTCCACGCCGTAGACATGGCCCTGCGGGGCCATGTCTAGGAGCAGCGCTGTCACGCGACCCGATCCACAGCCAGCGTCGAGCACGATCTCGTCGCCACGTAGCTCGAGCCGCGCCAGCTGCTCGAGCGCCCATCCCAGCTGGATGTCGGAGACGCGGTCATACGTCGCAGCGTCCCAGTCGCGCGGGCGGCATTCGCTCATCGCAGTGCCGTCGTCACCGGACCGGGCCGCTCGCGGTCGTGCTCGTATGCGTCGATCGCCTCGGCCTGCGCCACTGTCAGGGCGATGTCGTCGAGCCCGTTCAGCAGGCGGTGCTTGATCTCGGCATCGATCTCGAACTTCGCCGTGCCGGTGGGCCAGCGCACCTCCTGCGCCGCGAGGTCGATCTGGGCCTCGCCGGCCTGCGCGATCTGATCGCACTGCTCGACGGTCAACTGCACGGGCAGCAGTCCGATCTTGGTGCAGTTGGAGCGGAAGATGTCCGCGAAGCTGGGCGCGATGATCGCCTGGAAGCCGTAGTCCTCGAGCGCCCACGGGGCGTGCTCGCGGCTGGAGCCACAGCCGAAGTTGCGTCCGGCGAGCAGGATCGGGTTGCTGGGCAGCTCCCAGTCCGGCTCCTTCGCCCAGTCGTAGAACAGGTACTCACCGAAGCCCGTGCGCTCGATCCGCTTGAGGAACTGCTTGGGGATGATCTGGTCGGTGTCGATGTCGTCGCGCTGCAGCACGGTGACGCGGCCGGTGATCGTCTCGATCGCTTGCATCGGTCAGGCCTCCCAGTCGCGGATATCGACGAAGTGGCCCGCGATCGCAGCCGCGGCCGCCATCTGCGGTGAGACAAGGTGCGAGCGTGCGCCGCGGCCCTGGCGTCCCTCGAAGTTGCGGTTCGAGGTCGAGGCGACCCGCTCGCCTGGACCGGCGATGTCGGGGTTCATGCCCAGGCACATCGAGCAGCCGGCGCCACGCCAATCGAACCCGGCCGCCGTGAAGATCTGATCGAGGCCTTCGGCCTCGGCCTGCTGCTTGACGGCGTTTGAGCCGGGCACGACCATCGCGTGCACGCTGTCGGCTACTTTGCGCGAGCCGATCACCGCCGCGGCGGCGCGCAGGTCGCCGATCCGCGAGTTCGTGCACGAGCCGATGAACACGCGGTCCACTGCGATCCTCTCGACCGGCGTTCCCGCCTGCAGACCCATGTAGTCGAGTGCCCGGTGATCCTGCTCGGAGGTCGGCTCGGGCACCGTCGCGGTGACCGGCACGACCATCCCGGGCGTGGTCCCCCAGGTGACCATCGGGCTGATCGCAGCCGCGTCGAGGACGACCTCGCGATCGAAGCCGGCGCCCGGGTCGCTCGACAGCGCACGCCACTCCTCGGGGACCTCGACCGGCGCCGCAGGGCGCCCGATCACCCAGTCGAAGGTCGCCTGGTCCGCAGCGATCATGCCCGCGCGGCCGCCAGCCTCGATCGTCATGTTGCAGACCGTCATGCGGCCCTCCATCGATAGCGCCTCGATCGCCTCCCCGGCGTACTCGACCGCGTGCCCGACGGCGCCGTCGACGCCGATCTGGCCGATCGTCGCGAGGATCAGGTCCTTGGCGGTGACGCCGAAGCCGAGCTTGCCCTCGTAGCGGATTCGCATCGAGGCCGGCTTTGCCTGCTGCATGCATTGGGTGGCGAGCACGTGCTCGACCTCGCTGGTGCCGATCCCGAACGCGAGCGCCCCGAACGCGCCGTGGGTGGCCGTGTGCGAGTCGCCGCAAACGATCGTCATGCCCGGTTGGGTGACCCCCAGCTCGGGGCCGATCACGTGCACGATCCCCTGATGCTCGGAGCCCAGCGAGTAGACGGGGATCCCGAACTCGGTGCAGTTGCGCTCGAGCGTCTGCACCTGCACGCGCGAGAGCTCGTCCTTGATCTTCGCGGCCACCGGCGTCCCGTCGGTCGGTACGTTGTGGTCGGCCGTGGCCAGCGTGCGGTCGGGCCGACGCACGCTCCGGCCTGCCAGGCGCAAGCCGTCGAACGCCTGCGGGCTGGTCACCTCGTGCACGAGGTGCAGGTCGATGTAGATCAGGCCGGGGGCCACCTCGTGGCGCTCCCAGATCTTGTCGAACAGGCTCTTGGGCATCCATCGTCCTTGTCGTGGGTTGACTGGCCCTGCGGTGAGTCGCCCGCAGATCGTGACTATCGCATACGCCTAGCTCCGCGACGGCGCCTAGCGAGCAGTCTGGCTCAGGTCCAGGAGAACTTCGGAAGCAGCTCGCGCGCGAGCCGCTCGACCTGCCCGGCCTCGCTGACGACGGCCAGTGGCCCGCCGGAATTGTCGACGATGATCTCGATCGCGTTGAGACCGTCCTGGACACGTAGATCAACGCCGCTGACGAACCGCAGTCGGCCTGCGCCCGGCGCCGTCACGTCCCAGCGGACGTACAGCCATGCGGGCTTGTGGGGCCTTGGACAGGTGGGGTCCCTGATGCAGCTGCCGAGCCCTCTGACGAAGGTCGACCCGGCTAAGGGAGAGAAGCGCTGGTCCTCGGCGTAGCGCACGGTTACGATCGGGTTACTCCCGAGCTGCAGCTTCCGCCGCCGCTCGATGTACCGGCAGCTGAGGATCGGCGCGAAGTCCGTGATCCACACCGGCTTGGCCGCACGCACCGGATCCTTGAAGGTCTTGCCGATCACCGCCGAAGGCGCCCAGCCACACGAAGGAATCGGGAACGCGCGCGCTGAAGCCGTGACGGCACCGATCGCTCCGAGGGCGAGGATCACGGCCAGCGCCGGCAGCGCGCTGCACACAGCCGCGCGGACCGCGCCGCCCCGACTAATGTTCACGTTCATGTATCCAGTTAGTCGCCCCGCTGCAGGCATTCTAAAGCTGATCCCGGAGGGGGGACGGTGAGAGTGGTGCGCACGCGACCGGACATTCTCGTGCTGGGCGCCGGAGGAATGCTCGACGAGGCTTGGATGGCCGGCGTGCTGGCCGGGATCGAGGACGCGACCGGCTTTGATATGCGTCGTTGCGAGTACTTCGTCGGAACCTCGGCAGGTTCGCTCCTGGCCGCGCGGCTGGCGGCGGGCCAGCCGCCCGACCGCCCACCGGACGACCTCGCCGCGGGGAGGCGAGCGCGCCCGCCGGAGGGAGCCGCGACGCGCCAACCGGCTGCTTCCGCGAATGCGCCCGCGACGCAATTCGCGCCCGGAACGCCGTCCGCGAACGGCGCCCACAAGCGACTGCCCGGAGCTGCACCGATGCGCCTGGCCCGCCGCACCGCCGAGTGGGCACTCGCGCTTGGCTCCCCGCTGGCGCCGGCGACGCTCGGGATGATCGAGCCGGGCGGCGCGCTCGCGCGGGCGATGATGCTGCGGGTGATCCCTGAGTCCACCGATACGCCCGTCCGCGTGCGCCAAGCGGCGACAAGCATCAAGGCTTCGTTCGATGGCCGTCTGCGGATCGTGGCGGTGGAGCGCCGCCGCGGACGGCGCACGGTCTTCGGTCAGCCGGGCGCGCCGGTCGCCACCGTGACCCAAGCGGTCGAAGCGTCCTGCGCGGTCCCCTGGATGTATGCACCCGTGCGGATCGCCGGACGCGACTATGTCGACGGCTCCTTCTGGAGCCCGACGAATCTCGACGTCGCCCCGGCGCACCGCGGCACGCAGGTGCTGTGCCTGAACCCGATCGCAGGACTTCCCGGGCCTCACCCGGCGCTGACGCTGGCGCGTGAGGGCGCGCGGGCCAGAATGCTGCTCGAGGCACAGGCGCTGCGCGGTCAAGGAGCGCTCGTACGGCTCGTGAGCCCCGATGCGAACGCGGTCCGGGAGCTGTCGAGAAGCGCCCGCGGCCGCGGACCACACACGCGCGCGGTGACCGCCGGCTACCTTCAGGGGCTGGCGCTCGCCCGGTCCTCGCCGCCGCGGGCCGCCGCCCCCCTACCGGAGATCTGAGCCCGACCTTAAGGAGTCCGGACCGTCTGCGCAGCCGCTTGCGCTGTCGCCGCCTCTGCCTCGGCCGCGACGCCGCGCCGCCGCATGGCGCTTGACAGCGCCCGCACATACGCGCGCGCGGCCGCCTCGAGGATGTCCGTTGAGACGCCCTGCCCGGAGCCGAGAATCGGCTTGCCGGTGCTCGTGTCACCGCCGCCGAGCTCGAGCACCACCGAGGTCTCGCCCAGTGCGTCCTGCCCGCCGGTGACGGCCTCCACCCGGAACTCGCGCAGCTTCACATCAGCCCCGGTGGCGGCGTTGATCGCGTGGAAGATCGCATCGACCGGGCCGTCGCCGGTGAACGAGCCGACCAGCAGCTCGCCATCGGGATCGCGGATCCCGACCTTGGCGTGCGGGGGTCGCCGCGAGGACGCCTCCACATCGAACCACTCGAGCGCGTAGGCGACCGTCGCCTGCTCGCGCAGCTCGTCGGTCACGAGCGCTTCGAGGTCCATCGCAGTCACCTGCTTCTTCTTGTCAGCGATCTCCTTGAAGCGCTTGAAGGCGGTGTTCAGCGTCTGGCCGCTGACGTCGAGCCCGAGCTCCCCCAGCGCTTGTTGCAGCGCGTGGCGTCCCGAGTGCTTGCCGAGCACGATCGAGTTGGCCTCCAACCCGACAGTCGTCGCATCCATGATCTCGAATGTCGTGCGCTCCTTCAGCACGCCATCCTGGTGGATGCCGGATTCGTGCGCGAACGCGTTGCGTCCGACGATCGCCTTGTTGGGCTGCACGACGTAGCCGGTGAGCCGCGAGACCATCCGCGAGGTCCGCGCCAGCTCTCGCGTGACCACGGCGGTGTGCAGCCCGATCGCCCGCTGGCGCGTGTGCAGCAACATCACGATCTCCTCGAGCGAGGCGTTGCCGGCTCGCTCGCCGATGCCGTTGATCGCGCACTCCACCTGGCGCGCGCCGGCCAGCAGGCCGGCGAACGAGTTGGCAACGGCAAGCCCTAGATCATCGTGGCAATGCACGGACAGCACGACCTTGTGCAGATCGGGGACCAGCTCGTAGAGCCTCTCCAGGTAGGCGGTGAACTCATGCGGGATCGTGTAGCCGACCGTGTCCGGGATGTTGATCGTCGTGGCGCCCTCGTCGATCGCGATCTGAACCACCTCGGCGGTGAACTCCGGCTCAGCGCGGGTGGCGTCCATCGGCGAGAACTCGACGTCCTCGAGGTACTGCTTGGCGTGCGCCACAGCGGCGCGGGCCTGGCCCTTGACGTCCTCGCGCGTGCTCTGGAGCTGGTGGCGGATGTGGATGTCGGAGGTCGAGATGAACGTGTGGATCCGCGGCTGCTGGCTGTCGCGGACAGCGTTCCAAGCGGCATCGATGTCGGCGAAGTGGGTTCGGGCGAGACCCGCGATCACGGGCCCCTGAACGGTTCGCGCGATTCCGCGAACGGCTTCGAAGTCTCCAGGTGAGGTGATCGGAAACCCGGCCTCGATCACGTCGACGCCCAGCCGCGCAAGCTGCTGGGCGATCTCCAGCTTCTCCTGAGCGTTCAGCGAGATGCCGGGCGCCTGCTCGCCATCGCGCAGGCTCGTGTCGAAGATCAGTACTCGGCTTGGGTCCTCAGGCTTGGTCATGTCATTCCTCCTACAGGCTGACGGTCCGGCCCGCCACGAAACCCTGACTCGAGGAAACCTCGTAGATCAGCTCTGGCCCAACCGCCGAGTCGGTGGTGATCGCCATCACCGCCAGCGCCTCGTCGCCGCCGTCCGCGGGACCGGGGTCGCGCCCGACGGCGGCTGAGACGATGTTGATCCCGTTCTCGCCGAACACCGTGCCGACGCGACCGATCATCCCCGGGACGTCCCGGTAGCGGAACAGGGTGATGTTGTCCTCGAGCTGGATGTCGAACCGCTGGCCCCACGCCTCGAGCAGGTGTGGCCGGTAAAGGCGTCCGATGACCGTGCCGGCGACGCGGACGGTCTGCTCGCCGCTGGTCACGCTCACCCGGATCAGGTCGGTGTAATGGCGCGCCGTGGTCTGCTTGATCTCGACGATCTCGATCCCGCGTTCATCGGCCAGCGACGGTGCGTTGACCTCATTGACCTCCTCCTCGGTGTGCCCGCGCAGCACGCCGAGCAGCACCTGGACCGAGAGCATGCGCGTGTCCCGCTCGGCGATCCGGCCGAGGAACTCCGCCTGGACGCGGTCGATCGAGGAGCCCGCCGCGAGCTCGACCGCGATCCGCCCGAGCGAGCGGCATAGCCCTACGAACGGCCCGAGCACGGCCATGTCCTCGGGCGCGATCGCAGGCGCGTTGACCGCGCTCGTGACCACCCCTCCGGTCAGCGCCGCGACGACCTGTTCGGCCGCTTGATAACCGGCGCGGTCGGTCGCCTCCGCGGTGGAGGCCCCGAGGTGCGGGGTGACGATCACGTTCCTGTAGCCGAACAGAGGATGCGAGGTGATCGGCTCGGAGCGGAACACGTCGAGCGCGGCGCCGCCGACCTTGCCGCTGTCGAGCGCGGCCTGCAGGTCCTCGTCGACGATCAGGGGCCCGCGCGCGACGTTCAGCACGCGCACCCCGTCGCGGCATTTCGCCAGCGCCTCGGCGTCGAGCCAGCCCTCCGTCTGCGGCGTCTTGGGCAGATGCACCGTCAAAAAGTCAGCCGCCGCGTACACATCGTCCGATGACGCGGCCTTCTCGACGCCCAGTTCGCGGTAGCGCTCGGACGCCACGTACGGGTCGTAGGCGATCACGCGCATGCCGAAGCCCTTCGCGCGCTGCGCCACCAGCTGACCGATCCGGCCGAAGCCGAGGATTCCGAGCGTCTTCTCGTAGAGCTCGATACCGGAGAACTTGGAGCGCTCCCATTTGCCCGAGATCAGCGACGCGTGGGCCTGCGGCACGTTGCGTGCCAGCGCCAGCAGCAGCGCCATCGTGTGCTCGGCGGCGGTGATCACGTTCGACTGCGGCGCGTTGGCGACCAGGATGCCGCGCTTGGTCGCCTCCGCGACGTCGACGTTGTCGACGCCGACACCGGCGCGGCCGATCGCGTGCAGGCGACCGGAGTTCTCGAGCAGCTCGGCATCGAGCTTGGTCGAGGAGCGGATCAGGATTCCGTCGAAGCCGCCGAGCTGCTCGGCGAGCTGCTCGCGCGTCCAATCGAAGCCAAGCTCGACATCGAAGTGTTCGCGCAGCAGCGCGACCCCGGACTCGCCGATCTTCTCGGCGACGAGCACGCGCGGGCGCATCTGCGAATCGGCCGCCGGAGTCGTCTCGGCGGCGCTCACGACCGCTGCTCCAGCACCCAGTCGATGCATTCTGTGAGCGCCTCGACGTCCGCCGGATCGGTGGCCGGGAACATCGCGACCCGCAGCTGGTTGCGTCCCAGCTTGCGGTAGGGCTCGACGTCGACGATCCCGTTGGCCCGCAAGGTCGAGGCCAGCGCAGCGGCGTCGATCTGATCGTCGAAGTCGATCGTGCCGACGACGAGCGAGCGTTTGGCGGGATCGGACACGAACGGCGAAGCATGCTCGTGGCGCTCCGCCCAGCCGTACAGGTGCCCGGCGGACTGCGTCGTGCGGGCGACCATCGCGTCGAGCCCGCCCTGCGCGAGCATCCACTTGAGCTGGTCGACGAGTAGGAACAGGGTCGCAACCGCGGGCGTGTTGTAGGTCTGGTCCTTGACCGAGTTCTCGAGCGCCGTCGTCAGCGACAGGAAATCCGGGATCCAGCGGGCCGGGCCGACCGTCGGGCGGTCCGCCGCGACCTGCTCAATCCGCGCCAGCGCCGCGGGGCTCAGCAGCGCCAGCCACAGCCCGCCGTCGGACGCGAAGCCCTTCTGTGGCGCGAAGTAGTAAGCGTCCGCGTCCGCCAGATCGACCGGCAGGCCGGCGGCGCCCGAGGTCGCGTCGATCAGTACGAGCTGGTCCGCGCCACCACCGGCGGGCCGCGTCACCGGCACCATCACGCCCGTGGACGTCTCGTTGTGCGCCCACGTGATGACATCGGCGCCGCTGTCGCCGGCCGGCGCCGGCGCGTCTCCAGCCGCGGCCTCAACGATCATCGGGTCCGCCAGGAACGGGGCCTTGCGCGTGCACGAGGCGAACTTCGCGGAGAACTCGCCATAGCAGAGGTGCTGCGCCCGCTCGCGCACGATGCCGCAGGTGGCGGCGTCCCAGAAGGCGGTCGTGCCGCCATTGCCAAGCACGACCTCGTATCCGTCGGGCAGCGAGAACAAGTCGCGCAGGCCCGCGCGGACGCTGCCGACGAGCGCTTTTACCGGCTTCTGACGATGCGACGTGCCCATCACTGCGGCGCCGCTTGCTGCCAGCCGGTCCAGCGCTCCGGTACGCAGGCGTGAGGGCCCGCAGCCGAAGCGGCCGTCTGCAGGTTTGATCTGTTCAGGTATCTGCAACATGGTGTCGATCATGGATTGAACGGAAACAGTAATGGAAAGGACGGCGCTACTCGTGGAAGCTGGTGTCGATCCAGTCCATCTGAGCGCGCAACTCCTTGCCGACCACCTCGACCTGGTGTCCAGCCTGCTGCTCGCGCATGCGCTTGAAGTTCTCCTGGCCGGCATTGTTCTCGGCGATCCACTCGCGGGCGAACTCGCCGGACTGGATATCGGACAGCAGCTGCTTCATCGCCGCCCGCGACTCGGGACCGATCACGCGCTTGCCGCGCGTCAGGTCGCCGTACTCGGCAGTGTTGGAGATCGAGTAGCGCATCCCCGAAATCCCCTTCTCGTACATCAGATCGACGATCAGCTTCAGCTCGTGCATGCACTCGAAGTAGGCCAGGCGGGGGTCGTATCCGGCCTCGACGAGCGTCTCGTAGCCGGCCCGGACCAGTTCCGTGACGCCGCCGCAGAGAACCGCCTGCTCGCCGAACAGGTCGGTCTCGGTCTCTTCGCGGAAGCTTGTCTCGATCACACCGCCGCGGGTGCCACCGATTCCCTTCGCGTAGGCGAGCGCAAGCGCGAGCGCGTTGCCGGTGGCGTCCTGGTGCACGGCGACCAGGCAGGGGACGCCCGAACCCTCGGTGTACTGGCGCCGGACGAGGTGGCCGGGGCCCTTCGGCGCGACCAGCGTCACGTCGACGTCGACCGGCGGCGTGACCGTGCCATAGTGGATCGAGAAGCCGTGGCCGAACATCACCGCGTTGCCCGAGGCGATCCCGTCGCCGACGCCTGACTCCCAGACCTTCGCGTGCAACTCGTCGGGGGTCAGGATCATCACGATGTCGCCTTCGCTGGCGGCGTCGGCCGGGTCGGCGACGCGGAGCCCGTGCTCGAGCGCCTTCGGCACACTCGCCGAGCCTTGACGCAGCCCGACGACGACCGACACGCCGGAGTCCTTCAGGTTCAGTGCATGGGCGTGGCCCTGGGAGCCATAGCCGATGATCGCGACGGTCTTGCCGTCGAGCAGGGTCAGGTCAGCGTCGTCGTCATAGAACATAGGAGCGGCAGGCTACAACAGGCTGCGCCACGCGTGAGCTCACCGGTCAGCCGGCTCACCGGCCCGCGGCCGACCGGTGCGCGCGCCCTAGCCGGTTTTCGCCGTACTCAGCCGCCGCCGAACTGCTGATCGAGTGCCATCACGTCGTTGACGTACTGCTGCGTGTCCGCGTACATCCCGTTCTGCTGGACCGAGGACAGCCCCTGGTCGTAGCCGGCGGCCGCCTCGGCCGCATCGCCTCCAGTCGCATCAAGCAGCGAGCGAAGCAACAGCACCCCGCCGCGCACGTTGTCGGCCGCGGATGCTGGGTCCAGCGGCGCCCCCGTGCTCAGCGTGCCCTGGATCCAGTTCCAGGTCCCGGGCAGGATCTGCATGACGCCGACGGCGTCGTCGTCGGAGATCTCGTCGTTGTTGAAGCCGCTTTCCTGCCAGCCGATCGCCTCGGCCAGAGCCGGCGACACGCCGTTGGCCTGCGCGATATCGGCGATCTCCGAGCCGCTGACGCTCTCGTCGGTCGCATACGGCGGCCCGCCGGTAGTGCCCTCGGCGCTCGCGCCGACCGGCTGGGCTTCGGCCGTAGCGGTGCCGGAGGTGGTTTCCGAGGCGGATGCGTCAGCGGCCGCGGTGCTTTCACCGGGAACCTGCAGCGCCGCACCCGATTGCAAGATGCCGTTGGGATCTAGGCCGTTGAGCGCTGCCAGCGCGTCGATCGTGGTTCCGTCGCTGGCGGCGATTGCCGAGAGCGTGTCGCCGGGCTGCACGACATAGCCGCCGGGGTCCTGGGCGTCACCGCCGGTGTCATTGACGGTGCCGCTGGACGCCCCCGGCGACGCGATCGCCTGCTCGCCGGCACTCGCGCCGCTCAGATCCTCCTGCGGGGGGATCTGCAGCGGTTGGCCGCTGTAGAGCTCGGCGCTGGGCGAGAGGCCGTTGGCGGCGGCCAGCGCCGTGACGCTGAGTCCGTCGGCCGCGGCGACCGACGTGAGCGTCTCGGACGGAGCGACCGTGTGGACGAAGTAAGCCGATGCTGAAGCTGGTGTAGCCAGGGCCACGACGGCCGCCAGCCAGCTGATCCTCCCGAATCGCATGCGCCCAGTCTTCCGCAGCCGAGCGTCGCGCAAAACCCTTGCAATCCTTCTTTCAGGTTGCAAGGAACGGTGCAGGCCCGCACAGACCGCTCAGCTCGCGCCGCAGGAGCTTTCCAGACTGCGTGCGAGGTAGCTCCGATGCGAGCTCGATCGCTTTGGGCACTTTGAACGCGGCCAGGCGCTCAGCGCAGAACACGCGCAGCTGACCAGCGTCGAGCGCCACCCCGTCGCGCGCCACCACGCGCGCCACCACGGCCTCCCCCCACTCCGGGTCCGGTCGCCCGAACACACCGGCGTCAGCGACCGCCGGATGTGCGAGCAACACCGCCTCGACCTCGGCCGGAGCGACGTTCTCGCCGCCGCTGACGATCGTGTCGGCTTTGCGTCCGGTGATCACGAGTCGCCCGGCAGCGTCCAGCGCACCGATGTCGCCCGTGTGCAGCCAGCCGTCGGCCGCCGGCATGCCGGGCGCGACGACGGGACCGCGCACGAGGATCTCGCCTACGTCGCCGTCGAGCCGCAACTCGACGCCGTGCAGTGGAAACCCGAACGTGGCGATCTGCGAGCACGCCTCGGTCATCCCGTAGGTGGGCGCGACCGGCACGCCGGCCGCGGCGGCGCGCGCCAGGAGCGCCGGCGCGATCGGCCCGCCGCCCAACAGCGCCCAGCGCAGCGTCGGCGGCGACGCCAGGCCCGCGTCAAGCAGCCGCAGGAGCATCGTCGGCACCAGCGAGGCGATCGTGACTCGCCGGCGCGGGTCCATCAGCGCCGCGAGCACCGCCTCGGTCTCGAAGCGCTCGTGCAGCACCACGGTCGTCCCGTAGATCGCGCTGCGGATCAGGATCGAGAGGCCACCGACATGCGCGAGCGGCAGCGTGCACAGCCAGCGCTCCTCGAGGTCCAGACCGAGCGCGACCGCGGAGCCGAGTGCGTTCGCGAGCCAGTTGCCGTAGGTGAGCTCGACCGGCCTCGGCGCGGCCGTGGTGCCGGAGGTGTGCATTACGGTCGCGACGGCGTCACCGAACTGCGCAGGCCCGGTCACCGAGCGCGCTTCTCGCTCTGCGTCGCTTCCACGCGGATCGACCGGCACCGCGGCCACTCCCGCCAGCAGGCAGCCGTGGAGGGCCATTGCGAACTCGACCCGATCCTCGATTTCGAGCGGAAAGCGCTGTCCGCTCCGCACGCCGGCCGAGTGCAGCCACTGGGCACGGTCGCCGGCAACCGCCGCGAGCTCCGCGTAGCTGAGCGCGCGCTCCGGAGTCTCGATCGCCACGCGCTGCGGGTTGCGGGCCGCGGCGCGCATCAGCCAGTGATCCATCGCGGAAACGTTAGCCGGGTGACGAGGACCCGAAACGCTAGTCTGAGGGTGCGTGAGCGTCACCTGGGAACCGGCCGCCGAGTACGAGGACATCCGCTACGAGCTCGCGACCGGCGAGCACGCTGGCATCGCGAAGATCACGATCAACCGCCCGGAGGTGCGCAACGCCTTCCGTCCCGAAACGGTGATTGAGCTGATCGGCGCATTCGAGCGCGCGCGAGAGAATCCCGCCGTCGGCGTGATCATCCTCACCGGCGAAGGACCGCTCGCATTTTGCTCCGGCGGCGACCAGCGGGTGCGTGGTAGCCGCGGTGGCTATGTGACGGGCGCCGACCCGCAGGACGCTGGCCACCAGCAGGCCGTGGGCCGCTTTCACGTGACCGACCTTCACGTCCAGATCCGCAGGCTGCCGAAGCCGGTGGTCGCGATGGTCGCGGGCTACGCGGTCGGTGGCGGCCACGTCCTGCACATCGTCTGCGATCTGACGATCGCCGCCGACAACGCGCGCTTCGGACAGACCGGACCAAAGGTCGGCTCGTTCGACGGCGGTTTCGGCACGAGCGTCCTCGCGCGCCTGGTCGGGTCCAAGAAGGCGAAGGAGATCTGGTTTCTTTGCCGCCAGTACGATGCCCACGAGGCGCTCGCGATGGGCCTCGTCAACACTGTCGTGCCACTCGATCAGCTGGAATCCGAGACCATCAAGTGGTGCCGGGAGATGCTCGCGCTGTCCCCGTTCTCGCTGCGGCTGCTGAAAGCCAGCTTCAACGCCGACGAGGACGGCCTCGCCGGGATCCAGCAACTCGCCCACGACGCCAACCTGCTCTTCTACATGAGCGAGGAGGCCGCCGAAGGTCGTCAGGCCTACCTCGAGAAGCGCCGCCCGGACTTCTCGAAGTTCCCGCACCGCGCGTGACGTGATGGCTCCCGCGCAGCGCGCCACGCTTCCGGGCGGGATCCGGATCTGGGTGATGGCCGCGCGCCTGCGCACGTTGCCGGCCGCCGCCGCGCCGGTGCTCGTGGGCACAGCGCTCGCGGGCTTCGAGCACGTCTTCCATCCGCTGCGGTTCATCGCCGCACTGCTCGGAGCGCTGTTCATCCAGATCGGCACGAACCTCAGCAACGACTACTCCGACGCGCGCCGTGGCGCCGACACCGAGGACCGCCTCGGGCCGGTGCGCGTCACCGCCGGCGGCCTGGTGCCGCCCCAGCAAGTGCTGATCGCGACCTACGTGACCTTCGGCTTGGCGGTGCTGGCGGGCGCCTACCTGATCGCCGTTGCCGGCTGGCTGCTTCTGCTGGTCGGCGCCGCATCGATCCTCGCCGGCGTGCTCTACACCGGCGGCCCGAAGCCGTACGGCTACGAGGGCCTCGGCGAGCTGTTCGTGTTCCTGTTCTTCGGGGTCGTCGCGGTCGCCGGATCGTATTTCGTGCAGGTCAAGCACCTGCAGTGGGAGGCATTCGCGCTGTCGGTCCCGGTCGGCCTGCTGGCCGCCGCGATCCTGGTCGTCAACAACGTCCGTGACATCGACACCGATCGTCGCTCCGGCAAGCGCACGCTGGCGGTCAGGATCGGGCGCGAGCGCACCCGCATCCTGTACGCGGCGATGCTCGCCGGCGCCTACCTGCTCGCGCCCGTTACTTGGCTGTTCGGGGCGCTGTCGGCATGGCTGCTGCTCGCCTGGCTGTCGGCGCCGCTGGCGATCGGGCTGGTGCTGATCGTCAACGCCCGCACCGACGGGCCGTCGCTGAACCAGGCGCTGGCGAAGACCGGCATGCTCCAGCTGGCGTTCTGCGCGCTGCTGTCTGCCGGGTTGCTGCTCAGCCGATGAAGGCGGCGATCTCTGTTCATGAGGCGCGCATGCGCGCGCCCTTGGTTTCGTCTCGCGACTCCGTGAGCGTGCGGCCGCTGATCCTGCTGCGCCTACGAGACAAGCGGGACGGCTTAGCGGGCTTCGGCGAGGCGGCCCCGCTGCACGGTTACGACGGCGTCGACGATGCGCAGGTGATCGCCGCACTCGATGCATGCGGTCCACTGCTCGCCTCCTCGGACGGACGTGACCGCGAAGCGCTGCTGGCGCAGTGCGCGGAGCTCGCACCGCTGCCGCAGGCGCTGGCGGCGATCGACCTGGCGCTCTGGGATCTGGCGGGACGCCGCGCGGGCGAGCCGATCTGGCGGCTGCTCGGCGCCGTTGCGCCGGTGCCCGTCGAGGTGAACGCGACGATCGGCGCGCTCGATCCCGAGGACGCGGCGCGCGAGGTGCGCGCAGCGGTCGCGGCGGGGTTTCGCACGCTGAAGGTGAAGGTCGCAGCCGGGGACGACAGCGGCCGGATCGCGGCCGCACGGGCCGCAGCCGGCAACGACGTGCGGATCCGGATCGACGCCAACGGCGGCTGGTCGGCTCCGGAGGCGATCGCGGCGCTGCGCGCGCTGGCGCCACACGGGATCGAGTGCTGCGAGGAGCCGGTCCACGGCCTCGAGGCGATCGCCGCGGTCGCCGGCGCCGCCGGCGTGCCGGTGTCGCTCGATGAGAGCGCCGCTGCGCCGGGGGCGCTGGCGCGCCGCGTGTGCGACGCCGCCTGCTTGAAGATCTCGCGTTGCGGCGGGATCACAGGTTTGCTGCGCGACGGCGCGATCGCCCGCGCCGCCGGCTACGAGCTGTATCTGGCTTCGACACTCGACGGCCCGCTCGGGATCGCCGCCGCGCTGCACGCCGCCGCGGCGCTGGGCGTGGACCGGCCCTGCGGGCTCGCGACGCTGGCACTGTTCGAAGGCCGCGAGGACCCGCTGGCACCGCGTGACGGCGCGATCGCGCTACCGGCGGGCCCTGGGCTGGGCGACGGTCTGAGCAACTGGTATGCGCTTTGAATGCGGCGCGCAGCGCTGAGGAGAGCTGAGTGCCGCGCTGGAACGAGCGTGCTTCAGGCGCGGAATTCGCGCCACACCGCGCGAGTGATCTCGAGCATGGTCAGCAGGAGGATCCGCATGTCGAGCGCGACCGACCAGTTCTGGATGTAGTAGTTGTCGAGCTCGACGCGATCAGCGATCGAGGTCTGGCCGCGCAGGCCGTGAACCTGGGCCCAGCCCGTGATCCCTGCCTTGACGCGATGGCGGTCGTCGTAGCGCCGGACGTCACGCGTGAACTGCTCGACGAACTCGGGGCGCTCGGGACGCGGCCCGACGATGCACATGTCGCCGCGCAGGACGTTGATGAACTGCGGCAGCTCGTCCAGCGAGAGCGCCCGCAGCCAGCGCCCGACCGGCGTGCAGCGATCCTTGCCCTCCACCCCGCCGGGAGCGACTCCATCGGGGAGCGCGAAGCTCGGCGACGGCCCCTCGTCAGATACCCGCATCGTGCGGAACTTCAGCAGGTCGAACGGGCGACCGTCACGCCCGATGCGCCGCTGGCGAAACAACATCGGACCGGGTGAGCTCAGGCGCACAAGGGTCGCGACGGTAGCCAGCACCGGCGCAAGGGCGATCAGCACGATCGCCGCGATTGCCGAGTCGAGTACGTGCTTGACCGCGAACTGCCAGCCTCGCGGGCTGATCTCGCGCAGCGTCAGCAGCGGCACGCCGCCGACGTGACCCAGAGTTGCGCGCTGGTTGATCGACTCGAACAGCCTCGGCACCAGCGAGACCGTGACGCCAAGCCGCTCGCACTCGCGAACGTGCGCCAGCATCACGTAGTCAGGAGCCCCCGAGAAGGCGAGGATCACATGCCGGGCCTGGGTGCGCTCGATCGCGGCGGCCAGATCCTGCGGTCCGCCGAGGACCGGGATCGGCGGCTCAGAGCCGTCCATTGCTGGAAGCGGATCGGAGTCCAGGAAGCCGACCGGCCGCAGCCCGTAACGTGGTTCGGTCAACAGGCGCCTGACGAGATGATCTCCGACCATCCCGGCGCCGATCACCAGGGTCGGCGTCACCAGCGCTGGCACGCGCATCGCCGCGGAGCGCACGGATGTGAGAATCGCGCGCTCCACGAATAAGCCGCCGGCGCAGAACGCCCACAGCCTGGTCGCGAACTGGACCGCGTGCGTGCCACCCAGCACCGAATCGGCTGCAATCGTGATCAGGGTCGCGAGTGCGACCGATCCCAGCAGCTTCGAGCTGGTCGCCAGCAGCGAGCTCTGGAGGTCGTCCTCGCCGGCGCGGCGGACCTGAAGCACCGTCAGCACCAACGGCGGGAACAGCACCGCGAGCAGGCGGTTCGAGCTGACCGCCCACAGCTGTTGGGAACCGATCACGGCGGCGGCGGACGCGCCGCACAGGACGATCAGGTCCAGCAGCCGGCACAGCCTCGACCAGCGGCGCGCCTCCAGCAGCGGCGCGACTGGATGCGGCGCGTGCAGTTGCGTTGGGGAAACCGGCGGCGGCAGCAGCTGCAGCCGCGCTCTGGAGCCGTCGAGGTCCCGGCGCTGGCGGGAGCGGGCGGCCCCCCCGCGGTTGTGCGACCGGGGCGAACTTGTGGGAGCTGGCGGTCTGGGCACCGAAATCTCTAATCGGCAGCTGGAGCACGCAGCTATCGCCTCTGTCAAGCAAAGTCAAACAAATGTCCAGTTTTCGGCGCCGGCGCACAGGCGCGAAGGCGCGTCCGCTCAGCCGGCGGCGCCCGGCGGCTCGCCGGCCAGCAGCGCCGCGACGAGCGCGGGCGCCTCGAGGTGGACCGCGTGCCCCGCATCGGGGACGATCGCGAGTGCGCCGGCCGGGATCCTTGCGGCCATTTCAACCGCGATCCTGGCGAACTTGACGTCGCGCTCGCCGGCCAGCAGCGTCACAGGCATCGCAAGCTCCGCCAGGCGCCCCCAGAGCGACGGTAGCGCCCCGGTGCCCAGCGCTCGCAGCGCGCGCGCGAGCCCCTCGGGCGTGCTGCGCAGGCGATCCTCGTGCACGGCGCCGGCAACCGCAGCCGGCAGTCCCGCCAGCACCGCCCTCTGAGCCCAGCGTTGCGCGAACTGCTCGATCGACAGATCTTCCAGCTCGGCGGCCAGGCGCTCGTCGTCAATGCGCCTGGCCGCACGCTGCGATCGATCGGCGATCCCCGGGCTGGCGCCGATCAGCACCAGTCGTCGCACCCTAGCGCCCAGCGCCAGCGCCACATGCAGGGCGATGCGGCCACCCATCGAGTACCCGGCGAGCGTGAAGCTCGCGGGTGCGAGTGCCGCGATGTCGCCGATCACCGCCCGCAGGCTCACCGGATCGCGCTGCGAGGCGGAGCCATGACCGCGGATATCGGGCGCCAGCGGCCGGTAGGGCTTCCCGACACGGTCGATCACGGGCTGCCAGCTTGCGCCAGTATGCGTAAAGCCGTGCAGCAGCACGAGCGCCGGCCCGACCGCTTCTGGCGACGCCGTGCTTGCGAGTGAGGCCACGACGAGAATCCAATCATGAGCGCCACCGACTCCTACCTGCTCCTACGCGCGTTCGTCGACGAGCTAGTGCGCTGCGGCATGCAGCACGCGTGCACCTCACCGGGGTCGCGGTGCGCGCCGATCGTCCTGACGCTCGCTCGCGAGCCGCGGATCCGCTGCTGGTCGCACATCGACGAGCGCTGCGCGGGGTTCTTTGCGCTCGGGGCCGCAAAGGCCTCGGGGCGGCCCGTGGCCGTCACCTGCACGTCGGGAACCGCGGCCGCCAACCTGGCCGGCGCGGTGATTGAGGCGCACGAAGCGCGGGTGCCGTTGATCGTCCTGACCGCCGACCGCCCGCCGGAGTTGCGGGAGATCGGCGCGGGCCAGACGATCGACCAGCTGCAGCTCTATGGCAGCGCTGCGAAGTGGTTTTTCGAGATCGGCGTGCAGGAGGCGAGCGCCGAGCGGCTGCGGTGGATCCGGTCGCTGGCGTGCCGCGCTTACTGGACGGCGCTGGAAGGGCGGGCCGGGCCGGTGCATCTGAACTTCCCGCTGCGCGAGCCGCTGGTGCTCGACGGGCCGCTCGGCGATGAGCCCGGTGGCGGCGGCCGGTCCGGGGGCGGACCGTGGGTGAGCTTCGATCGCCCATCGGGCGCGCCCGCGCCAGCAATGCCGGGACGGCATCAGCTCCGGCGCACGGTGCTGATCGCCGGCGCGCTTTCGCACGACCCTTCGGTCGGGCGGGAACTGGCAGCCTTCGCCGGGCGCGCGCGGATGCCGTTGCTTGCCGATCCAATCTCGGGCGCGCGCCTGGGGCCCGCCGCGATCGCGCATTACGACCTGCTGCTGCGCGACCGCGAGCAGGCCGCGGCGCTGATCCCCGAAGTGATCTGCCGGGTGGGTGATTTGCCCACCTCGAAGCCGCTGCGGGCGTGGCTCGCGGGGCTTGACGTGCCACAGATATGGTTCTCCGGCGACGACGCCTGGACAGATCCCGACTCGCGGCTGCTACAGCGCACCGCGACGCCACTGCGGGAGCTACTCGACCGCATTTCACGGGACGAGGTGATCGCTGACGCGAGCGACTGGCTGGAGCGCTGGCAAGCCGCTGATCGCTGCGCTGGCGCGGCGATCGCCGCGACGCTCCGCGAACAGCTGTGCGAGCCCGTGCTCGCCACGCGTCTGGGCCGGTGGCTGCCGCCCGAAGCCACCCTGTTCGTCGCCTCGTCGATGCCGATCCGCGACCTCGAGAGCTATCAGCCCGTGCTGGAGCGCACGCCGCGGATGCTCTCCAACCGCGGCGCCAACGGGATCGACGGCACCGTCTCCGCGGCGTTCGGCGCCGCCGCGGTCAGCGAAGGCCCGGTCGTGCTGCTGATCGGCGATGTCGCGCTCGCGCACGACATCGGCGGGTTGTTGGCGGCACGGCGTACGGGGCTGGCGCTCACGATCGTGTTGATCAACAATGACGGCGGCGGGATCTTCCACTTCCTCGCCGTGGCCGGCGAGCAGGACGCGTTCGAGCAGCACGTGGCCACTCCGCACGGCTTGGATTTCGCGCACGCCGCCGCGCTTTACGGCTGCGGCTACCAGCAGATCGGCGCGGTCGCCGAGTTGGGCTCAGCGCTCGCCCAAGCACTGAGCTGCGGCACGGCGACGATCCTCGAGGTGCGCACCGATCGCGTCGAGAACCGCGAGCTGCACCGCCGAGTAGAGCAGGCCGTACGCGCCGCGCTGAGCGGCTGAGCGGCTGAGCGGCTGAGCGCGGCGTTCAGGCGTTGACCGTCGCTTTAGAATGCCGCTTGCGTGCACGTATCCGGCCGCTGGTTTGGACCCCAAGATCGTTTGCTGCTCGGATGGCTGTCCGTCGGTCCACACGGCATTGGCGAGTCGGGCGTGGTGATCTTTCCGCCGACCGGATACACCTACCTGTGTGCGCACCGCACGCTGCGCGTCCTCGCCGAACGCCTCGCGGGGCAGGGCCACGCCGTGCTCAGAGTCGACTACGACGGAACCGGAGATTCCGCCGGAGACCAATGGGATCCCGACCGCGTACCCGCATGGCGTGCGACGCTGCAGGCGGCGGTCGCAGAGCTGCGCGCGCTCGGCTGCCGGCAGGTGACGCTGGTGGGTGTGCGACTCGGTGCGACGTTCGTCCTGCTGGACGGCGCGGCGCTCGCCGCGCAGCGAATCGTCGCCTGGGCGCCCGTGGTGTCTGGCCGGCGCTTCGCCAAGGAGCTTCGCCTGCTCTCGACGCCGGTTCCGGCCGAGCACGACCCGCTGCACGCACCCGGAACGATCGTCGCAGTCGGATACGTGTTCTCGGCCGAAACGATCGCCGCTATTCAGGCGCTCGGATTAGCGGAGCTGAGCGATCCGTCTGCGGCCCCCACGCTGGTGCTCGACGACCCGCGTGGATCGGCCGCCGGGGCCGTCGAGCACCTTCGCACACTCGGCGCTGATGTCCACCATCAAACTCTGCCCGGAGGCGAAACTGCGCTCGAGACGCCGCCAGAGTTCGCAACCGTGCCCGAGCCGATCTTGGATACCATCTGCGACTTCATCGGGCGCTGTGATCGGGGCGGGCGCAAGCGCAGCCAGCCGCGCGCCCGCGCCGACCTCCGGTGGCAGCACGGGCGCGTTGTCGAGGAGGTGATCACGCTCCCGCCGAACGGCCAGATCGGCGTGCTCTGCTCACCCGTCGCGCCGAACCCGGCCCGGGCGACGCTGGTATTGCTCAACCCGGGCTCGGAGACGCACGTCGGCCCGGGTCGCGCCTGGGTCGAGTACGCCCGCTCGCTCGCGCTGCTGGGACACCGCTCCGCGCGAGTCGACTTCCGCGGCTGGGGCGAGAGCCCAGACGACGGCCGGGCGCCGGGACGACCCTACGACGCTTGCGGCGAGGAGGACGCCGTTTCAATCGTCCAATCGCTGCGCGAGGCGGGACACGAGCGCGTCGTGCTGTGCGGTCTGTGCGCCGGGGCGTGGATCGCGTTGCGCGCCGTGCTGCACGGAACGGCAGCCGGGGTGATCGCACTCAACCCACAGATGTATTGGCAGCCCGGCGACCTGGTTGAGATCAACTGGGACCTGATCCGGGCCGGCCGAGCGCGGGAGATCCGGCAGATCGAACGGGGCGCCAAGCTGCATCTGTGGAACGTGCTCGACGCCTTCGGCGAGCGCCCGCCCGCGGGCGCGTGGCTGGACAAGCTCGCCGCCACCGGTTTACCGGTGAAGCTGCTGTTTGCCGCGGGGGACGACGGCCTGGTGTTCCTCCGCTCGCGACTCGCCCGCCGCCTCGAGCGCGCTGCGCGAGCGGGAACGATCAGCGTGCGTGAGCTGGGAGACATCGACCATCCGATGCACCGCACGTGGTCTCGCCCGCTGGTTGTGCAGGCGCTGCACGAAGCGCTTGACGAGATCGATCGCCGCGGCTAGCGATCAGAACGGCAGCTTGCCGAAGTCGAGCTCCAGGATCCCGTCTGTCGCTGCAACCAGCGCCCGGCGCGCCTTCACCGAGACGATCCCGGGCGCATTCGCCGCCAGTCCGTCCACGCGCCTGACCGCAAGCAGCGGGCGGCGCTCGCCGTCGATCATGATCGACGGCTGGAACCCTGCCAGCGAGAGCGCGCTGAAGCGGCATTGGAACAGCTGCGTGGTGATATCGAGGTCGAGCACGGTCTCCTCGTCGATGAACCTGGGGGCATCGGTGGCGGCCGCGGGATCCTGCTGATCGCCCGGTTCGCCGGCAAGCGCGCGAGGCACGCCGTCCCTGAGCGCTGTGGTCGCGACGCGCTTCAACGCTTCGAGCGCGCTCCCCGGGTCAACGTCCGCGGGTGTGGGCTCCGATGCCTGGGCCAGGATCGGGCCGGCGTCGAACTCGGGCGTGAGGTGATGAACGCTCGCACCGATCCGCGGCTCGCCCTCGTAGAGGGCGCGATATCCGTTGGCCCCGCGGTACGCGGGCAACAATGACGGATGCACGTTCACGGTCCCGTGCCGCGGGAGCTTTGCCACGCTGTCCGGAATCCGCAGGAAGGTGAAGACGACCGCAAGATCGACTTGCAGATCGGCGAGCGCGGCCTCGCAGGCCGAGACCGTCGGCACCACCATCATGATCGTGTCGCGCTGACCGAGCGCGCCGTAGCGCAGATCAGGACGAGACGCGTTGCCGGGCTGGGTTACGACGATCACGATCTCGTGACCAGCCGAGGCCGCCCAATCGCGCACAGTGTCGACGGACCACTCGACCAGCGAGAACAACGCGATCCTTGCCCGCATGTCGCAACGATAGTCAACGCGCGATCCGCACCGCCGCCCCGGCGTTCAGCGCCCGCACCGTTCCCGCCGGAGCGCGGTCGTCGTCGTCGCTATACAGTGCGAGCTGCACGCTTTCCCCGGGCGGCAGGTGAAACCATGAATCCGAGGGCCGGAAACCGGGAACGTCGATCACCACGTACTGGGCGAATAGCCTGCTCGACACCGTCAGGCACCAGCTGCCGTCGCTGACGCGCTGCGTGCGCGCTGTAAGGCCCACGTCGGGGAGCCGCGGCCGTGCGGCCCCGTCGGCCAGATGAACTGCCTGGCAGATTCGCCTCCCGTCCTGCCCGAGCAGATCAGCAACGACGATATCGTGGCGCAGCGGCGTGAAGCGGTACGCGTTGTTGAGATCGCGGAAGCCGCCGAAGATGGTCGCGGTCCCGAACACGTCCGTATCGTGGCCGACCAGGTCGACCTCCCGCTCCGCGATCTCTAGCTCCGCGCCTGTGTCTGCGTGCACATGGATTCGAGCGGTTCCCCGTAGCCGCTCGGGGCCGTCGTTGTAGACCGTCAAGCGCAGGCCTGCCAGGCCGTCGTCGCTGAATCGGACCGCGGTCGGCGCCAATGCTCTGCGCAGGGCGTAGTACGAGGCCTTAGGCCGGCCGAGCGCGTCGATCAGGCCCCAGCCGGGGCCCGGCCAGAGGTCCCGCCAGGCGAGCACGAGCGCGCCGGCGCAGGTCGAGCTTGGCCGCCTCCAGCCGCTCATCACCGTGCCGATCAACTCGGCGACTGCGGCGCGAACGAGGTCGAGTGCACGCTCTGGGTCGCTGTAGCGCACCCGAAATGGATCGACCCCGAACAACTCCCGAACGTAGTGGACGGCGATCTCCTCGAAATCCCACGCGGTGCTGTCGTCGTCGCGCGCCGCGGCGCGCTTCCACAGCCCACCGTGGCCCGCTACGTGCGGGCCGCCAAATACCTCGTCCACGGTCTCGCGCTCCGGAGGCGTACCGAACACCAGCCCCTCCGAGGCGAACCGCACACCGGCGAGCCAGGCGTCGGTGATCGGCCGCAGATAGGCACCGACCCCGAAGTAGTGGCACACGCCGACGTCGGTGGTGAACGGCGGGTCGCCGCCGAACGGCGAGGACGGCACGTACGGGATCCCCGGCACGACTGACGCGAGGATCGCCGGCACGGCTTCTTCCAGCAGCGGTATGCGCCATGACTCCGCCGGCAGTCCGAACATCGACGCCTGCTGGTAGCACTCGCTGCTCCCGCACGCGACCGTCAGCGATGGCCGTCCGCCGAGGGCGCCGAACGCCTGGCGGAGCTCCAGTTCGAGCGCCGCGACGAACGCGGGATCCTCCGGCGGATCCACGCTCGCGAGCATGCAGTCCTGCCAGACCATCACGCCGAGCTCGTCGCAGGCGTCCCAAAACGGCGCGTCCTCGTAGGTCCCGTAGCCGGCCACGCGGAGCATGTTCATGCCGGCTTCCACCGCCAGCTGCAGCGACGCCCTGACCTGATCCTCTGTGGCGGCGAACGAGATCGCGTCGGGCGGGCCCCATACGGCACCTCGGCAGAACACGGGTATCCCGTTGATGAGCAGCTGAAAGCCATCGCCTGAGCGGTCAACCCCGATCGTCCTGAAGCCGACGCGGCGCAGCGGCCTGCGACGGCCGTCGAGCTCGAGCTCGACGTCGTACAGCGGTTGTGGGCCGTGCGTGTGCGGCCACCAGCGCTCGACCCTGACAAGCTCCAGCCGACCGTGCGCAATGCTGATGCCGGCGTCGGCCGTGAGGGTCAGCCTGGCGCGCTGACCGCCAGCGTGGATCCACGCTTCGCGCGGCGCCTGCTGCGCGCACTCGATCACCACGCGCGCGTCGATCGTGCCGCCCGCGCCGGCGGCCGTCGCTTGCAGCGACAGATTCGCTACGGCTCCCGCGGGGTCTCGCTGTGTCAGCGTCACCGCGCGCCACGGACCGACGGGCGCCCCCCAAGCCGACCAGCCGGGCATCCGCCCCATCAGCGTCGTGCGATACCAGCGCAGGCTCTGCGCCCGCACGAGTCGACTCTTCCAGCGCGGTCGCCGATGGCGTCCTGCGAGCAGCGGACCAAGCGCTCGACAGCGGATCACGAGCTCGTTGTCGAGTTCGAGCCGCTCGATCACGAGGCGGTGCGCCAGGAACATGTTGTCGCTGCGCAGCAGGTGCCCACCGTTCAGCCAGACGTCAGCGATCGTCGCGATGCCCCCGAGTGCCAGCTCCCATGGTCCGTTGGCGGTCGGCGCTGCGAAGCCGCAGCGGAACCACCAGTCGCGACCGTCGAGGGCCGATTCGTCTTCGTTTCCCCAGGTCCAGTGTCCCGCTTCGCGCATGGCGCCGGCCGCCGTTCCGGGAACGGTCGCAGGAATCCATTGGACCGCATTTTGATCGAGTAGGCCTGGCTGCTCGACGGCACCGGGCGCCGTCGCGCCACAGGTCCAGTGCGCCCCCTCGAGGATGTCGGTCCTCACCGCCGCGATCCTATCCCACGCTCACGTCGCTCTACGCGAGGGTCGCGAGGGTCGCGAGGGTCGCGAGCGCTCAGCCTGACAGGACGGGTAGCAGCGCTTGAAGCTTGACCTCGGTCTCGGCCAGCTCCGCCGCCGGGTCGGAATCGCGCACGATTCCGCAGCCGGCATAGCAGGTCGCATCGGCGCCGCGCAGCAGAGCGCAGCGGAGACCGACGCAGAACTCCCCGTCACCGCCCGCGTCGCTCCATCCGACCGGTCCCGCGTACCAGCCGCGGTCGATGCCCTCCAGCGCAGGAATCAGTCGCTGCGCGACATCGGATGGTTCGCCGCCTACCGCCGGCGTCGGATGCAGCGCGGCGGCGAGCTCGAGCACTCCAACCGGTCCGCGGAGTTGCGCGCGGATCGGCGCAGCGAGATGCTGGATGTTGGCTACGCGCACGACCACGGGTTCGAGCGCGGCCGTCACCCAAACCGCATATGGCGCAAGCGCCCGCGAAATCCGCCGCGCGACGATCGCGTTCTCCTCGCGCTCTTTGTCACTGCACAGCAGTTGCTGCGCCAGATGCTCGTCGACCGATGGGTCGGCGCTCCGGCGCGTGGAACCGGCGAGTGCCACGGTGCTCGCGCGCTGTCCCTCGCGCCGCACGAGAAGCTCCGGGCTTGCACCCAGGAAGGTCGCCTCGCCCCGGCCAACGGCGTACACGTAGCAAGACTGGAATTGCTCGCGAAGCACGCCGAAGATCGCTGCTGGGTCGTGGACATTCGGCGCACGCACGGCAACCTCGCGGGCCAGCACGATCTTCTCCAGCTCGCCGGCCCGAATCCGCTGCACAGCCCTCGCGACTGCCTCCTCGTAGTGGGTCGGTGGCATCGGACTGCGAATCGAGTAGCTGCCTGTGAGCGCCGGATCGACAAGTGGCAGCGGCCCGTTACTTAGTCGGCCGAGCCGTGCGTCGATTCGCTGCTGCAGTTCCGTTGCGCTGTCGTCTGGGCGCAGGAGCGCGTTCAGCGTCAACCACGTCTCGCCGCCGCGGCGCGCGAACGAAACCTCTGGTACGACGAGCGAGGCGGGCGCGAATCCCTCCCAGCTGGGCGAGTCCCCACCACCCGGAGCAAACGCGAAACCACCCACCGCGATCAGTCCCGAGCCTGACGGGCCAGCAGGCGGATCCGCCAGCGCGGCTCCCGCGAGCGCTCGCCAGCGCCGGTCCATCGCCTCGAAGCGGGCTGGTCCGGAGGCTGTGAGCTCGACGGCGCAGCCCAAGGCCGCGACGGCGGCGCCATCACGGTCGCCCTGCTCCATGCAGAACCAATGCTCACCGGGACGCTGGGAGGCCGCGACCAGCGCTGACGGATCGAGTGACTCGAGCGCACGTGCAGTCACGCTCACGAGCGTCGGCTGACCGGTTGCGCGCGCGTGGCGTAGCCCCTCCGCCAATCGCACGTTCAGCCTCGTCAGAGCCGACCGGTCGAGCCATGGCGGCCTTATGGAATGCGTCGTGGCGCCGTTCATCGCGCCGCGTGAGAGCTCAGCAGATCCTGTAGGGCCCGATCCAAGCGGGCGTGTGTCAACTCCTGCAACCAGAGAGCATGGAGGTCATGATCATGTGACGGAAGTGGCTCGACCCTCAGGTTGGTCCACCTATCGATGTCGGGCAGGCGCGCAAGCTGATCGGCTAGCGGCTCGGATTGGGACAACAGCAGCCGGATTTGGGTGCCGCGCTCCATCAGCTTGTCGAGCGAGTCTGTGATCAGTTGCAGTTGCGCGTCCTCCTCCGATACGCCACGACCGCTCCGCGCTGAGGGACGAAAGGCGCGAGCCGCGCGTCGGAAGTCCTCGAAGCTCAGGCCGCGCCGGCGGACCCACGAGATGAACCCTTCACGCATCACCAGCATGCTCTTGCGACGGTCGCGCTCGGCAACGAGCCGCCGGTTCCACTCGAATGCGTACAGGTTGATCAACACGGCGCCGACCACTCGACTGTCGCGTAGAGCAGTCCTCAAGGCGGTGTAAGCGCCGGAGCAGAGTCCGATCACAACGAACGAATCGGATACACCTGATGCCACCAACCGAGCGATCACATCAAGCTCGAGCTCCGCCATGCGCGGCGCGTGAAGCTCGGCGTTGTCGGCGTACTTGTCGCCGTCACCGTCAGAATCGCCCAGCCCCTCGAAGTCCATCCGCACGGCCGGCACCCCCCGGGCCGCCCAACGCCGCGTCAGCTCCACCCACATCCGGCTTGGTCCGACGCATCTCAGCGCGCCCGAGTTGGCGAGCAGAATGCAGAACGGTGCGCGACCGCCGTCCGCCGGCTCAGACAAGATCGCGGCCAGCTTGCCATGGTCGAAGTCCCAGCCGAGCAGCGACTCGCTGATCTCCCGGCCGTGGTGCTCAAACGTGATCGATCGGACGATCGCCGTGCGGTCAAACGATGCGCCGTCAGACGCTGCGCTGCCAACGGCTCCGCAGGCGAGCCACTGGATCGAATGCGCGATCGACTCCCGGGGGCAGCCACCATGCTGCGGATGTGCAATCAGGATCTCGTAGTCGGTGGCCGGAATGACCGTAACGCTCGCGCCAAGCCCTTCCAGAAACTGGCGCAGCCGCTTGTCGACGCCGAGTCCGTCCCGCGCGATCATCAGCACCCGCCGCTGTTCGGCGCCAGGTAGTGGAAGGTCTGTCAGGTCGATCTGCGCCAGCGCGGTGGCGGTGTCGGTGCTCATCGCATAGCCGGTCGCCTCGATGACTCCCGCTCGTGGCTCGCGACCCGTGAAATCGTCGGGCAACGCGGCCTCGACGACCGCGGCGTAGGTGCGCAGCATGCGCAGGTACGTCCGCCCCCGCGCTGGCACCCCCCATAGGACCATGTCTGCGATCGGCGCTCCAGCGCTCGCCGCCTGGAGGGCGAGCATCCCGCCGAGGCCAATCCCGATCGCCGTAACACACTCAAATCCTGTGTATCGGCTGAGCCAGCCCGCAGCCTCCGCGACTGCGCGGATCCAAGAATCGAAGCGACCATCCGCAAGCGGTACCCCGACGCTGTGGCCCGACCCGGGCAAATCGATCCGCAAAGCCGTGAACCCCGCCTGTGCACATGCGATCGCCCACGCCCGTCGAGCGCGATAGGAGCACATCTCGTCCCATCCGTACGGCGCAACGAACAGCACGGGCGCGCGGCGGGGATGCGACGCAGTCGGAGCGTGCAGAACCGCGTACAGAGGCTCAGGCTCGAACTCGAGCCAGACGGGAATGCCGTTCACTGCCGGCTCCTCACTCAAACCTCGACTGAACCCGGTCATTTGACCTTCGCCACGACACGACCGAGGAGGTTCGTAGCCGTGACGCTCGCGGCGAGCTCGGGGTCGACGCGATTTGCGCCGTGGCGCTGGGTAAGGAGCACCTCGCGCGAGCGACCGGGCTCGATCGAGAACGCGTCGTCGGCTGGCACGAAGCCCTGCGCGTCGATTCGCACGCCATAGGCGAGCCGCCGGGTGCAAAGCTGGAGCATCGCGGCGCGGGGGCCCATCGCCTCGACGGATGCCACCAGCCCCAGAGCGGACGGCGCCTCGCGCCGCACGGGGATGCCAGCGGGGAACCGGAACGCTTGCGAGACCGGCGTCGTTCCCCTCGGCGTGACGCACTCGGCGCTCAGAACGATCAGATCTTGCGACGGCGGTCCAAAGCGGTACGCCCACCCGACATCGGCAAATCTCCCGAGCAGCGTCTCCACGTCATGCTCGGCCGAACTGTGGGCGGGCAAGCTGAGCGGGACGCTCGCCTCGTCCACCAGAACCTCGAAGTCCCGATACAGCGCTACTCGAAGGCTACAGTCCAGCGGCGCGTCACGGTCGTTCGCCAGATGTGCGGCAACGCCGTTCAGACCCTCGTCCGTGCTCCAGACGGCAACTGGCGCAAGCGCGCGCCGAAGATAGTGGTAAGCCACCTTCGGCTCACCACGATGGTCGAGCAGGCCCCAACCCGCACCCGGCCGGTGATCGGTCAGCCACAGCACCAGGCCACCGCCGCAAGCAGACGACCGGCGCCTCCATTCGCCGAACACTGCTGCCATCACCTCGCCGGTCACAGCGCGCGAAAGCTCCAGATATCGTCCCGGCTCGGTCCATCTCAGCTCCACCGCGTCGAGGCCGTACACCTCCGCCAGGTAATGGTCGCGAACATCCTCGAAATCCCAGCCCGCGCCGGCGTCGCGCGGCACCCCCGCCTTCCATGCCGGATGGGGCGCGACCAGTCCGCCAGGTGCGTCGATCAGCGCCAACGCATCGTCATCTGGCACGTTGGAGAACGCCAGGCATTCCGCCGCGAACTTCACCTCAGCCAATCGGGCGTCCGCCAACGGTCGTCGGTAGCCACCGACGCCGTAGTAGTTCGCGACACCGCTCGCGGGCCGGAACGGCAGCTCGCCACCCCACGGCGAGTTGGGAACGTACGGGACGCAGGCCGCAGACCGCGCCACCGCGGCGGGCAGCAGCTGTGTCTGGATCACGCCGCGTGCAAGCTCGGGAGCAAGCCCGAGCATCGTCACCTGCTGGGCGACCTCGCTGCCGCCACACAGTACCGTCAAGCTCGGCCGGCCCGCCAGCCGGCCGAGCACCTGGTCGGCTTCGCGCTCGACTGCCTCGAGGAAGGCCGGGTCCTGGTCCGGGTAGTCCAGGTTGGCGAACATAAAGTCCTGCCAGACGAGGATCCCCAGCTCGTCGCATAAGTCGTAGAAGGCATCGCTCTCATAGCAGCCGATCCCGGGCACCCTGACCATGTTCATGCCGGCGGCCGCGACGCTCTCGAGCACGCGCCGCAGCTGCCCGGTCGGCGCCTGCGGCATCGTGAGGTCGAGCGGAGTCCAAACCGCGCCACGCGCGAACACCTCGACGCCGTTGATCGACAACGCCAGCCCAGCGGTCTCCCAATCTGGGTCCCAGCCAAGCTCGCGGAAGCCCACGCGCGCTGCGTGGAGCATGCACTCGGTGCCGTCGCAGATGGCGCTAAGCGTCACTTCGTAGAGCGACGGGTGCCCGTGCGTGTGCGGCCACCAGCGCTGCACGTCCGGGACGCGCAGACAGCCACGAGCATGCAACTGGCCGTCAGTGGTCGGCACCAGCGCGAGTTCGCCCGCGTGCGTGCCGGCCGGTCCGCGCAGCGCCACCTCGAGGCAGTCGGGCGCGGGCATCCCCGGGAGTGTCGTTGCGCTGAGCGCAACCGACATGATGCCGTCGTCAGCTTCGATCCGGGTGCGGATCACCGGCTCCTCGACGATCAGCGCACGACGGCGCTCGAGGCGCACAGCCCGCCAAGGTCCGATCACCGGCGGACCCGGCGCGAACCCTGGCGCTCGACCGAGCAGCATGGTTCGATAGAAGCGCAGGTTGCCCTCGGCCACCAGCTTCGTGCGCCAGCGAGCACGTGGGCGCCGCCTCGCAGCCAGTAGCGGGGCCAGCGCGCGGCAGCAGATCGCCAGCTCGTTGTGCGGGCGCAGCACAGCGGTCACGTCCAAGCGGTGCGCCGCGAACATCGACTCGCTGTGGAGCAGCTGCTCGCCGTTAAGATACACATCGACAACGGTTGCAACCCCGTCGAGCGCGAGCACGACTTGCTCGCCACTTTGCACGGGTTCGGCGCCGAACGCGGCGCAGAACCACCAGTCGCGCGCGTCCAGGACGGCACCGGTCTCGCCGAGCGGATCATCACCGGAGCCGAGCGCCCCGGCCACTGTACCTGGCACACGTGCCGCACGCCAGCTCAGCGCATCGAGCCCGCAGGCGCCGGTGATCGCGCCCGGCGCGCTCGACGCCAGCTGCCACCCTTCACGAAGCTCATGTGCTTGCACCACGCCGCTCACGTGAGAAACCCGCAGAGGAGCGTCATCGTCTGCTCCCACGAGCGCGCCATCACACCGAGCAACTCGCGCGGATCGAACTCGCGCCTGCGTGCGAGCCGGAACGAGAGCGCCTTGCACGCGTCGACCATCGCGCCGGTCGGCGCCGTCAGCGGCGCCGCATCGGCGCCGAGCAACCAGTCCGCGTAGGACCTAAGCAGCTCGAACCCCGAGCCGAGGATCCGAACCGTAGCGAAAGCATAGAGGTGATACTGCTCGAGGTCACCCGCGAGCAGGGTCGGGAGCGCAGCCACCAGAGCCGCGGCGAACGTCTCGACCGGGTTGACGGCTGGTCGCTTGGCGAGATGGCGACGAAGCGTCAACGACGACGCCTCGCGCAGCGCGTCACCCTCGAGCCGCTCGCCGACGTCGAACCGCACGATCTCGGTGTATGGCGGCAGCATCACCGCGGGCCAATCGCCGATCCGCATGACGGCCCGGTAATCCTCGCCGTCCAGCTCGAACAGACCGGTGAGGTGGAAGTATCGAAGCGTTCCGCCGTCAAGGTCGATCGCATCGGCCGCGCACGCCGTCTTGACGTGCTCGCAACGGTAGCTGGTCGCCACCGTGTCGGGCAGATGGAAGGCATCGAGCTCCACGATCAGTGAGCGCCCGAGCTCGAGCTGCTCGGCGATCTGCAACGCCAGCGGACGGTAAGGCTGCATCTCGTGGATGTCGATGCCGTACAGCGCTTCTAGGTCCTGGGCCGGCGGCTTGTAGAAAGTCCACTGATCCCCCTCGAAATCGATCCGCACGATGTGCGCCAATGCCGCCAGCGGTTCGTAGCCGCACGCGTGTAGCAGCTCGATGATCACGTCCTGGTAGCAGTTGGACTCGGCATAGCTCCGATCCGGAGCATGCAGCGCGTGCTGTCGGTAGCTCTGTGGATCCTGGCCTGACAGGCTCGTGAGCCCGCGGACTGTGTGCGCGCTCACCCGCCCCATAGCTGAGCTCGCACTTGCTCCGGCCATGCGTGGGGGTCGAGGCCGTGGGCCTGCAGGAGCGCGAGGACGATGCGCTCCTGACCAAAGCCGAGGCAGGCTGTGTGCGCAGCCCCACCGTCCTGGAGCTCGATCCCGTATGTCGTCGCGAAGTGGTCCTGGTGGTAGTTGAAGGAAGCCACCGCCGTCGGAGACGGCCCCGCGATCTGAATCAGGATCTCGAGCTTGAGCGCCTGCTCACGCTGGCTGGCTGCCAGCATCCGGCCGCGGCGACCGAAGAACGGGTCGCTGGCACTGTCGATCTTCGCGTCGAGCCCGAGCGCCTGGAGCCACTGCAGTCCGCGTCGGGCCCATTCGTCACGCCAGGCGTGGACCAGCTCCGTTTCACCGATCCGGACCAGCTCGTGCATGCGGAAGATCTGGCGCCGCGCAGGGTCACGCGAGGGCTCATGCCTGAACACCCAGGCGGCGCCGGTGTCGACGCATACTCCGCCCGGGGCCAGCGCTCCTCGCGCGGCGATCGCCGGATACACCGGGTAGCAGGCGGCCGGCATCAGCATCAAGTCGGTCATCTGCTGATGCTCGCTCCAGTCCTCGTGTCGCGCAGCTTGCTCGCTCAGCAGCGCAGCCTGCGCCTCGGTGCCAGCAAATGAGAAGACGCTCCCGGCAAGGTGCGGGAACGAGGCCAAGTAGCCGCTAGACTCGAGCTGCCGGCGCGCGAGCAGCGGTGGGAACCCGAGCCGGATAGCTCCTCGCTGAGCGGCTTCCCGCGACAGCATCCGCTCAAATGCGACGCAAACCTGCTCGAATGCCTCACCGTGTCCGTACACACCGGGCACACCGTTGTCGATCAACAGGCCGGCATCGATCAACCTGCTCAGCAGCTCGGCCTGATCGGGACTCGCCTCCTCAATCCCCCCGTACACGCTCTTAGACTTCTTTGGCGATGGTCAACAGGCCTGCGTCAACAGCGCGGATCCGTTCGTTGGTGACCATCAGCCGTGCGGACAGCGCATCGCGCAGCTGACGGCCCACGGCAAACGGCGAGTCGTTCTTGTACGCGACGATCCCGATCGCCTCGAGCACCGCGGCGCAAATCGCCGATACCTGCTGCGACGCGGCGAGCTTGGTGTTGTTGAAGCGCAGCTGCGCCGCGACGGTCGCCATCGGCCCGCGCCCGGGCGCATCGCTCCACTCGATGAACTTCCCCAGTGACGTCTCCACCTCGCTGCGGAACATCGCCAGCTCGGCCATCACACCCGCCAGCGCTTGCGCTGCCGGCACCGGCGCCCCGGGCTTGCGCCGGGCCGCCTCGCGCACGAACGCGCGGCCGCGATCGAACGCCTGAGTCGCGGTCCCAAGCCAAACGTGGGCCCACAGCAGATGCGAGAGCGGCACGAACGACTCGGTCATCATCGCCGAGAAAGGGACACCCAGAACCTGCTCGGGCGCGAACTTTGCCCGCACGACGAACCCCGGCGAGCAGGTCCCGCGCATGCCCATCGTATCCCAAGTGGTGGTCTGCTCGAGCTCGGTCTCCGAGCACCGCGTGAGGACCATCACCTGGTCGCCGGGCTCGGAGCCTTCGCTGCGACGCACACTGGTCAGCAGATCTTGCGCGTGGGCCCCGTAGCTGACCACCGTGGCCTGCTTCTCGAACTGGAGCAGGCCGCCTTCAGCGGGCTTGATCGCCGCGATCGAACGCGCCATGTCGCCACCGGTTCCGACCTCGGAGGTCGCCGAGGCGATCAAACGCTCCTCTGCCACGAGCTCGCGCAGGTAGGACTCGAACCACCCGTCAGCGCTGTTGAGATGACGAGCGATCGTGGCGACCTGAATCTGGTGCATGGCGTACACCATGCCCGTCGACGCGCACGCGCGGCCGAGCTCGTAGCAGGCACTCGCGATCGTCTCCAGCGGCATGCCGGGACCACCGTGCTGCTCGGGGACCATCGCCCCCAGCGCCCCCACCTCGCGCAGCGCGTCGAACGCCTCGACCGGAAAGCGAGCATCGCGATCAACCTCGTCGGCGTGCGCCGCGGCCATCTCGCTGGCGACCCTGCGCACGTCCGCGAGGAATTCCTGCGAGGAACCCAGCTGGACGCTCATGCCGCTTCGTCCTCCAGCTGCTCGATCGCGAAGGCGATCGAATCTACGGTCTCGAACACGCTTCGTTTCAGCATCGCATCGGGGAACTCGATATCGAACGCGTCTTCGAGCGCGAGCATCACGTTCACGCTGGCATGCGACGTCATGCCGGCCTGGAACAGGTCGGTGTCGTCGCCGATCGTTTGGGCGGCGATGGAAAGTCGGGCGTGCTCAGCAAGGACTCGCCGAATTTTGGCGCGCGTGGAATCGGTCATCTGGGGAGCTTGCAGCGAACACTATCGTCAACTTCACCGATCTTTGAAATCTCGGTGCAGGCCAGCTCGGTCACGGCCACCACGATCGCCGCCGCGTAGCGCCTGCCGGGCTTGATGCTGAGCTGCAGCGAGCTGACCCGGCGCGCTCGGGCGAGCTCCGACGCGGCGCCCGAAAGGCTCAGCACCGGGTCCTCGGTGGCGGCGCAACTCCGGCCCACGCCGACCGCTGTCCAGGGAATCGCTCCCTCGCCGCCACCGAGCGCTTTGATCGTCGCCTCCTTCGCCGCAAAGCGTGCAGCTAGCTTGCGCGGAGCATCGCCGCAATCGCGCCGTTCCTGTTCGGTGTATATCCGGCGCAGATACCGTTCGCCGTGCTCTGCAATGGCCTGTGCCACAGATCCGACGTCGGCAAAGTCCAAACCGATTCTCAAGCTCGTAGCGATGGTCGCCTCCAGCCGGGGATGCCCACGAGGGATGAGTGTAGATTCAACCGCAGATCGAGCACCAGCGCCGCCCCTGATCGTATTGGGTGCGGCTCCGTTGGAGGGACGTCCTGCTGCGGCACGGGATGACGTTGTTGGGTTAGCGTGATTGGGAGACGCGTTGTCGTTCTCGGTTATCCGAGACCTCGGATAACCGAGGTCTCGGATAACCGCTTGAGGGGTTGGACGGGTTCGATGCTCGCGATCGATTCGCTGCGCGGTCGCGCTGGCGGCGCGGGATGCGCTGGCCACGCGGTCGGCGCGCGGCCAGCTGACGGCATGTTCGAGCGAGCAACCCGGCCCGCGCGCGGGTCGTTTGCTCCCTCGAACACGGTTTTCGTGTCCGAGCGAACAATCCGCAGTCTGACTGGAGCGGTTGCTCGCTCAGACAGGTCCGAGGGGTCCAAGCAAGCGCCACCCCGCGCCGATCGGCGGACGGTCTCGCGAGCTCTGGCAGTGCTGTTGGTCTCCACCGGAACTCCAGAGCCAGAGGGCTCGCTAGTCGGCGACAACACGTGGCCGGGTTGGCTGAGGGCGCCGCACGAGCCCTTCGTCCCACTTCATCGGAGTCGACTCACAGCAGCGGACTCTGCTTCTCTGCGGCACCGAGACTCCGCTTGGTGTGTGGCGCCGCTCAGTCGAGCGTGTTCGCTTGCACCGTCTCTGTGCCGGTGGAGGGGTGGAGGTTCAGCTCCACGCCGGCGCTGATATGCAGCGTGTTGGACTCGATCGTGAAATTCTCCATCGTGTTCC
>JBKQKK010000121.1:0-8166 GCA_052147535.1 Solirubrobacteraceae bacterium | reverse complement strand
TCAGCAGTAGCGCGTTGCTGTCAGCCTCGGGAAGATCCGCACCGCAGCGGCTGACAGCGTGGGGGAAGGGTGTGATCGCGCGCGTAGTCAGGCAGCTGCCCGCAGCGCTGCTCGATGCGCTTCCCACACCCCCGCACCCACCAACCCGTCTGACCTCGCACGCTCGACGTGGGCTCGGCCGCCGGCGCCCCACGGCAACTACTGGCGGACGGTCTGTCATTCGACCGACGCGCCCTACGTAGAACGAATCGTGCTACATTTGCGACGTGGCTCGGTCCTTGCACGTGCGCTTGGATGACGACTCCGCCGCCGCACTGGAGGTCGTACGTGCCACGGGCATGAGCGACTCCGAGGCTGTGCGGACGGCGCTGCGCGAAGCTGCCGCCCGCCGGCACTCGCGATCGGCTCTGCGGGAGGAAGTTCTGCGCCTAGCAGCAGACCAAGCCGACCGCGAAGAGATGCGGTTGATCCGTGAGCAGATGGCCGAGCTCGCGCCGCCGCGCGCCGGGTCGTGATGGTTCGCGGCGAGGTATTTCGGCTGCCGGCGCCTCGCGCGGCACGCGGACGAGAACAACGCGGCGCGCGCTACGCCGTCGTCCTACAGGCGGACGAGTTCCTCCACCTCAGCACAACGATCGTCGCGCCGACGTCGACGAGCGCGCGGCCCGCCAGCTTCCGGCCGCCGATCACGCTTGACGGACATGAGACGCGCGTGCTCGTCGAACAGACGACAGTCGTAGACCCGGAGCGGTTGGGCCAATCCGCGGGAAGGCTCGCCGCGAGCGAACTGCACGCGGTAGACGAGGCGCTCGAACTCATCCTCGGCCTCTGACCGCTACCGCCGTCCACCGCCAACGATCGCGGCTGGTCGAACGTAAGTTCGCTGCCCGCGCGCGACTGTCATTCGACTGACGTTCGCTTGTGGGTGGACACTTTCCTGAGAGCGGTTGGTCGCCGACGGTTACAGTGGCCGTCAACGCACGAACAGTCCGCTCTGGCCGATCGGACCGCTGGAGATGCCAGCGTGGGATGACGCGGCCCCCCGTCTCTCGTTCGACCGTCGATCTACACAGACCACCCCCCGGGGGCAGGGCTATGCCGCGCGCAGTTCGGGCGTGCCGGCGGCGGTCGCGAACGAGACCGCGCACATCATCGAGCCCTCCCGCACGCGGGCGCCGAAGGCGCGCCTGAACAGCGCCAACATCGGCGTGTTACGCGGCAGCACGGTCGCTATGAACCGCTCGATGCCGTGGTCCTGCGCGTCGGCCGCGAGCCACTCGATCATCCGCCGCGCAAGCCCCCTGCCCTGCAGCCGATCGGCCACCACGATCGCTACCTCTGCCCGGCCCGCAGACGTCAGCACGTACTCGGCGTGGCCGACGATCTCGCCCGACGCGTCACAGGCGACGATGCCGACGCTGTCACCGCAGGCCTGCGTGAAGTCGATCACGGCGCGGCGCAGGTTCGCGCCACCGGAACAGAAGCGCAAGTACACCGACATCGGCGAGAGCGCCCGCAGAAAACGCAACATCCCGTCCGCGTCGCTGGGACGGACGCGCCGAACGAGCGTCACGGTACCGTCTCGCAGGACGATCCTGCTGCCCCAGGGAGTCGATGCCAGCTGATCTGCCATGACTCCTTTTTCGGCTAATTGGGCCACGTGCATTAACAACTTCGGCGCCGGGTCAACATAGGGGTGGCCGCGGCCGCGCCGCTGTCATTCGACCGTCGTTCTACAGTTGGACCTGCTCATTGGTTCAGTTGGCTTTCCCGGCGAGTTCGACGAGCTCTACCTTGCCGATCTAATATCTGTGCTGTGCCGAGTTCCTGATTCGAGCCGAAACAACGGGATTTCGGACCTTCACTGCGTCAGTTATAAAGGCGTGAGCCCTTAGCGGGCCGGCGAGCTAGGCGGTGGGCCCCCGGGTGGTGGTGGCGGCGGGATCGTCGTCAGTTCGGGCGTGATGTCGGGCCAGATGAGTAGTACGCGGCAGGGGGCGTGGTCGATGACGAAGCGCGTCGCGGGGCCGAGGCTGCGCGGTCCGAGCCGTTCGCGGTCTCCGTCGCGGGCGAGGACGAGGACGTCCATGCCCTCAGCGGCGGACACGACCTCGCGTTCGATACGCCCGCGGCGGGCCTGGAGTGTGGCTGGGTGCCCCAGGTGCGTCTGTGCTTCGGTGAGCAGCTCGGTGGCGGCCTGCTCGGAGATCTCGCGCAGCGCCTGGGGTGCCGCGGGTGCCGGTGGGTGGCGCCCGAGCAGCCCGCGGCGGGCCGCGCGGGCGAGCGTTTCGGGTTCGGTGCTGGCGACGTGCAGCAGCGTGATCTCCGCGTCGCTGGGCAAAAACTGTGCGGCTGCGGCGACGGTGGCCTGCCAGGTGTCCTCGATGATCCAGACGAGCGCGCGCATAGCGGTTCAGGCCTTCAGAGCTAACCAGAGAAGCACCGTCGCCGCGACCAGCGCTGCCGGCACGGTCAGCGCGCCGAGGCGAAGAAACTCGCCCAGCTCGACGTCCGTGTCCTCGGCGCGCAGGACACGTCGCCATAGCAACGTGGCCAGCGACCCGACGTAGGTGAGGTTGGGGCCGACGTTGACGCCGATTAGCGTCGCGAGGACCGGTCCGGGGCCGGCGGCGGCGGCCACTGGGACGAGCATCAGCGTCGCCGGCAGGTTGTTGACGAGGTTCGCGAAGATCGCGCTCAGCGCGGCGATCGCGAGCAGGTCGCCCAGCGAGCCCCCGGTTGGGAGCACGGCGCGCACCGCGCTGTCCAGGCCGTTGGCGCTGGCCGCCTGAACGATCACCCCGAGCCCGAGGACGAAGATCAGAAAGCCGGGCTCCGCGGCCCGCGCGAGCGCCACCGGCGCCAGCGTCTTGCGGGCAAGCGCCGGGATGCTGATCGCCGCGGCGCCCGCGGCGGCAAACCACACCGGCTCGATCGCCACCACCGAGCTGAGCGCGAACCCCGCCAGCGTGAACGCCAGCACCGCGACCGCGAAGCGCGGTATCGCCGGCCGCGCGGGCCGCATGCCCGCGTGGCGCGGGCGTGTGAGTTCGACCGCGAAGAAGCGCCGGAACACGACCCACTCGACGCCGATCGCGGCGATCGTCGGCAGCGCCATCAGCGCAGCGAACCGCAAGAACGACAGCTTGCTGGCGTGAAACGCCAGCAGGTTGGTGAGATTGGAGACGGGTAGCAGCAGCGACGCCGAGTTGGCCAGGTGCGCGCATGCGTAGACCTGTGGCTTGGCGCTGGTGCGCATCCGTGCTGCCGTTGCGAACACGACCGGCGTGAGCAGCACGATCGTCGCATCGAGGCTGAGCACCGCCGTGATCGTCGCCGCGATCACGAACACGAACGCCAGCAGCCGCTGCGGGCTTCCTCCCGAGCCGCGGGCCATCACCGCGCCGATCGCGTCAAACAGCCCCTCGCGCCGGCAGCCGTCGGCGATCAGCAGCATCGCCGCCAAGAAACCAACTGTCGATCCCAGATCCCGGAGCGCGTCGCCCGCCCCTTTAAGCCCGATCACGCCGACGATCACGAGAGCCACTGCACCGCCAGCGGCGGCGACCGCCTCCGAGAGATACGGCGGCCGTGCCACCGCGACCGCGAGCGTTGCCGCGAGCACAACCAGCGCCGCAGCGAGCGCGAGACCGTCAGTCACGCCTACGCTCGTGCTCGGAGAGGCGGACGCGCAGAGGGCGCCGGCGGCGCGCCGGGAGCGGGCGAGCGGGGGCGGCGGTAGCCCAGAGCTGCCTGAACGCTCGACGGTCTCCACTCGGCGCCGCCGCGAGGCGTGGGAACCCCTTCGGCGTTCAGAGCGGCGGCGATCGCCTGCAGGCTGAGCCCGCGCTCGCGCAGGAGCGCCAGCCGCTGCACGAGCTTCGGGTCCACCGACGAGAGCCCCGGACGGCCACGGGGACGGCGACCGGGGTGAGGCTCACGGTCCCAGCGCTCGACCTCGCGCAGCAACGCGACCGCCTGTCGCGCGCCGGCCTCGCCCGAGTCGAACCCAACGTCCGCCACGATCAGGTCCGCACCAGCCTCCTCGAGCCAGGCGAGCAGCCTGACCAGCTCCCCGAGCGAGCTCGCAGCGTCCCGGAGCTGGGCCACGACCAGAATCCCGGATACGCCCGCGGCGATCAGCTCGAGTGCGCGTGTCAGTCCGCTTCGCGCCGGACCACCGCCATCGCCGACGACCTCGATCGCCTCGACACCATCAATCGCAAAGCCCCCGGGATCCCCGGGCGTCGGAGTCTCGCCGCCGGTCGGCAGATAGAAGATCGCCTCGCGCACCATACCAACAGTATACGCCAATCATTTGCGTATACTGACGACCCGTCGTGCCGACCACATACTCACTCCTCCGCCTCCCAGTTCGTGCAAAGCGCCGGCGGAGCGGTTATATGTGGCTGAAACAAACGCCACCGGACCTGTGCTCGGTTTTAGGCTCGCTCGCTAACACTCGGCAACGTTGACGGCCAGCCCGCCCCGCGATGTCTCCTTGTACTTGCTGCTCATATCAGCGCCGGTGTCGCGCATCGTCTTGATCACGGTGTCGAGGGACACGCGGTGTCGCCCATCGCCCCGTAGAGCGAGTCGGGCCGCGGCGACGGCCTTGACCGAGGCGAGAGCGTTTCGCTCGATGCATGGGATCTGGACGAGGCCTCCGACTGGGTCGCACGTCAACCCCAGGTTGTGCTCCATCGCGATCTCGGCTGCGTTCTCGACCTGGGCGGGCGTTCCGCCGAGTGCCTCGGCCAATCCTGCGGCGGCCATCGAAGACGCTGAGCCGACCTCTCCCTGGCAACCTACATCGGCGCCGGAGATCGAGGCGTTTCGCTTGTATAGAGTTCCGATCGCGCCTGCTGCAAGCAGAAAGCGCGCGACGCCTTTCTCATCAAAGCCGGGCGCGAAGTCGCGATAGTAATGCAAGACGGCTGGGACGATCCCGGCGGCACCGTTGGTCGGTGCCGTCACGACTCGTCCCCCAGCGGCGTTCTCCTCGTTGACCGCGAGCGCGTAGAGCTCGATCCAGTCCATGGCACGAAGCGGATCGTTAGTTCCCGCATCCGCTTCGAGGGCGCGGCGGAGGCTGGCGGCTCTTCGCAAGACGTTGAGTCCGCCTGGCAGCACGCCTTCCTGACCGCAACCGCGCCGCACGCATGCCTGCATCGCGTCCCAGATCTTCCTTAGTTCGCCGCGGATCTCGTGCTCGGTTCGTGCGCAGCGCTCGTTGGCGAGCATCAAATCGCTAATTCGCAGCCCTGAGCGGTGACAGTGATCCAACAGCTCCGCGGCGCTCGCGAAAGGGTAGGTCTGCGCCGCGCCTTGCTGACGGTCGGGTTGCGCCGCTTCACCGTCCTCGGCGATGAATCCGCCGCCAACCGAGAAGTACGTGCGCGAGTACAGCTCAATCTCCGTCGCGTCAAAGGCGCGCATGCGCATGGCGTTCGGGTGCCCGGGCAGTCGCTCACGACCGCGGAACTCGATATCGTCGTGCTCGCTGAAGGCGACCGCGTGCCTCCCCAACAGCTGAAGACACTCGGCCTGGCGGACGACGGCGAGTCGAGCATCGATTGTGTCCGGGTCGATTTCGTCCGGACGGGCGCCTTCGAGGCCGAGCATGATGGCTTTGGGAGTGCCGTGTCCCCGGCCTGTCGCGCCGAGCGAACCGTAGAGATCGGCGTGGACGCGGGCCGTAGTGGCGAGGAGTCGGTCGTCGGCTACGGATTCAGCGAACCGGCGGGCGGCGCGCATTGGCCCTACCGTGTGTGAGCTCGATGGACCGATGCCGACCGTGAACAGCTCAAAGACGCTGGTGACGACAGGCGGCCGCGCGTGGGGACGGTTCCCATGACTGCAGCCGATCAGGCTCATCTCGTCACCTCGCTATGCCGCCCAGCGATACGCGCTTCGCGCGGTCTCGGGCGCCGGGTAAGCATGAATCGACTGATCGACAACGCGGAAAGCTCGTGCACCTGCTTGTAGTCCAAACCAGGTGTCTCGGTGGAGTCGGGGGCACTGCCTTCGTGCTTCCGAGCGAGTGGGGACCGGCGATCAGCCCGGCTCCTTTCACGCGAACCCGCAAGCAAAGCCTGACCTGACTGTCGTCCGCCCCGGCATCTAGCGCGGGGCGTGGACGAGAGTCGGGCCATGGTCAGTTTGGGTGTGAAGGCGGCTACCAGGCGGCTACCAGGCGGCTACCGGTGGCCCTTGGGCGAAGGCTTCAGCGACGGGCGCGTAGGTGATCTCTCCGTTTTTGACGTTCAGCCCGCGCGCGAAGCCGGGGTTCTCGGCGAGCGCTGCGTCCACGCCTACGCTGGCGAGCCGGCGGACGTAGGGTAGTGTCGCGTTGGTCAGCGCCCGCGTCGCTGTGACCGGTACCGCGCCCGGCATGTTCGCCACGCAGTAGTGGAGGATCCCGTCGACCTCGAATACGGGATCGGCATGCGTCGTGGGGCGCGAGGTCTCAAAGCAACCGCCTTGGTCGATCGCGACATCGACGATCACCGAGTGGGGTTTCATCAGACCGAGCATCTCGCGGGTGACGAGGTGCGGGGCGACGGCGCCGGGGACCAGCACGGCGCCGATCACGACGTCCGCTTCGCGGAGCTCCCGCTCGAGGATCAGCGCGTCGGACATCAGGATCCGGGCTCGCGAGCCGAAGTACTGGTCCAGCTCGTGCAGGCGATCGAGCGAGCGCTCGAGGACCGTCACCTCCCCTTCGGTGCCGAGCGCGATGCGCGCCGCGCCCGTCCCGACGACACCACCGCCGATCACGAGGACCCGGGCGGGGGCAACGCCGGTCACGCCCCCGATCAGCAGCCCGGGGCCGCCGAGCGGGGACTGCAGGAAGTAGGCGCCCGCGTGCACCGCGAGTCGCCCGGCGATCTCGCTCATCGGCGCGAGGAGCGGTAGTCGACCGTCCGCCGTCTCGACGGTCTCATAAGCGATCGCTGTCGCCCCGGACTTCAGGATCGCCTCGGTTTGGGGCCGGTCGGGAGCGAGATGGAAGTAGGTGAACATCGTCAGGTCCGCGTGCATCAGCGGGTACTCCGGCGCGATCGGCTCCTTGACCTTCAGCAGCAGCTCGCTCTGCTGCCACACTTCTGCGGCGGCCGGGACGATCTGCGCCCCGACGACCTTGTATGCGTCGTCGGGAAAGCCCGACCCGACACCGGCTCCGGCCTCGACCAGAACCTCGGACCCGAGCGCGACCAGCTCGTGCGCGCCGGCCGGTGTGAGCGCTACCCGCCGCTCGGCCTGCTTGATCTCCTTCACGACACCGATTCGCATTCCGTCACCTCTTACTCTTACTACTACTGTTGATTGAAACGATCACGCTGGGCTCGCGGTCGGACCGATCGTCGGCCCAATCGTTGGCTCAGGAATGGGGGGTGGCTTGGGAGCGTGGGCAAGCGCCGCGGCGGGCACAGGGGTCAGTCGGACGTGGTGTCCGCGTGAGGCGAAATATCCGATCCCCATCACCAGCACCCACACAGGGGTCACATACAACGCGATCCTCGTGTCGGAGTTGAACGCCAGCAACACCAGCACCATCGCGAGGAAGGCAATCGCGAACCAGTTCCCGGCGGGCGTCAGCGGCATCCGGAACTTGCCTTCGGGCAGCCGGCCGGCGTTCACCACTTTGCGGTAGCGCAAGTGCGAGAACATGACCATCCCCCACACAAACAGCCCACACACGGTCGCGATGCTCGTGATGTACGCAAACGCGCTGGCAGGAATCAGATAATTCAGCACGACTCCTACAAGCATCGCCAAGAACGAGACGATCATCCCTGCCGCGGGGACCTTGTGGCGGCTGACCTTGTGCATCGCCGCGGGAGCCTGCCCGAAACCGGCGAGCGTGTACAGCATCCGGCCCGTGCTGAAGATGCCGCTGTTACACGACGACAGCGCGGCAGTAATCACGACGAAGTTGACGATCCCGGCGGCGGTCGGAATCCCGACCCGGGAGAACACCACGACAAACGGGCTCTGGCTAGGGTTCAGGCGATTCCACGCGACCAGCGACATGATGATCAAGAGCGCGCCGATATAGAAGATCAGGATCCGCCAGATCACCTTGTTGATCGCCGACGGGATCGTCTTCTCGGGATTCTGGGCCTCACCCGCCGTCACCCCGATCAACTCGACCCCCAAGAA
>JBKQKK010000120.1:0-3571 GCA_052147535.1 Solirubrobacteraceae bacterium | reverse complement strand
GCTGCGACAGGCCCACAGCGGAGTCCTTTCACCTCCGCCCGGTCGTATGGCGCCTCGTGGCGCACGAGATCGTCGGCGTATCTGATCACAGTCGGACAGCCCGCCATCACAACCCCGGCATACTTGCCGGTGCTGTAGCGGACTCCCGCGGCCATCTCCATCCCGTGCAGCGCGATGTTCAGCAGCACAGGGCTGACCACACCGCCTTGAGGAGTTCCCTCCTCAGTGCGGTGCAACCGACCGTTCTCAACCACGCCAGCCCTCAACCAGCTTCGGATCATCCCCCTCGCGGGGAACGAGCCGAGCATGGTCAAGATGTGGTCGTGCGCGATCCGGTCGAAGGAAGACACGACACACTGCCCACCTCGATGGTTTCCCGTCGGCGGTGCGGGTTTTGCGGGCGCGACACGCGTGGGAGGGCTGCTCGCTTGAGTTGATGGGCTGGATGCGCCGGCGTGGTGCGCTGGAGTTGATCCTGGTCTTGCCGGACGGTAGCCATCTGATGCTGCCGGCGGCGTGGACTGATCTGCAGGCGCCAGTCGGGGAGCCCGATCGGGCGGGGACGTTGGGGTCGTTGGATGATCTGCTGGCTGCGCGTCGGGTCGTGGATGGTTTGCTGCGAGCCGGTGCGGACGAAGGGGAGCGCGGGCGATGATCGGCCATCGTTGCGAGGTGGAGGCGTCTGCTGGTCCGTCGCGTGGATCGCTTGTTGGTGGCGGTGGGCGCCTGTTGGTCCGTGTCAGGGTGTTCGACGGGATCTACTGCCCGGATCCGCTGCCCGAGGCGTATTGCGACCTCGCGCCAGAGGACGCGCGCCAGCTTGCGTTCGACCTTCTGGCAGCGGCCGAGCACGCCGAGCAGCAGAGCCGCGAGGCGGGGTTCTGGATGGGCGAGCGACGAGGACGCGGATGGAGCGCAGACGCGTGAGGAAGTGGTGCTTGTCGGATGTCGTATCGCGTGCGTGGTGTCGTCCTGGGCGGGCGCGATGATCTGTCGGCAGCGAAATGGGAGGATCGGTCGTGCAGTTGCGTCTGGAGTTGGCGGAGAGCGCGGCGCCCGCGGTGGCGTTGTGGGAGCTGGTCGGCGAGGAGCAGCGCCAGGCCGCGATGGTGCTGCTCGCGGCGTTGATCGCGCAGACCGTCGCCGGCGAGCAGGACGAGCAGCCGCAGCTGGAGGTGAAGGTCGATGAGTGAGCGCTCGAAGTTGACTTCGTCGCATCTGCGCCGCCAAGCGTTTGTGTATCTGCGGCAGTCCACCCAGGCGCAGTTGGAGCGTAACGTCGAGTCGACCGCGCGTCAGTACGCGCTCGTGTCCCGTGCGACGGAGCTCGGGTTCACGCACGAGCAGGTCGTGGTGATCGATGAGGACCTCGGGATCTCCGGCTCGGGGCTCTCGGAGCGTTCCGGGTTCGCCCGGTTGACGGCGGAGGTCGCGCTCGGGCACGCCGGGTTGGTGCTCGGCCTGGAGGTTTCCAGGTTGGCGCGTAATAACGCCGACTGGTACCGGCTGCTCGACTTGTGTGGTGTGACCGACACGGTGATTGGTGACGCCGACGGGATCTATCACCCTGGGACGTTCAACGACCGGCTGCTGCTCGGGCTGAAGGGCACGATGTCGGAGGCCGAGTTGCACGTCCTCCGCGCGCGCTTGGAGGGCGGGATCCGGAACAAGGCCGCACGCGGGGAGCTACGCAAGGCGCTGCCGGTTGGGCTTGTGTGGGGTGAGGAGGAGGGCGAGATCCTGCTCGACCCCGACGAGGCGGTTCGCGGTGCGATCCAGACGATCTTCGACCGGTTCGCTGAGCTGGGGTCCGTCCGGCAGGTGTGGCTGTGGATGCGCCGCGAGGAGGTGCAGTTCCCGATGCGCCGCTTCGCGTATGGCGAGATCCAGTGGGCCGTCCCGACCTATCACCAGGTCCATAGTGTGCTGGAGAGCCCGGTCTACGCCGGCGCGTATGCGTTCGGGAAGACCCGCCGGGAGCGCTACGTCGACGAGCACGGGAACACGCGCCAGCGGATGCGTCGCCTGCCACGGCCAGAATGGCAGGTGTTGATCTGGGATCACCACCCCGGCTTCATCGACAAGCCCACCTTCGAGGACAACCGCGACCGGATCGCTCGGAACACTCGCCCGCGCGCGCACGAGCCCGGCGGCGCCGTCCGCGAAGGACAGGCGCTGCTGCAAGGGATCGCGGTGTGTGGCCGTTGCGGCCGGAAGCTGATGGTCCACTACCAAGGCCGAAGCGGACACCGAAGCCCGGCGTATCACTGCCCCAGCAGCCAGCTCGCCGAGGGCCGCGGGCTGTGGTGCCTACGGGTCGGTGGCGGGCAGATCGACCAGGCGATCGCCAGCGCGTTGCTGGCAGCGCTCTCCCCGGCGGGTGTGAAAGCTGCTCTCGTGGCGGCCGAATCGCTCGAAGCTAACCACGACGCAGCGCTCGCGCAGTGGCGGCTGCAACTCGAGCGCGCTCAGTACCACGCCGACCGTGCGGAGCGACGCTACCGCCAGGTCGAGCCCGAGCACCGCCTCGTCGCGCGTGGGCTGGAACGCGACTGGGAGAACGCGCTCACCCAGCTTCACGTCGCGCAGGCCGAGCTCGAGCTGCGCGAACACCAGCGCCCCCGGACCCTCAGCGCCGGCGAGCGCGAAGGACTACTCGCGCTCGGCGCGGACCTCGGACGTGTGTGGGCTGCGCCGACGACGACCGATCGCGACCGCAAACAGCTTCTGCGAACACTGATCGAGGAAGTGATCCTCGACGTGATCCGCGAGGAGCGCCGCGCTACGGTCACGATCCGCTGGAAAGGCGGCGCGATCACCGAACTCGTCGTCCCCTTGCCGCGCCACCAGCCGAGCATCCGCACCGACGAGGACACAATCGCATTGCTCACGCGGCTCGCTGTCCACTATGACGACGCGACGATCGCCGGGATCCTGAACCGGCAAGGCCGGCGCTCCGCGCGCGGTGAGCGGTTCACCGCAATCATCGTCGGCGGACTACGCCGCTACCGCCACATCGCCGCCCACAAGCCACCCGACCAGCCGCCCGACGGCGAGCTGCTCCCGATCCGCCGCGCCGCGGACGCGCTCGGGGTCGCGCCCTCCACCCTGCACCGCATGCTGAGCGACGGGTTCATCGCCGGCGAGCACGACACTCCCGGCGCGCCATGGCGAATCCGCGTCAACGACGAACTCCGTGCTCTGTTCGTCGAAGACGCCCCCGCCGGGTACGTCCCGATCGTCGACGCGATGCGCGCCCTCGGCGTTTCCCGTCAGACCGTGTTGCAGCGTGTCAAGCGCGGCGAACTCGAAGCGATCCACGTCCGCGCCGGACGCCGGACGACGAAAAGGCCTACGAATACTGGTCCCACACGCCGAAACCAGCCTGTTCGACACCACCCCCATGAACGCGTTGGCAGTGTGACGATGACTCCAAGAACTTCCGGACGTCCAAATCGATCACCCAGTCGTACTTCCAGCACCGCGCCCGGCATACCGCAAGCGCGTCATGGGGCGAGCGTCCCGGCCGATAGCCATAGGAGTCCGTGTGAAACCGGGGTTCCACCAACGG
>JBKQKK010000119.1:0-9247 GCA_052147535.1 Solirubrobacteraceae bacterium | reverse complement strand
GTCTTCCGGCGACGCTCCCACCGCACGAGCTCACCACGCTCAGCGTCAGTCAACTCCAACAGCTGTTTGGGCCGTCCAGTTCTTGCCATGCCACAGCATACCACACTTAAGTAACGAACTTAAGACGTGGGACACTAGCTCCAGCGTAGACTCGCGAACCTGTGACGGTTGCTCGTAGTCGGCTCTCGGTGGATCGTGCGCGACGTCGTCGAAATGGTCCCCCAGGAAGCCGACGGCCACGGCGACGGCCGCCGGGGCGACCGCGTGAACGGAGGGAGGTATCGCGGCGATGGCAGTGCTCGCGAACCAGCCGAGCCTCTCGACTCTCTTCGAGATCCGACTCGACTGCCGGGCGCGGTTCTTCTGTCCGTCGGTCGGCTTCAACTTCGGCTCAGGCTTCGACTTTGCGATGGCGCGATGGTAACTACAAACTCACCGGGGTTGTAATGTCAGCCCTTAAGGGGCGTCCGCTCGGATCCCGGTGGAGAGCGGCCCGACCTCACTCGCGCCGAGGCGTGCGTAGGGAGTCGGCCGGTTCTGCACGCGGTCGCGCGCGCCTGTCGGCGTCCTCAACTCCTGGCTTACGACGGCGGCGGACCGGCGTCGCGACGCAGCGGAGCGAAGGGCGGTGAGTCGCCTCTTCGCGAGAGAGCTCCTATCTGCGCGCTGGGGGATTGAGTTGTGGCTCCAGGCGCGAACTACCGAAGCCCCAGCACGTGCCGACGTGCTGCGCTTTCCGGCGTGGGCGAGTCACCACTTGAAAGCGGCCCGCACGATCCAACCAGCGATCTGGGACGAGCTGTCGGCAACGTACCTCCGGCTCTACCAAGTGCGGACTCAGGACTCGTTTTCGGGGCCTCTCGGGGCAAAGAGCCAGCTGATGCTCGTCGCACTTGTCGACGAGATCACCGGTGAGTGGTAGAGCAATTAGCCCCGGGATTCATCGCCTTGGCCGAACGCGAAGACGGGTAAGCGGCCTCTGAGGCACGCATTAGCCCGGTACGCCCGGGTGCCCGTGTTCTCGCCGAGCACGCCTTCGATAGTCCCGACCCATCGAGCTGGCTCCGGCGCCAACACGCGTCCGGCAACCGGGGGAGGACGATCGCTTCCGTGAGACGAATGCCGCGGCGCCAGCGACTGCTTCGGCGACCGAGGCGAGTCCGCCGACAAGACGCGGGACGAGCGCATCGCCACGAAACGACGCGTCCGCCCGGTCGGCCGCCAGCCAACTCCTGTCCGACAGCAACACCCTTCGGTGATGGTCCATGCTCGCCGACAGCATCGTCGTCGACTTGCCGGCGCCGTTGGAGACGAGCAGCGCGACTGTCTCCCCGCAGGCGATCGACAAATCGGTCCCGTGCACGGCGTGCGCAGGTCCGTGCGCGCCGCCCCCTACGGGTCTTCACCAGCTCCTGCGAGTGACGGTGGAGTGCAAGCGCCTTCCAGGCTGGCGCGGATGGTTGGCGCGGCGTTGCACACGGCGAGCGACAATTCGGCCATCCCTGACGAGAGCACCGCCCACGCCGCTTCGCGTCCAACCAGCCATGAGGGCAGGTTCGACTCCTGGGAGGATTCGTATCGAGGGCATCCGGCGCCCTGGGACATCGGCCGCCCGCAGCCCGCGATTGTCCGTATCGCCGATCGGGGCGCATTCGCTGGGACGGTGCTCGACGCGGGATGCGGAACCGGCGAGCACGCGCTTCTGCTGGCGGCTCGCGGTCACGAAGTCTTCGGCGTCGATGTCGCCGCGACCGCCATCGCAATCGCCCGCGAGAAGGCCGCCGATAGAGAGCTGAACGCCGAGTTTCTGGTCGCCGACGCGCTGCAGCTGGGACGGCTCGCCCGGAGCTTCGACGGCGTTCTCGACGTGGGTCTGTTCCACACCTTCGATGACGAGAAACGGCGAGCTTACGTCGACAGCCTCGCGTCGGTCATGCGGCCGGGCAGCACGCTCCACCTGCTGTGTTTCAGCGACCGCGACACGGGCGACTGGGGACCGCGCCGCATCAGCCAATCGGAGATACGCACCACGTTCGAACCCGGCTGGAGGGTCGTCTCGATAGGCGAGGAGCGAATCGAGACGCGGCTCGGTCCCGAGGGGGTCGCGGCGTGGCTGGCCCGCATCCAGCGAACCGGCTGACGATCGCGCCGCGCCGCGAGCGCGCCGAGGACTCAGGGGATCGTCCGCTGCTGCGGCCGCGGTGATTGCTCCCGGATGGGATGCGATCGTGCGACGCATTCCTCTCGCGCCACCGCCTGGTCGCCATTGGGATCGTCCGGCCGGTGGCGGCGCGAGAACAAAAGCAGTCGCGCCGACCTCGGACGGCAGACGCTTGGATCGGGGCGAACTCACCAGCGTTGCGTCGCGTTCGCTTACTGCTGTTGGCGCAGGCAACCGCGGCGATGTTGCGCGCGGGCGTTTGCAGCCCGCCGGGCGGTCAAATCTGAGCAAGCGCCCCCGGCTGTCTCGACGGCGACCGTTGCTCGGCCTGGCGGAGCGACGCTCTGGTTCAACGGCCGTCGCATGCGGTCGGGCTGCGCGCTCGCGTCGACCTCTCAAGCACCGGGCGGATGTGGCGGCGTCACGCGTACGACGAGAACGCTCGTGGTAGTCCGAGCCGGAAGCAGGTGGGATGGCGCCGGTGTGTTCTATCAGCCTCCCTGGATCATGCCGTCACCCAGCAGGGGTACGAACTTGGGCTCGGCTGGAGCTGCACCTGGCGCACGTGCAAGATCGGTTCAGCCACGGATCGTCGTCTGGTTTCCATAGGGAGTTTTTCTCATGCTAAGTGCCGGGGCCCCCGCCTAACCTGGCCCCGCATGTTGATGACGAGGCGGGATCGACGGTGGTGGTTGAGGGTGCGGTACTGTGTCGGCGGCGTGGCCGTGCAACGTCTGGCTCCTTGGCGATCGAATCTCGGGCTCCTGAAGCTCGGTCCTTTCGCGCTCGTAGCCACGTGTGCTGTCTTATGGAGCCAGACCGCCGTTTCGGCGACCGGTACCGGCTTCGGATCATCCTCCTCTTCTGCGGCGGTGTATGTGGGGAATGCCGGCACGGTCACCGGCTATTCAGCATCCGGTTCAGGAAACGTCGCTCCACTGAGTTCTCTGTCGGAGAACGGACACGTGGGTTCGTTGGCCTTCGATTCCTCTGGCGATCTCTGGGTCGGCTCTGGTCCGGGGGCAAGTGCCACCAGCGGGGTGCTCTCCGAGTACCCCGCTGGGGAGCTCGGCTCTTCTGGGGCGGTAACTCCATCGATTCAGATCGTTAGCAGCTCAGTCGGAGTGAATGCTGGCGGAGCAGTTGACTCGTCTGGCGACTTGTGGGTGGCGTGCCAGGCGTGCCGATCGTTCTCCGAGTTCACCGCGAGCCAGCTCGCCTCTTCAGGGAGCGATACCCCTGCAGTGACCATTAGCATCGGCGCAGCCTCGCCCAATGGGATTGCGATCGATGCGCACGGTGATGTCTGGGTGAGCAGCTCAACGAGTTACACCGTGGGCAGGTTCATCTACACGCTCTCGGAGTACACGCCCGCCCAGCTGACCTCGTCTGGATCCCCGGTTCCGGCGGTGGTGATAGGAGCGAACGGTGGAAGCCTGTCACTTCCGGCGCGACTGGCCTTGGATCATTCCGGCGACCTGTGGGTGGCTAACAACCTCGGCAATAGTGTCGTGGAGTTTCACGCCCGGTCAGCTCGCGTCTTCGGGTAGCCCCGCGCCCGCGGTCGTGTTGTCGTCAACCGCCTCCAATAGTCTCGATGCGCCCAACGGGGTCGCTTTCGACGCCGCGGGAGACCTCTGGGTCGCAGACGAAGGAAGCGACGCGGCTGTCGAGTTCTCACCAGGCCAACTGGGCTCGTCTGGAGCGCCGGCTTCAGCGGACACGATCATGGGTTCGTCAACCGGGATCAACGATCCCTGGGTGCTTGCGGTGGCGCCGGGTCCGCTTGCGTCGATCGCCGCCCCTGCGAACAACGCGACCTACACCGCCGGACAGCTCGTCGAGGCGATCTACTCCTGCCGGCCAGGGGCGGGCGGCGTGCTCAAGTCGGGAACCAGCGGGTGCTCGGGAACAGTCGCCAATGGTCAGCCGATCAACACGTCGACGGGTACCCACGCATTCTCAGTGACTGCGACCGACGCCGACGGCCAGACGGCCACGGCGACAAGCACCTACACCGTGCTCGGGCTCTCCGTGGAGCATCAGCTGAAGGTGTCGCTGCAGGGCGACGGCAGGGGGCGGTGAAGGGGAACGGGATCTCCTGCCCCCAGGGGTGCTCGCAGAGCTACGTCGAGGGCGCGGTGGTGCGCCTGGTCGCCACAGCGGCGCGAGGCTCTGTGTTTGCGGGATGGAGCGGCGAGTGCCATGGTAGCGGTGGGTGTCGTGTGACACTGCTCGCTGACCGTGACGTCGCTGCTCGCTTTGCGGCGAAACCAAGACGGGTCGCGGTCCAGGCTCCGCCGAGCTTGCCTGCCCGTGCCCATGTTCTGGGTGCCGTTGCGCCAAGCATGAAGCTGACGCTACAAGTCGTCCTGCCGGTCGAGTTTGAGGCTGCGCTTCAGGAGTTCATCGATAACGTCTCGACGCCCGGCTCGCCCTCGTTTCGTCACTTTCTCCCAGCGGGCGCGTTCGCGGAGCGCTTCGGACCACCACGGTCGTGGATCAATTCCGTCGAAGGCTTCTTGCGTAGCCATCAGCTCACCGTCCGCAGCCTCTCCCGAGATCACCTGGCGATCACAGTCACCGGGACCGCCGGAGCGGTCGAGCGAGCTTTCGATGTGAGGCTGGACGCAGTCGAGCTGCCAGGAGAGGGCAAGGTGTTCGCAAACCGTCAAGCCCCGTCTGTTCCTGACGGGATCGCGCGCCACATCCTCGGGATCGTGGGCCTGGATGACCTCCCGTTCGGTCGTCCCGCCGGCCTGGCATCCGGGCCTTCTGGCGGGTCGCGTACCCGGCCGGTGCCCCGTGCGCATCAAGCGGGGCTTCGACCATGCGCTGCCGCGGCATCCGGGGGTGGCGCGACTCCGGACGAACTGGCAGACGCCTACGACTTCAACGCCTTCTACGGGGCTGGGGACAGCGGCGGCACGACGGTCGCTCTGTACGAGGAAGCGAACTTCAACCCGAAGGACATCGCCACCTACCAGGCTTGCTACGGCACGTCCGTCCCGGTGCTGATCAAGAGCACCCCTTTGACGGGGGTGCTCAGCAACCAGACCACCGAGGTGACATCGGACATCGAGGATGTGATCGGTCTGGCGCCGGCGGACAGGATCATCGTCTATGAAGCCGACGACGACCCGCTCAGCGCGTTCGTGGAATGGCGCGCGATCGTCAACGATGACCTGGCGCCAATCGTGTCGACGAGTTGGAGCACGACCAGCGTCGGGTTCTGCTCGCTTCCACCGTTCATCTATCAGATCGAGAACCAGGTGTTTCAGGAGGCGGCGAGCCAGGGCCAGACCGTGTTTAGCTCGTCGGGGGATAACGGCTCGGAGGCCTGTGGCGGCACCGCGCTGCACGTACTCGATCCCGGAAGCCAACCGCTTGTCACCGCGGTCGGCGGGACCGAGTGGCCAAGCGGCTCGGTCGGCTCGGAGACGACTTGGAACGCCGGGCCGGGCACACCCGCAGGCACCGGCAGCACCGGTGGTGAGTCCGCTCAATGGCTGACGCCCGAATGGCAAATCGGCCCGGGAGTGGTCGAGCCGGACTTGGCAGGGCAATGCCACCTCAGCGGCGGCTGTCGCGAGGTGCCTGACATCTCCGCGCTCGCGGGATCTCCCGGTTACTCGATCTTCTGCACGACCAGCGACTGCAAGACCAACGGCGTCGTCGGCTGGGGGTCGATTGATGGGACGAGTCTTGCAGCGCCGCTGTGGGCGGCGATGGCCAGCCTCGAAGCGACGGCGACGCCCGGGGGCCGCCTCGGCTTCCTAAACCCACAGCTCTACATCGACGCTGCTGCTGGCGTTGGGTTCAAAGACATCACGACCGGGAACAACGATGTCCAAAACGCCAACCACGGCACTTACCCCGCCGGCCCCGGGTACGATATGGCAACCGGGCTGGGCACTCCCAACGGACGCGGGCAGTGTCAGATAGCGGGCCTCAAGCCGTGTCAGCCGCCATTGCCTGGCCAGGCAGGCTCACCCCCGCTGACGGTGATCACCTTCGTGATCACGACCGGCGGAGCGTGCGGCTCGGGACCCTTCTGCTCGCCCGGACCCGGCGGAGGGCAAAACGGCAGCGGCGCCCAGGCCGTGGTGTTCCTTCCTGGTGGGAGCAGCTTCACAGTCACGCTGAAGACGACCACCGACCCCAGCTGGAGCCAAGGATCGGTTACAACGCGAACCTTCGCCATCCCAGTCCCGGTCACTCCACCGCTTAGCGCCACCAACGGCCTCGCCGGAGTCCAGATCCAGCAGCTCCAGAACAACCCCGGATTCAACGCCAACAACTGGGACATCAACAACCTCAGCGTCAGCCTCTCCTACCCCGGCGGCCCGCCCGTGTGCCAGCTCGACCTGACTGGAACCTCCAAGCTGCAGGATGGCACCATCGGGCTGGTCCGCCTTTCCCTGACTGCCGGCTCAAGCGGAAACGGACCTGACTCTCCCGAATATCTAACCGGCCCGAGTTCCGGCTGCCCATAAAGCGAGAACTTAATATCGACGTTTCGGCCGGCTCGAGAGCGTCCGAGTCGTCGGCGTACTCTGGTTCGCGCCCCAGTGCCGTGCCGCACCTATCTCGCGCGCCAGGGAACCGGACACGCATGTGCTGTACACGGGTAGTGCAAGAAGGGCGAAACCAAGCTCAGCTGGAACCAGACCGGCCAAACGGGCCCGAAGGGCGCCACGGGGGCGACCGGCGCAACCGCGCCAACCACGCGCCGACCCCCAGGGCTAACCGGTCCGAGCAACGGATGCGGCAGGGGCGTTTCGCTCGTGATCGGGCCAACCGTGGGCGGGTCGTACAGCAGCGTGAGGACCTCGCCGTGCCAGCCGGGCCTTACTTGGTAACCGCGAAGGCAACCCCTTCCTACTCGCGATCGGCAGTCGTGTTCGTCTCGTGCAAGCTCCTTGATCCGGGCGGCACCGAGCGCCGCTTCGCGGCCGCGGATCTCGACGGATCGACCGTCGCTTTTACGACGATCTCCTTGACGGCCGCGATGACGACAGCCACCGGAGGGGGCATCACAATGGCCTGCGACACCTGCGACAACGGGCACCACCGTGGTCGACTACCCGCACATCACGGCCGTGCAGGTGGGCACCGCGACCGGGAGCTAATCCCGGCCACCCGCCCTCCGCGTGTCTGTATCGTCGCAGCTAGGCAGCTAAGAGGGAGCGCTCTAGCCAACGGACGCGGCCGCGCTGGTTCGCCCCGATCCGAGCGTCTGCCGTCCGAGGTCGGCGCGACTGCTTTTGTTTTCGCGCCGCCACGGGCCGGACGATCCCAATGGCGACATTCCGCTCGCCCAGTCGGGAACGATCGGCGCCGAGGAACCAGGACCGCCTTGAGGATGCGTCCGGCGCCGGGTCCGCCGGCCATCGCGGTGCCGGGAGCGAGCGCCGCGGCGCTTTCGAGCGGACGCCTCGGTTCGTCGCAAACGAGCAGTCCGCGAAGGGCCGTCCTGAAACGCAAAAGCGAGCGTCAGGGAGCGGATCTCGCGGCTCTGGGTTCCGCGCGGGCCGAGACTGTGTTTGGGCCCGTGAATGAGTAGGCGGGCGAGCAAAGCGGGTCTTGTTTTGGTCGCGGACCATCGCGTGCAGTGCGGCTTCGGCCAGGACGCCGAGCAGGACTGCCGCGAGCTGGTCGCGGGCTTCGTTCACCTTAGGCTAGAAAGCGGGATGCGGGTCCAGCGGGCCTGGTGGTTTTCGGGGCCCGGTGGCGGCCAACGCAGGCTCAGGACGCGGGGGAGCGGACGATGTTGGGGTGGTCCGTCGGCGGACGAGCGCGCTCGGCTCCTTCGGCGCGAACCGCTTCTTGAGCGTCGGTAGTCCTAGGCTAGTCGTAGTGCCGTAACCGCGGCCATAGGACGGCCAATGCTGCGGATGGTCGACATAGCATCACCGGGAGGCCCTGCTCCTGGTTGTTCAGGGCGACGTCGTTGTTGACGACGGCCAGCGTGCGGCAGCCGTCGAACTCGGGAGCGGCGTCAAGCGGGCCGTTGAAGCCGATCAGCAACGCATGAGTGTCGGCCTGCGGGGGGATTCCCCATTCGCTGAAGCCGTTATGGCCGCTGTACGCGCGCGGCAGCCGCGGGCCGGTGTGCAGGAGGTCGATCGCGCCGGCCTCGCCGTAGTTGGCGGTGAAGATCGCCGTGCGACGGCGTTCGCCGGGGGGGATCTCTGCCCACGCGCGGGCGACCGTTCTCACGAACTCGGGCCAGCCGACCGTCTCCGCCTGAGCGCTGTTCAGCGCGACGACGATGCTGCCCTCCAGGTCGTGCTCGGGAAGCAGCGGCAGCGCGATCAGCGAGCTGATTGCGGCGCTGACCACGACCGCGCCGGCCAGCAGGGCAGTCCGGCGCGATCCTCGCAGGGTCCACTCGGCGGCCGGGATCGCGCCGACCCCGAGCAGCACCGGGTACAGGCTCGCGAGGTAGTAGGCATGGCCGTTGCCGACGAAGTAGAGGATGGCCATGACCGCGTAGGTGATCGGCACGAACCTCAACTGACGCCACGGCGCGCGCCGGAACGGCGCGAGCAGCCCCGCCAGCCAGACCGGCACCAGCAGCGGGCTGACCATCACGAGCTGGAACGGGAAAAAGCCGGCCCGTCCACCCTCCTGGCTCCCGGCGATGTTCCGCGCCACGGTCAGCTGCGGCCAGCCGTGCCGCTGCTGCCAGACCGCGTACGGGACCGCGAGCACGACCGCAGCGATCGCACCTGCCACCGCCCAGCGAGACCGCAGTGGCGCCCGCGGGCCGACGGCGAGCAGCGACGCCAACATCACCAGTGCCACCAGACCCACCTGCGGCTTGGCCTCGACACCGAGGCCCACGACGAGACCGGCAGCCACCATCGTTGGACCGCCGCCCCGCATCACGGCTCGGATCGCCAGCCACCCCAGCGCGGTCGTGCTCAAGAGGTCGAAGGTCGTGGTGCTGACCAGGTGCGCGACCGCGAGAGCGAATCCGGACGACGCCGTGCACGCCGCCGCGATCACCTGCGCTCGGGGCCCGCCGCCCAACTCCCGCGCGATCAGCGCCGACAGGACGGTCGTGATTCCGGCGCTGAG
>JBKQKK010000118.1:0-6431 GCA_052147535.1 Solirubrobacteraceae bacterium | reverse complement strand
CGCGCAGGAGCGCTACGTGGCTCTGGAGGCGGCGTATGCGCAGAGCGACTTCGCCGCCACAACGGGTCCTTGGGACAGCCTGTCGCTCCAGGAGCAGCGCGATCTGGTCCGCGCTCTGATCAAGCAGGTGTTGATCACTCCGGGCCGTGGGCGTCAGCGCGTTGATGTTCGGGAGATGCCGGATATTGCCGATCAAATCGAGATCCGATGATGTACACAACGTGATCGACGGCGTTGATGGGAGCCGATCTGGCCGACGCGCCCGGCCTCGCTTCGTGACGGATGTCGTATGTCCTGCCACGGTGCTGGCCAAAGGTCGGGTATGCGAGAACACCCAGGTTGCGCGGCTCTACCCGACTGGCTCTGGTTCCCTCCCGCTCTCCGTCGATTTCTGCATGCGGGCTTCCCGCACCCCCACACAGAAGCTTAGGGCGGGTGATGTAGTCGCTTGAGCTGCGCTCGGCGGCTGTTGGTGTGAGGGGCGCGCGCTGCGCTGGGTCGCCGGTGGCGCGGTGTGTGCGTCGGCCGGGCGCGCGGGACGTGGTACTACTCGAAGCTGATGACCCACCGGCCTGGGCGCCATGGCTCGCCCCGCACGGGCCCTGGTGGTGGGGTGCCGAGCAGGCCGCCGGCGAGCGCCTTGAGGTCGCCAGGGCGCAGCAGCTCCTCGGGTGGGCAGAACGCGGCCATCTCGGCGGCGATCGCGAGCGCGTGCTCCTCGTCTCTGCAAAGTGCTTGCTGAAGCGCAGCAAGCAATCCCAGAAAAGCATCGACCTCGAGCGCGGATTTGACGTCGTTGGATCTGGCGCGGACCGACGTCCGAAAGCGTGCAGACGTCGTCGCTTTCCCGCGTCGGCGGCGCGGATTACGGCGGCCCGGCGCTACCCAGTTGCATGGAAAGGAGAAGCGGGTTGCACGGTCGTGAGTCCATGCCGGAATGACCGCGCGAATGACCTGGGTGTCGAGGAGTAGTTCAGAGGTCTGCGGGCGGGACCTGTTCTAACTCCTGCATCGCCCGGTCAACCGTGCGCACGATCCGGTGCGGATGCGCGACGCCGCGGAAAGCGAAGTCGTACTCGGCGCTCCCGGCCGTGTCGAAGTCGACCGTGCCGATCCCCAGCGTGCGTTCGAGCAGCGTCTGCGAGGAGCTGACGTTCTGCACGCGGACCAGCCGTGTCTCATGCACGTCGCGTGAGAGTAGTCCGCGGTCGATCGTCAGCCTCTTCTCGGTGATCGTGTACGTGGTCTGTACCCGGCGGATGAAGCCGACCAACAGCACGCCCGCCAGACACACGGCGACCGCGGCTGCGATCCCACGGTGCCTGGACCGTTCGGTTGGTGAGCGCACTGATGAGGCCGACAAGCGCCCCGAGCACGATCGTGGCCGCGATTCCCTTGATGTAGAAGGCGAGCATCGACCGCCACGAGGGGTGACCGTGGTAGAACACCCGTTCGCCTGGCTCTGGATCCACGGGCTCAGCGTAACGACCGGTCGGCGCACGCGCTGTCACGGCATGCGTTAGGCGCACACACCTGCACATGATCCGGTCAAGCAAGTCCTTTCGACCGGCTATCGCAACAGGAGCTCAGCAAGGCGTTCTGTGGGCTTGTAGAACCCGAAACGTTTGCGGGGCCGGTCGTTGAGCTCGTCGGCGACGTGGTCGAGCTCGAGTTCGCTGTGGACGCTGAGGTCGGTGCCCTTGGGGAAGTACTGGCGTAGAAGTCCGTTGGTGTTCTCGTTGCTGCCGCGCTGCCAGGGGGCATGAGGGTCACAGAAGTAGATGGCCACGTCGGTTGCTATCTGGATGTCTTTCCAGTCGCGCATCTCCATGCCTTGGTCCCAGGTCAGTGAGCGGCGCAGACTGTCGGGGAGCGTCTTGATCTTCGCGGCGAGCGCTGGGGCGACCTGGTCGGGTTTGTAGCCGTCGGGGAGGTGCACGAGCAGCGCGTACCCGGTGCTGCGCTCCACGAGTGTCCCGATCGCGGTCTTGTTGTTCTTGCCGACGATCAGGTCCCCTTCCCAGTGGCCCGGGACGGCGCGGTCATCGGCCTCCTGCGGGCGTTGGGCGATGTTGACCATGTCCGGGATCCGGTTGCGGCGATGGCCGGTCTGCCGGCCCGGCTTACGCAGCGTCCGTCCGGTCCGCAGGCAGGCGGTCAGTTCCCGCTTGAGCGCGCCTCGGGAGGTCACGTACAGCGATTGGTAGATCGTTTCGCTCGACACCCGCATCTCCGGGTCATCGGGGTAGCTCACCCGCAAGCGCCCCGCGATCTGCTCCGGAGAGTAGCGGCGCTGCAGGTCCGCCTCAACGAACTGCCGCAGTTGCAGGTTGACTGCCAGCTTCGCGGGCTTCGGACGGGCGGCCCTTTGCCACGCGAGCGCGTGCGCGCGGCTCGGACGGTACTCCCCACAGCGATCCGCGTTGCGCGAGAGCTCCCGGGAGATCGTCGAGGGCGAACGCCCCAGCCGCCGCGCGATCGCGCGCATCGACTCACCGCCCGCTTGACCCAGCGCGATCTCCTCGCGCTCGGCGAACGTCAAGCAGCGGCCCTTGAGATGACGCCCGCGGCGGGGGCGGATCCCGCTGCACGCCGCCAGCCACCGCCGACCCTGCTTGCGATTGCTACCGACCGCCGCGGCGGCGTCGGTGATCGTCTCACCATGCTCCAACGCGCCCCAGAAGGTCTCCATCACCTCGGGCACCATCCGCTGGCTAAACACAGCAACCAATTCCCACGCTCCCGTTCGTCAAGGCTGGCGAGGTCATCCCGCGAGCCGGGCGCCTCGATGCACCCAACGGGTGTATCCACCGCCGCGGGGCCGTGCACAGCCCAACCCCGCAACCAGCGCTCAATACTCGCCCAGAACCGCGGAGCTTTCATCCAGCGCCTCCCGGCGCCCGGCGGCCCGGCGGGCCACCCGTCGAGCCGCACCACGCGCGCACACACGCCAGCACGCCCGCGCGCGCGTGGAAAACGTTAACGACCTGTTGATAACTCTTCGAGTTACCAACAGTTAACGACTACTGCCACTACTACTACCCTTCTCCTACTCCTCAAACAAGCGGTGTTGCGATCACCGCAAGAACCCAAGCAAGGTGAATTCGACCGGCGGACGCCGACGAAGGCATCGACGCGTTGCCCTGGGCGCAGACGTCAGCGACCATGCTGCTGGCTCAGGCGCAGCAATCACTGCTCCTCCGGACGAAACGGGGCAGCGCGCCGGATAGCGCCGCCGGTGCGGTCGCGGCGCGCGGATTCGTGGCCAAACACTCGTCCCAAGACCCCGATGCGCGTGATGCCCTGGTCGCCACAGGCATCGTCCGCGGCAGCGCTGTGCCGGCGAACGGGTTCGTGGCGGTCGGCGCGGGCCCCGGCCGGCCTGTCTGCGTGGCATTGCGCTTGTCCGAGCCGGCGGCGTCACGCGGGTGGCGCGATGAAGAAGGTCGTGCCGGTGGGACTCAGGGCGCTCCGAGATGCGTGGGAGCGACATTTATGGCTTGTGGGTTCCTCGGGCTTGGGCGATGATGCAGGCCGAGTGCTGTGGCGCGTCGACGAGCATGAGGCAGTGACGGAGCGGGGCTGGGATGAGGTCGTCGTCCAGGATGCGATCCGGGCGATCGTGTCTGATGCTGAGGGGGCTGAGAGCAACGGGTTCTGGCCGGCGCATCCACTCGACGAGGTAGAGGAGCACGAGCGCCTGTGCTCGCTCTATCTCGGGAGCGCGGGGATGATATGGGGTCTTTGGACGCTCGGATCCTCGCTCGATTGTGCGGCTGCCGTGACCGCTTCGATCGAGCGGTATCGGGAAAAACCGGATTTCGGGATCGACGCACACCCGCCGAGCTTGTGGATGGGCGAGAGCGGGTTGCTGGTCGTGGCGGACAGGGTGGGGTCACCTGCAGCCGATCGTGGACGCTTACGTCAGTTGGTGCTTGGAAATCGGGAGCATCGGACGTGGGAGCTGATGTGGGGTTCTCCGGGCACAATGCTTGCGGCTCGGGCCTGCGGGTTAGAGGCTGAGTGGCACGACAGCGCGAGCCGGCTGTGGGCTCGCTGGGACGAGCGCTCCGACGTTTGGACGCAGGAGCTCTACGGCCAGACCCTGCGGCTTCTGGGTCCCGCGCACGGCTTCGCGGGGAACGTCCACGCGCTGCGCGGCTATGTCAGCGAGGACATTCTGCGTGCTCGTGTCACAAGGCTGATGGAACGGACGGCCGGACGGGAGGACGGCCTGATCAACTGGCCGCCACAAGACGAGCCGGTGAGCGAGTCTGCGTCGGTGATCCGAGTGCAGTGGTGCCACGGAGCGCCGGGCGTGATCACCGCGGTGGGCGACCTGATCCCGCGCGTGCTCGCGACTGGGGGTGCTGAGCTGATTTGGCGGGCAGGGCCGCTTCGCAAGGGTCCCGGCCTTTGCCACGGCACCGCTGGCAACGGATTCGCTTTCCTGAAACTGCACAACCTCACGGGCGATTCATGCTGGATGGAACGCGCGCGCCGGTTCGCCATGCACGCAGTCGAGCAGGTCGAACGGGAAAGAGCCGCACTCGGCCGCGGGCGCTACACGCTCTGGACCGGCGACATCGGGGTCGCCCTGTACCTGCAGGCCTGTCTCGATGCGCGGGATGCTTTTCCCACGATCGACTGGTTCTGAGCAGTGACCCGACACGCGCTGCGCGGGTAGCCGCTTGCAAGAGGCGGGCATAAGCTGCCCGTAAGCGGAACCCGCGACAGGACGCGATCCGCCGACCGCGCGCCCTCGATAACCACGCCTGGCGCTCGTAGCGTCCTGTAAGACCCGCCCGAGAAGATGCACGATGATGGCGCGCCATACGGGACGCGGCGGCACGGCCTGGGCGGGCGCTTTGTGACCGCCCAGCCGTCGGGTGCGGCCCCCAAGGCCCTCTCCTTGGGTTGCTGTCCCCAGGAACAAAGTAGCCGCGACAGCGGCAGTGGAAGTTCGAGTGCGCCGTGCACAACCTGCTCAAGCTGCACCGCAACGGCGGGCTCGCGCTGATCCCCACCGGATGAGCGCACACAACCACGCCTGACCGCCCCGGGCGCCCCCGTCCGAGCCCCTTGATCGCCGCGTGCGCAGCGCGACCACCGAGTTCACGTCGCGACCGCCCACACCCCGCTGCACGCCCCAGCGTCACTCACGCCCCACCCGCCCGCCAAATGCGAATAACGACTCACGCTCCTAGCGTCGCTTAAGTCGTGCGCTCGCGAGGCGATCACTCGCGTATGGTCGATGATGCGCGGCTTCGGAAGGTCGACGGCTCGGGGGGCGATGGTAGGACTGCGGGCGCGCCGTTGCGTGTGCTCCTTGTGGATGATGACGGGGATGTCCTTGACGGCTTTCTTGAGGTGCTGCGTGCGAATAATCAGTCGTGGCAGACGGCTGTCCTCGGAGGGGCTGGCAGGTTCGGCCTCGGGTTCGTCGATGTGATTGGGCAGCGAGCGGCCATCGCCCACCGGAGCACGTCCTTGTGATGCCCGAGGCCGCGGGGCGCGAGAGGCTCAACGTGCTGATCGTTGAGGACTCGGATGATGACGCGAGGCTGGAACTGCTGGTGTTGCGGGATGCTGGTTATAGCCTGCACTGGCGCCGGGTCCGGGACATTGCGGAGATCGCCGCCGCGCTTGCCGATCAGGCTTGGGATCTGGTCCTGAGCGATCACCATTTGCATCAGGTCGAGTGGTCGGAGGTGGCGCGCGTGCTGCGAGGAAGCGGTGCCGAGATACCTCTGATTCTCGTATCGGCGACGATCAGCGAGGAGATCGCTGCTGTCGCGGTCCGCGAAGGCGCCGCCGATTACGTCAGCAAGCACGACCTCGGCCGGCTCAGCGCCGTCGTGCAGGTTCACCTTCGTGAGGCGGCGAGCCGCCGCGCTCGGGAGACTGCCGAGGAGGCCTTGCGGGAAAGCGAGGAGTTGTTTGCGCAGGGCTTTGAGCATTCGCCGATCGGGATGGCGCTCACCGGCCTGGATGGAACGTTTAGGCGGGTCAACCCTGCGTTTGCTCGGCTGCTCGGCTACGCGGCTCCGGCGCAGCTCGTTGGGGTCAGCTTCGCGTCGCTGACGCATCCGGATGATGCTGCGGAGAATGTCGAGGCGATGCGGATGCTCTTGGAGGTAAACCGGCCATATCAAGCTGAGAAGCGTTACATACGCACGGACGGAGCGGTCGTTGTTGTACTGCTCGCGGTGTCGGTGGTTCATGACGTTGGCGGGCGGCCGGCGATGTTCTTCACCCAGGTTGAGGACATCACCGAGCGCAAGGCTGCTGAGGCTGAGCGTGCGCGGTTGGAGCTCGATCTGCGCCTCGCGCAGAAGCTCGAGTCGGTCGGTCAGCTTGCCGCCGGCATCGCGCACGAGATCAACACGCCCGTGCAGTTCGTCGGCGACTCGATCAGGTTCCTCAAAGAG
>JBKQKK010000117.1:0-18770 GCA_052147535.1 Solirubrobacteraceae bacterium | reverse complement strand
CGCTCGGCCGGGCTGAGCTTGCGCGGTTTGGGTGCGGCCTTGGTGGCACGGCGGGAGCTGTCGAGCGAGAGCCGGTCGGCGCCCTGCTTGACCGGTGCGTGCCGGCGGGCGTCGCGCCAGATGAAGGCCGAGACGCCGATCAGAACGACCAGCGCCCCGACCGCGATCAGGATCGCGTCCGTGCCGCTGAGCCCGCCGCCTCCGGACGTCGACGTCGAGGTGATGACGGGCGTCGTCGTCGACGTCGAGCTGGTCACCGGCGACACCGGAACCCCCGGTGAGAACGGGTTGGTGGTGCCCGGCAGGTTCAGCGGCGTGCTGGACGTCGCCGCCGTCGCCGCCGGCGCCGCGTGGCCTGCGTTGCTGGCGCCGGCGGCCGCGGGCGCGCAGACTGCCAGCATCAGGAGCGCGGCGGCGAGCGCGGCGCTGCTGCGTCTGCTCCCGGTCACGGTGCGCTCGTCCGGCCTCAACGTCGTCATCCGTCCGCTCGCGCTAACGCTCGGCCGCGAGCGGCTGCTGCATCGCCGGCGTGGACGGCGGTTTGCGATACGGGTCCTCGTTCTCAACGTGCTCCTCGTGGTAGACGCTCTCGGCGTTGACCGCCCAGATGTCGTGGTGCGTCCCCAGCAGGATGTTGTCGACGGCGCGCATCGCGGTCAGCATCGAGTGGTCTGAGTTGTTGTAGCGGTGCAGGCCGTTGCGTCCGACCTGGGTGATGTTGCCGATCGTCTCCAGCCAGCTGCGGATCGTCGCGACGCGGTCGGCATACAGCTCGTCGTAGATCGGATACGCCTTGTGCACGCGGGCGACGAAGCCGAACTTGACCTTGCTCGCGGGCGCCAGGTGGAGCTGCTCGAGCTCGCGGCCGGCCATCGCGACGAGGTCGTCATCGGCCATGTTCCAGAGCTCGTCGCCCTCGAAGCAGAAGTACTCCATCCCGATCGAGGCATCGGCCGGGTCCGGCACCATCCACGGGCTCCACGACTTGAAGTTCTGGATCCGCAGCACCCGCACACCCGGCTGGTGGATGTAGATCCAGTTGTCCGGGAACGGGTCATCGCCCGCGATCACCAGCAGCACCGTCAGGAACTCGCGATAGCGCAGGCCGCGCGCCGCGTCGCGCACGTCGACCGGAGCCTCGGGGTCGGCGATCCCGACGGTCGTGCGCAGCGGCAGCGACGAGATCACGTGCGAGGGTGTCAACGTCTCGCCGCCGGCGATCACCTCAACGACCCGGCCATCCGCGATCCGCAGCCGCGTCACCGGCGCGTTCAGCCGTACCTCGCCGCCGTTGGCACGGATGTCCTCAGTCATCTGCTCCCACATCTGTCCCGGTCCGAAGCGCGGGTAGTTGAACTCCGAGATCAGCGATTTGATCTTGTTGCCCTTGTTGCCGAAGAAGGCCGACTTGGCGGCGCTGAAGAACGACAGGCCCTTGATCCGCTGGGCTGCCCACTCGGCGCGGATCTCATCGGCGCGCACGCCCCAGAGCTTCTCGGTGTAGGTCTTGAAGAAGTGGTGATACAGGCGCTGACCGAAGCGGTTGGACACCCAGTCCTCGAACGTCTCCTCCTTGCCCTTGGGCTTGATCGCGGCCCACAGGTAGGATAATCCGCAGCGCATCAGCTCGATCGGACCGAGCTTCCTGATCACGTCCATGCCATCGAGCGGGTATTCCAGGAACTTGTCATTCCAGTAGATCCGCGACTGGCGCGGGCGCTTCAGGAACTCCTCCTTCATGATCTCGTGCCAGAGGTCATCGACCTCCTTGACCTTGGTGAAGAAGCGGTGTCCGCCGAGGTCGAAGCGGTAGCCGTCGCGCACCTCGGTGCGCGCGATTCCGCCCACCTGGTCGGTGGACTCGAGCACGATCACGGGCTTGCCCTGCTTGGCCAGCAGGTATCCGGCGGTGAGGCCGGCAGGCCCGCCGCCGAGCACCAAGACGGGGTGGGAGGGGGTTATGTCCGCGCCGGGCGTGGAGGAGGGTGTAGGTGTCATTTCGGGCATGGCGGGTGGAGTTCAGCCGACCTTCTTGTAGAGGACGGCGCTGTCTGCAATGCAACAGGCGCCGGGGTAATTGTGTGGAGCGGCGGCCACCGGCACGAGTTGCCTGTCGCCATCGATGATCGCACCCCACTGCGCCGAGCGCCGTCTGACCATGATCGTCCACGGCGCCTGCCAGTTCTGGGCACCTTCGGTCAACGGCCGGATGAACAGCAGCTGCTGGCCTGGCTTGACGCTGTTGATCAGCCTGATCTCGGTCGCTAGCCAGTCCGGGCTCTCGATCCGATCGAGCGCTCCGACCCAGTTCATGTAGGTCGGGTCGGCGACCTTGCCGCCGCTCGTGTTGGCGAACCGCAGTCCGCCAGGCAGGTAGTAGTCGGCAAGCGGCGTCTGCTCCGGCTGCCCGACGATCACCAGGTCGTCGTGGTGAAGCAGCAGCCCCATCTCGCTGCCGACGATCCGCATGTCGCTCTTGTACTTGGCGCTGTACGACACCTGGTTGGCCAGGAAGGCGACCGACAGTACGAGCGCGATCAGGCCGACGACGCCCGCGCGCGCGAGCCCGAAAGCGATCAGCAGCAGGATCGACCCGACGACCGGGGCGAAGTAGCGCGGCACCCAGGCCGGCGTGATCTGCGAGGAGAGCCAGCCCAGCACAAGCGTCGCGGTCGGGACCAGGATCAGCACCCACATCAGCTTCGCGTCGATCGTGCGCCGCGCGCGGCGCAGCATCAGCCCGGCGAGGCCGATCAGCGCGCCGCCGACCAGCAGGATCGCCGCGCGGTCGCCGCCGAGCACCTGGCGCGAGAGCTGGATCGGGGCCCCGAAGCGCGGCGGGGTGTCCCAGGGTGCGGCGGTGTGCGTCGCCTGGTAGAGGAAGTTCGGCAGCCAGGGCGCGAACAGGACGCCAACGCCGAGGTAGGCGAGCACGCCGTCCTTGATCAGGTTCTCGCGCTCGTCGCTGAGCCGGTAGACCAGCAGCAGCGCCAGCACCGACGCAGCCCCGTAGAGGATCCCCCAGGCGTGCGTGTAGAGCATCAGTGCCTGCGCGAGCGCGAACATCGCCACGTAGCGGCGCCGTCGATACACAAAACCGTGCAGGAAGCCCGCGGTCGCGATCAGCCCGAGCAAAGTCATCAGCGAGTACATGCGCGTCTCCTGGCTGTACTGAGTGATGAACGCGTTGAACGCGAACAGCACCGCGGCGTAGACCCCGGCGCGCTTGCCGAGCAGGCTCCAGCCGGCCCACATGCCGACGGGGATCGTAAGCAGGCCGAACAGCAGCGAGAGGGCGTGCGTGGCCACCTCGGAGGAGCCGAACACCGACATCCAGACGTGCAGCAGCAGGTAGTAGAGCGGCGGCGAGCCGTCGTGGCGCAGCACGCCCGGAATCGCCGACAGCGAGTGCGATGAGATCCCTACTGCGAGGGCCTCGTCCATCCAGAACTGCCCGCCGAGGTAGCGCGTGCGCAGGTACAGCGACACGCCGATCAGGACCAGCAGGAATGCCGTCACGCGGACCCACAGCGGCAGCCGCAGTATCCAGTCCGGAACCAGTCGCCGGATGTCAGGATCGGCGCGCTGCGGTGCTGCGACGGTGGCGGTCATCGAGGTCTGTGACTACTTGCGGCAGTCTTCGAAGAAGTACACGGTGCGGGTCGGCGTCAACGCGTAGCGCGCACCGGCGTGCTCCCATGCCCGGATCGTCTGCGGCAGCGGCAGCAGCGCGGCATGGCGCGTGTCGCGATCCTGGAAGATCACGTTCGGCCACGGCAGGGGCGGCACGGCGACCCCCTGCGCGTTGACCGTCGGCGGCGCCAACACCCGGAGCATGCGCACGTCGAGGTACCAAGCGACCATCGGCACCTGGAAGCCCTCGGACATCACGCTCCCGCACGCGAGCACCGCTTTCGCACCGCCGCCGCGCTTGATCAGGGCCGACACGTCCTCGCGGAGATGCGCTTGGTAGAGCAGTGAGCCATGCGTCTGCGGAAGGTCGATCAGGTTCGCTCCCACCCAGTTCGGAGCGATCAGGAACACCGCGGCGCAGAGCAGCGTCGCCAGCGCAATCGCCCCGTGCCGCGCCCGATGACCAAGCGACGGCAAGCTACGTCTGGCCAGCCGGGCGAGCGCGATCGCCGCCCAGCCGAAGCCGGCGCCGCCGGCGACCTCGATGAACGCCGAACCGAGCACCAGGTAGCGGTCGTTGCCCGAGAAGCCGGCCTGTGTCTCGAGCGCGACCAGCACCCACCAGGTGGCGCCGAAGATCCCACACAACGCGAGCACCAGCAGCGCACGCTCGCGCTCGCTCGCGAACTTGAAGCCGGCATCCGCGCGCCACAGGCGCCACTGCAGGAGCTCCGGTCGCCGACGCCACAGCCGCAGGAGCGTGATCAGGGCGACGACGACTGCGAGCGCGGCAGCCACCTTAATACGCAGCAGCACCTGCGGCCAGGCGTGGTCCTCGAGTTCGGTGCAGAACGGGCAATTCGCGAACGCGGCGCTGTTGGCGCGCGGGTGCTGCGCGCGGGCAACGCCGCTCGTGAACGAGCCGCCCCCCAGTTTCTGCGGTACGAACCACAACACGAGGGTGAGCACAGCCAGCCCGAGCACCAGCTTGCGCGAGCTTGGGTCCTTCCACATCAGCCACAGACCATATGGGCCCCAGAACAGCCACACCTCGGGCCGGTCGAGCGCCGCCACGAACCCGAGCGCGAACGCCTGATGGCAGTGTCCGTCGAGGTGGCGCTCCACCGCAATCAAGGCGGCTGCGACCATCAGCCCCTCGGAGTAGCCGAGCGTGCTGGCGGACAGAAAACCGCCGGTGAGCGCCAAGCCGGTGATCGCGATCGCGCCTGCCAGCAGCGCCGGAGCGATCGTCGCCAGCCGCTCGAGGCCGCCGCCGGTCGCCCGCTCCCGCATCTCCCAGACGATTCGCGCGCTCAGCTTGAACGCCATCACGCATGCGACCACCGCGCCGGCGCGGGCGATCACCAGCCACAGGTCGGGCTGTGCCTGCCCGAACAGTGCGAACACGGTCGTGAAGATCACCGGCAGCGGCTTCCAGGTCGGACCGCCGGGCGTGTGCAGGCTGAGATGGAGGGCCTCGCGACCCCACACGAGCCAGGACCAGGGGTCGTAGCTCGGCGTCGACGGGAACAGCAGCGACAATCCCCCGATCGCGAGCGCGCCGAGCGTCAGCCACACGTAGAAGCGGCCGCCCGAGAGGCCGCCTACACGTTCGGCGCCCGTCGGGCGATTCGCAGCACTCGGCGAGGATACGGGCGGATCCGCGGTTGGCACAGACAGGTTCATGGCGCTTGACGTTAGCCGTTGACGCCGAGCGCGAGGCACTGCTCGATCGTCGACAGCTCCTTATCTGAGGCAAGATTCGGGTACAGAAGCGCGCTCCCAATCACTTCGGCGGCCTGCGCCACGCCCTCGATCTGAAGGTATTGCGCCGCCCCGGGCGTGGCATAGAACACGATCGTTGGGCCGCCGGGCAGGCTGCCCACCTGGATCCCGGGCCGGCCTCCGGGTGCGGCGACCGCGCGCGCGGGCAGACCGGCACGCACCATGCAACCGAGATGCTTCGCGCGCGGGTCATCGACCTTCGCGTGGTTGCCCGGCTTGCTGGCCAGTTTCGGCGTTCCGGCGAGCGGCTTTGCGGCGATGCCGCACCCGCACAGCGAAACCGCCACAAGCCCACACGCCAGCGAGTGCTTCGCAGCGCACATGGGCAGCAGCGTAGAGGATCCGCTTAGGCCCGTTCTCTACGCTGTGCGCTCGTGACAGCTTTCGCCGCGCTCTCAGGGCCGCTCCCGAAGCTCGGCGTGATCGTCGTGGCGGCGCTTGCGGCGGCGGCGATGCTGTCAGTTGACGCGCGTCGCAAGGCCTGGTCGATGCTCGGTGCCCTGCTGCTGTCGCCCGTGCTGCTGTTCGCCGACATCTGGCACTCGCCCCAGCTCGGCCTCGTGCACCGCCACCCGCTTGTGGCTGGCGCCGGTGCGGCGGTGTCGCTGGTGGCGCTGCTTGGCGCAGCGCTGCTGATCGCGCGCAGGCCCCGGCTGCTCGGACCGCTGGCGATGCTCGCATTGCCGTTCCGGATCCCGATCGATGCCGGCGGAAACACGTCCAACCTGCTCGTACCGCTGTACTTCGTGATCGCCGCGGCTTCGCTGGCGTGGATCGTGCCGACCCTATGGCGCGCCGGCAGCCGAAGTCGGGCTCCGGGGGCGACGGCGGCCGGCGGTCAGGACGGCAAAGCCGGCGATCAGGGTGCCACAGCATCCGGGCGGGCGCACCCGGCGGTCGGTTGGCTCGAGCGGCTGCTGGCCGCATCACTCGTGCTGTATGCAATCCAGGCCGTCTACTCGCCAGGCTTCGAGAAAGCACTGCAGCAGATGGTGTTCTTCTATATTCCGTTCGCCCTATTTCTGGCGCTGCTGTGGGAACTCGACTGGGACCGCTCGTTGCTCGCTAGATGCCTGCAGGTCACGGTCGTGCTGGCGGTGCTGTTTGCCAGTATTGGGTTCGTCGAGTACGCCACCAAGACACTGCTGCTGAACCCTAAGCTCGTCGCCGCCAACGACGTACACACGTACTTCACCGTGAACTCGGTGTTCTTCGACCCGGACATCTTCGGGCGCTATCTGGCGCTGGTGATGATCATGCTGGCGGCGGTGCTCCTCTACGACGAGCGACCCTGGATGCAGATCGGGGTCACAGTCCTACTCGCGATCCTCTGGGGCGGGCTGGTGCTGACGCTGTCGCGATCGAGCCTCGCGGCGCTGCTCGTGGGCCTCGCGACGCTTCTGGCGCTGCGCTCGAAGGTCAAGCCGGTGCTCGTCGCGGCCGCCGTCGTGATCGTGCTCGGCGGCGCGGCGCTCGCGATCTCGCCGAAGACGTTCGGCCTCAATCAGGGACTCAACGGGGCTTCGAGCGGGCGGGCGAACCTCGTCAGCGGCGGCATCGATCTGTTCGGTCAGCGACCGCTCGCGGGGTACGGCTCGGGGTCGTTCGTTTATGAGTACCGCGCGCACAATCAGGGCACCTCTACGACGCTGGCGGCGTCCCACACGATTCCGATCACGATCGCGGCCGAGCAGGGCGTGCTCGGCGAGCTGCTGTACATCGCGCTCGTGGTTGTCGCGATCCTGACTCTGGTGCGCGGGGCGCGCGCCAGTCCGGCACGCGTCGCGCTCGCGGCCGGATTTCTGGCTCTGCTGCTGCACACGATGCTGTATGCCGACTTCCTGGAGGACCCGCTGACCTGGAGCGTGCTTGGGATCGGTGGTGCCCTGGCCGCGAGGGCCCGAGCCCGCGCGGAGCCGCAGTCCGCCGGTGAACGCGCCCGTCGCCGGCTTGCAGCGCGCGCGACGCCGCGCACCGTCTCATCCAGATCGGCGTGACGGGGCGCGCACGACGCCGCGCACCGTCTCAGCTAGATCGGCGTGACGTACGCCCCGGTGATCCCGCCGTCGACCAACAGCGAGGAGGCGGTCACGAAGCTCGAGTCGTCGCTGGCGAGAAACAGCGCTGCCGAGGCGATCTCGGAAGCGTGGCCGAAGCGGCCCATCGGTACGTGCACCAGACGGCGCGCAGCGCGCGCTGGGTCCTTTGCGAACAGCTCGCGTAGCAGCGGCGTGTCGACCGGGCCGGGGCAGAGCGCGTTGACGCGGACACCGCGCCTGGCGAACTCGACCCCGAGCTCGCGTGAGAGCGCCAGCACGGCCCCCTTGGAGGCCGTGTAGGAGATCTGCGAGGTTGCGGCGCCGAGCACGGCGACAAATGAGGCCGTGTTGATCACCGAGCCGCCGGGAGGGTCGTTTCCGAGCAGGTGCGGGATTCCGTGCTTGCAGCACAAAAACACGCTGCGGAGGTTGGCGGCCTGCACGCGCTCCCACGCCTCGAGCGTCGTGTCGAGCACCGACGCATCGTCGCTGGGCGAGATGCCGGCGTTGTTGAACAGCACGTCGATCCGTCCGAGCTCTTCGCGCACGCGCGCGTAGAGCCCCTTGACCGACGCCTCGTCGGTCAGGTCGGCCTGCAGGGAGAGCTCGCCGATCTGGTGCTCGCGCAGGTCGACGCCGACCACGCGGGCGCCCTCGTCTGCAAACCGCTCGGCGCTGGCGAGGCCGATACCGCCGGCGGCGCCGGTGACTACGCATACCTTGTGTTGAAGCCTCATGACGTCGCGTAGTAGATCGATTTGACTTCCGTGTAGGCGTCGAGCGCGTGCGGGCCGAGCTCGCGGCCGTAGCCGGACTGCTTGAAGCCGCCGAACGGTGTGCTCACGCGCACCGAGCTGTTGGAGTTGATCGACAGCACGCCGGTCTCGATCGCGCGCGCCACCCGCAGCGCGCGGGCGCCGTCGCGGGTCCAGATCGAGCCCGACAGCCCGTAGATCGTGTCGTTGGCGAGCGCCACCGCGTGCGGCTCGTCGCGGAACGGGATCACGCACGCGACCGGGCCGAAGATCTCCTCGCGCGCGGCGCGGTCATCCGGGTCGACCGGGCACAGAACCGTTGGGGGAAACCAGTAGCCGGGTCCGTCGGGAGCGGCGCCGCGAATCGCCACCGGCGAGTCGTCGCGCACGAATGAGGCGACCGTCTCGCGCTGGCCGGCGGAGATCAACGGGCCCATCTGCGTCTGCTCATCGAGCGGGTCGCCGACCTTGATCGACGCGACAGCCTCCTCCAGGAGCGCCATGAAGCGGTCGAGGACAGAGCTCTGCACGAGGATCCGCGAGCGCGCGCAGCAATCCTGGCCGGCGTTGCCGAACATCGCTGCGGGGGCGCTCGCCGCCGCCGTGGCGAGGTCGGCGTCCTCGAACACGACGTTGGCGGACTTGCCGCCGAGCTCCAGCGTGACGCGCTTGATCGTGGCGGCAGCGCCGGCGGCGATCGAGCGCCCGACATCGGTCGATCCGGTGAACGCGATCTTGGCGACATCGGGGTGCTCTACGAGTCGCCGGCCGCAGGTTCGCCCCGGCCCGACGACGACGTTGACTACGCCATCCGGAATGCCCGAGGCGACGGCCAGCTGCTCGAAGCGGATCGCCGTCAGCGGTGTCAGCTCGGCCGGCTTGAGCACGACCGTGTTACCTGCCGCGAGCGCCGGGCCGAGCTTCCATGAGGCGATCGTCAGCGGGAAGTTCCACGGCGTGATGAGGCCGACCACGCCAAGCGGCTCGCGCACCGTGAACGCCTGACCGCCGGCTACCGGGATCGTGTCGCCCAGCAGCCGCTCAGGCGCGCCCGCGTAGTAGCGGAACGTCTCGATCGCCATGCCGATCTCGCCGCGGGCGTCCGCGATCGGCTTGCCTGCGTTGCGCGCCTCGAGCAGCGCCAGTTGCTCGTGCTCGGCCGCGATCACGTCGGCCAGCACGCGCAGGCGCTCGGCGCGCGCCGCCGGTGCCAGCGCGCGCCAGGCGGGATATGCGTCGCGCGCTCTGGCCACGGCGCCGTCCACCTCCTGCACGCCCGCGCGCTCAACCAGCTCGAGCACCGCCTCCGTGGCGGGCTCGATCACCGCGAGGGTCTCGGTCATCGTCGCTCCATTGCCGTGGTCAAACGATTAATGCCGGTCAGGCTTTTCGATCGAAACACTATTGAAACGTTGCTTGGATCGAAGCGTCTGGCTCGTCGATCGTGCGGATCGGGCCCTTGAAAGTCCGCTTGGCCGACAGCTGGTACCACAGCGTCACGGCGACGATCACGAAGATCGTCACGATCGGCGCGTAGTTCACCGAGGACCAGCTGAACGTCTTGCCGAAGTAGACGCCGGCGGGGGTGAACGGGAGGCAGAAGATCACCACGCAGATCGCCACCCAGACGACGCCGATCGGGTTCATCCAGCGGTACTTGGCGCCGTTGGTCCAGGACCCCGGTTGGAACTCGTCGCCCTTACGCCAGCGCAAGTACACGGGGATCGTGTAGGCGATGTAGAGCCCGATCACCGAGATCGAGGTGACGGCATAGAACGCGACCGGCGAGCCCTTCGAGTTCGGGAAGTAAGCGGGAATCGTCACGATCAGCGCCCACAGGCAGACGAACAGGACCGACCAGGTCGGCGTGCGGTTCTTGCCCAACCGCCGCCAGAGGTTGTGCCCGGGCACCGCGCCGTCACGCGAGAACGCGAAGGTCATGCGTGAGGCGCTGGTCACGCACGCCATCCCGCAGAACAGCTGCCCGACGGTCGAGATCAGGATTACGGCCTTGGCCGCAGCCGAGGTGAGCGAGGTCTCGAAGATCTCGAGCGCGGGGAACCCGGCCGCGAGGATCTGCGACTGCTTGCTCCGCTGGATCGCGAAGGTGATCGCCAGCAGCACGATGTAGCCGATCACAGCCGAGTAGAACACAGAGCGCCACACGCCTTTGGGCGCCGACTGCTCGGCGCCGTGGGTCTCCTCGGAAACGTGCGCGGAGGCGTCGTAACCCGTGATCGTGTACATCGTCAGCAGGAAGCCGAGGGGCAGCACGTAGTACCAGTACATGCTGTTCGAGAAGCCGGAGTTGTTGATGCGGTGGCCGAACACGTACGAGAGGCTCGCGTGATGCGAGGGGACCAGGATCAGGATCACGACGATTACGGCGACACCGATCACGTGCCACCACACCGAGATCGCGTTGAACACCGACACGAGGTGGCTGGAGAAGACGTTCAGCAGCCCGTGGACCAGCAGGATCAGTGCGAACATCGCAAAGATCACGTGAGCGGTGTAGTGCACGTCGGTGCCGGCGGAGGCCTTCGTGAAGTTGAAGACGAAGTGCAGGTTGTAGAGGCCCAGCAGGTTCGTCAAGAAGGTCGCGACGACATAGTCGACCGAGGCGACTACGGCCACCAAGCCGATCAGGTTGAACCAGCCGGTGAACCAGCCCCAGCCGGCGCCCCCGAGCTTCGAGGCCCAGTAGTAGATTCCCCCAGAAGTCGGGAACGCCGAGGCCAGCTCGGACATCGGAAACGCGACGCCGACGAGGATCAGGACGCTGATCACGGGCCAGGCGATCGAGATCGCGATCGGGCCGCCGTTGCTGAGCGCCTGCCCATAAGTCGTGAAGCACCCCGCGAGCACGGAGATGATCGAGAACGAGATCGCGAAGTTGGAGAAGCTGCTCCAACCGCGGTGGAGCTCTTGCTTGTACCCGAGCTCGGCAAGCCGTTGCTCGTCAGTGGACCGCGTCTGCGTGCCTGACGTCATCCCCAGCCTCCTCCTCGCTCAGCGAAAGGTGTAGTGGTCCGTCCTTTAGTCGACGGCAAAACTAAACAGGCCACGCCCCTAAGTCAAGCGGCTAGATTTCAGCGCGAGTCGCGAGTGCAGCTGGATCTGGGTCTCCAGCTCCGTGCGGGAGCAGCCCGGCGAGAACGTGCTCGGTGCCACGCAGGTGCTCGGCCATCTCGCGGGCGGCAGCACCCGGGTCGCGGCGCCGCACGGCCGCCAGCAGCCGGTGGTGCTGGTCATTTGATGATGCGAGCACCCCGGGCGGGTGCGCGATCAGGGAGATCAGGCCCGTCATCTCCCCTTGCACCTCGGTCATCGCGTTCACCAGTCGCGGGCTGCGAGTCGCCTCCGCGAGCCCGACGTGCAGGCGAATGTCTGCCTGACGGTAGGTCGGGAAGTCCTCCAGCATCGAGTCGAGTGTGAGCACAAGCTCCGTCAGCGTCTCGATCGCGGTGGGCGTCGCCCGCTCGGCAGCGAGCATCGCTACACCCACCTCCACGGCCATCCGCGTGTCGCACGTGTCACGCCAGGCGCTGAGCACCTCGGGCGGCGGGGGACCGGGCGGCGGCAGGACCTGAGCCACGAACGTGCCGCCGCCGCGCCCGCGGACAGCCTTCAGCTGGCCGCTCTGCGCCAGCGCCGTCAGCGCCTGGCGCAGCGTCGAACGGGCGATCCCCAACCGCATGCACAGCTCGCGCTCGGCTGGCAGCCGCGTCCCAGGGGGCAGCAGGCCCAGCCGGATCGCCGTGCCGAGCCGCCCGACCGTCTCTTCGAATGCCGTCAGCGACTGGACCGGGGCGAACACCCAATCGGGCGCGGTCGCTCTCACAACCGTTCAAATCCGCGCGCCAGCTCCCAGTCGGTCACGACTGCATTGAACGCGGCCAGCTCTACGTCGGCAGCGTTCAGGTAGTGGGCGACTACCTGCTCACCGAATGCGGCGCGCGCCACCGGGCTTGCCGCGAACAGCTCCCGCGACTCGCGCAGCGTGCTCGGAAGCCGTGGCTTGTCGCGCGCCAGGTAGGCGTTGCCCATGTACGGAGCCTCTAGCTCCAGCCCGTGCTCGACTCCATGCAGGCCGGAGGCGATGATTGCGCTGAGCGCGAGATAGGGATTCAGGTCGGCGCCACCTGCCCTGTTCTCGAAGCGAAGCGCGGCGCCCTCGCCGACCACGCGCAACGAGCAGGTCCGGTTGTCGTGCCCCCAGGCGACCGCCGTCGGCGCGAACGTTCCAGCGGCGTAGCGCTTGTAGGAGTTGACGTTCGGCGCGAGTAGCAGCGTCAGCTCGCGCAGGCACGCGAGCTGCCCGGCGAGGAACGACTCGAACACTGGTCGCTCGCGCGCGAACAGCGACCCGGCGCCGTCGGACAGCGAGAAGTGGATGTGGCACGAGTTGCCCTCGCGCTCGTCGAACTTCGCGATGAAGCTGATCGACTTGCCTTCTTGCGCGGCGATCTCCTTGGCGGCGTTCTTGTAGATCGAGTGGTTGTCGGCGCAGCGCAGCGCGTCGCCGTAGCGGAAGTTGATCTCGTGCTGGCCGAGATTGCACTCGCCCTTTGAGTTCTCGACGTCGAGGCCGGCGCCCGCCATCGCGTTGCGGACCCGGCGGATCAATGGCTCGATGCGCGCGGTGCCGAGCAGCGAGTAATCGACGTTGTAGAGGTTTGCCGGCTCCAGATCGCGGTAGCGCTTGCGCCACGCCTGCTCATAGGTGTCGCGGAACACCAGGAACTCGAGCTCGGTGCTGGCGTTCGTGCTCCAACCGCGCTTGGCAAGGCGGGCCAGCTGGGCACGCAGCACCTGCCGCGGCGATGCGGCGACGTCGGTGCCGTCAGCCCACGCGAGATCCGCCAGGCACATTACCGTCCCCTCCTGCCACGGCACGACGCGCAGCGTCGAGAGGTCCGGACGCATCTCGAAGTCGCCGTAACCGCGCTCCCATGAAGCCATCTCATAGCCCTCGACCGGTGTCATGTCCACGTCCACCGCGAGCAGGTAGTTGCAACCCTCGGCTCCGTGATGCGCGACGACCTCGAGGAAATGCTTTGCGGTCAGCCGCTTCCCCTGCAGCCGGCCCTGCATGTCGGTCATCGCCAGCAGGACGGTGTCGATCTCTCCGGCAGCCGCGCGCGCTCTCAGCTCATCAAGATCCACTGATGTTCCTCTTTTCCCTCGGCACGGCTACCTCAGGCACGCGTTTCGGCGAGCCATGGACGAGAAATTGAAGGTACAGGAGCCAAGCCATAAGCGCTAGGGTGTCCGCGCGATGGTGGACCAGCTTCCGGACCGCGCGCGCGTCGTCATCATCGGCGGCGGCGTCGGCGGCGCGTCGATCGCCTACCACCTCGCGGAGCTCGGCGAGCGCGACGTGATCGTGCTCGAGCGCAACGAGCTGACCAGCGGCTCGACCTTCCACTCGGCAGGCCTCGTCGGTCAGCTTCGCGGCAGCGTCGCGCTGACGCGGCTGATGATGGATTCGGTGGCGACCTACCGCGAGCTCGACTGCGGCTGGGTGCAGTCCGGTGGGATCCGCCTGGCGTGCACGCACGAGCGCGAGCAAGAGTTGATGCGTCAGGTGGCGTGGGCAAGGACGTTCGGGCTGCCGCTCGAGCTGGTATCGCCCGACGAGGCGAAGCAGCTGTTCCCGCTGATGAGCACAGAATCCGTCCGTTGCGGCTCCTACCTGCCGACCGATGGCTATCTCGACCCGGCGCTGCTCACGGGCGCGCTGATCGAGCAGGCGCGCGCCGGCGGCTGCCGCGTGTTCACCCATACTCGCGTCACCGACATCGACGTCCACGGCGGGCGCGTACGTGGCGTGAAGACCGAGTGGGGTGAGGTCGAGGCCGAGATCGTCGTCAACGCCGGTGGCATGTTCGCCGCGGAGCTCGGGCGGCTGGCGGGGATCAGGGTTCCCGTGATCCCGTTCTCGCACCAGTACCTCGTGACGGCGCCGTTCCGTGAGCGCGTGCCCGGCGAGCATCTGCCGACGCTGCGCGATCCCGACCTGCTGATCTACTTTCGGGAGCAGGGTGGTGGTCTGGTGATGGGTGGCTACGAGCGCAACAGCGCGCCGTGGTCGCTGGATGGCAAGCTCGTGGACCGGATCCCGCCCGACTTCAACGGCCGCCTGCTCGAGGAGGACTGGCCGCGGTTCGAGGTGATCGCCGAGAACGCGCGCCGCCGTGTGCCGGCGATGGAGGGCGCTGCGGTGACGCGGCTGATCAACGGCCCCGAGGGCTTCACGCCCGACAACGAGTTCTGCCTTGGCGAGAGCGAGGTGGGCGGGATGTTCGTGGCGGCCGGCTTCTGCGCGCACGGCCTCGCGGGCGCCGGCGGGATCGGTCGGGTGATCGCGCAGTGGATCCTCGACGGGGAGCCCGCGAGCGACGTGTGGGAGATGGACATCCGTCGCTTTGGCCCCCAGTACCGATCGCCCAGCTACACGCTCAAGCGCACCGCCGAGGCGTACGAGACCTACTACGACATCCGCTATCCCGGCCACGAGCGCCAGGCCGGGCGCCCGCTGCGCATCTCGAGCGCCTACGAATGGCACCTCGTGCGCGGCGCCGTGTTTGGCGAGAAGGCCGGCTGGGAGCGGGTCAACTGGTACGAGAGCAACGCGCCCGCCGGCGACGAGTCGCTGCGGCCGCGCGGCTGGGCCGGGATCCACTGGTCGCCGGCGATCGGCGCCGAGCACCGCGCCGCACGCGAGACGGCGGGATTGTTCGACCGGTCCTCATTCGCGAAGCTCGAGCTCAGCGGCCCGGGGGCCGCTGAGCTGCTCGAGCGGCTCTGCGACAACCGGGTCGTCCGCGACGTCGGCCAGATCACATACACGCAGATGCTCAACGAGCGCGGCGGGATCGAGTGCGACTTCACCGTGGCCCGCGTCGAGCAGGAGCTGTTCCAGATCGTCACCGGGACCGCGTTCGGCAACCGCAACGCGAGCTGGATCGGCAAGCATCTACCGGAGGACGGCTCGGTGCGCTTGGCGGACGTGACTTCGCGCTGGGCGTGCTTTGGGCTGTGGGGGCCGCGCGCATTCGAGGTGCTCTCGCACCTCACTCCCGATCCGCTGGACTTCGACTACATGCGGATGCGCGAGATCAGCGTCGGCGACGCGCCGGTGCGGGCGCTGCGGGTCACGTTCGTGGGCGAGTTCGGCTGGGAGCTGTACTGCCCGAGCGAGTACGGCGGCGGGCTGTGGCGTGCGCTATGGGGAGCCGGACGCGAGCACGGGCTCGTCGCCTGCGGCTATCGCGCGATCGACTCGCTGCGCCTCGAGAAGGGCTACCGCGTGTGGGCGGCCGACATCACGCCGGAGGAGACGCCGTACGAGGCCGGTCTGGGCTTCTGCGTGCGCGAGGACAAGGAGTTCATCGGCTCGCGCGCGCTGCGTGATGCGCGCGCGCTGACGGCCGGGGTGGATCGATCGCCCTCGCCCGCGGGCGAGGGCGGAGGCGAGGGCGAGGCGCCGGTGCGGCGGCTGCGCTGCGTCGTGCTCGAGGACCCCCGGTCGGTCGCGCTCGCCAACGAGCCGGTGCGTGTCGATGGGGAGGTGCTCGGCAGGGTGACCAGCGGCGGCTACGGCTACACGGTCGAGTCGTCGATTGCGTACGCGTACCTGCCCGCGCAGATCGATGTCGGCGCGGGCGTCGAGATCGACATCTTCGGGCGCTGGGTCAAGGGCGAAGTCACGCGCGAGCCGCTGTTCGACCAGGCCGGTAGCCGCGCTCGCCGGTAGGCTGAGCCAGCAGATGCCCGTCACCGTAGTCGGGTCGATCGCCTTCGACGCCGTCAAGACACCGTTCGGGGAGCGCGAGCGCATGCTCGGCGGCTCCGCTGTGCACTTCGCGCTGGCAGCCTCGTTCTTTGACGAGGTCCGCGTCGTCGGCCCGGTCGGCGATGACTTCGGGGAGGATTCGGTGGCGGTCCTGAGAGGGCGCGGCGTGCAGACAGCCGACATCGAGCACGTCGCCGGTGCCAGGACGTTCTTCTGGAGCGGCGTGTACGGCTGGGACCTCAACGATCGCGAGACGCTCGACACGCAGCTGAACGTGTTCGCGGACTTCGAGCCGAAGCTGTCCGAGCAATCCAGGGCCAGCGATGTGCTGTTCCTGGCGAATATCCAGCCCGACCTGCAGCGTCAGGTGCGGGCCCAGTGCGCCGGCGCGCGCTTCGTTGCGCTCGACTCGATGAACCTGTGGATCGAGACCGCGCGCGAATCGCTGATCGCGGCAATCGCCGAAGTCGACTGCCTGATCCTCAACGACGCCGAGTTGCGGCAGCTGACCGACGAGCCGAACCTCGTGCTCGCTGCGCGCAAGGTGCGCCGCTGGGGGCCGCGCGTGGTCGTCGCCAAGCAGGGCGAGTACGGCGCCGCGATGGTCACCGAGGAGGGCTTCTTCGCGCTGCCCGCGTTTCCGCTGGAGACGGTCGTCGACCCGACCGGCGCCGGCGACAGCTTCGCCGGGGGCTTTGTCGGCTACGTCGCAGCGCATCCGCACGAGCCCCTGCACCACGAGCTGCTGTGCCGCGCGATGGCGTACGGCACCGCGCTCGCCTCCTTCAACGTCGAGGAGTTCGGGACCGAGCGGGTGGCGCGCCTGTCGCGCGAGGAGATCAGTTCGCGGGTGACCGAGCTCGGCCGCATGACGCGTTTCATCGAGAAGCCGCTGACTTTGCGCGACTGAGCCGCTGTCGGCTTGCATTTTCTGCCGGTGGCTTTGCCTGTGGTAATAGAGTTCAGGGGGGAGAACCGCGAGAGGAGTTGCATGGCGACGGATACGGTTGAGCAGCGAGACGACTTGGATGCAGGTAGGTCAGACACGCTGACGATCACTGACAACCGTACGGGCAGGACGTACGAGTTGCCGATCGAGGACGGCACAATCAGGGCCACCGAACTGCGCAAGATCAAGGTCGACGAGGACGACTTTGGCTTGATGACCTACGACCCGGCGTTCATGAACACGGCCGCCTGTCGCTCCTCGATCACCTACATCGACGGCGACCGCGGGATCCTCGAATACCGCGGCTATCCGATCGAGCAGCTAGCTGAGAAGTCGAGCTATCTCGAGGTGGCCTACCTGCTGATTCACGGCGCGCTTCCGAGAAAGGCCCAGCTTGACGACTGGGTGTACCGGATCACGACGCATACGTTCGTGCACGAGAACATCAAGGGGTTCATGCAGGGCTTCCGTTACGACGCGCATCCAATGGGGATGCTGCTGGCGTCAGTCGGAGCGCTGTCGACCTTCTACCCGGAGGCGGGCCAGATCAAGGACGCCGAGAAGCGCTACATCCAGGTCATTCGCCTGATCGCGAAGATGCCGACGCTGGCGGCTTTCTCATACCGCCACAATCGCGGCATGCCCTATGTCTATCCCGACAACGACCTTTCCTACGCGGGCAACTTCCTCTCGATGATCTACAAGATGACCGAGCTGAAGTACCAGCCGGATCCGCGCCTCGAGCGTGCGCTCGATGTGCTCTTCATCCTGCACGCCGATCACGAGCAGAACTGCTCCACCAGCTCCGTGCGGGCCGTAGGCTCCTCGCAGGTCGACCCGTACTCGGCTGTCGCCGCCGGTGTGGCCGCCCTCTATGGACCGCTGCACGGCGGCGCCAACGAGGCGGTCCTGCGGATGCTGCGTCGAATCGGCAGCGTCGGTCAGGTCCCCGAGTTCATCGAGGGCGTCAAGGACGGCAGGGAGAAGCTGATGGGCTTCGGGCATCGGGTCTACAAGAACTTCGATCCGCGCGCGAAGATCATCAAGCGGGCGACCGAGGACGTATTCGAGGTGACGGGCAAGAACCCCCTGCTGGACATCGCCTCCGAGCTCGAGAAGATCGCACTCGAGGACGAGTACTTCGTCAAGCGCAGGCTCTACCCGAACGTCGACTTCTACTCGGGGCTGATCTACGAGGCGCTCGGGATGCCGGTCGAGATGTTCCCGGTGCTGTTCGCGATCGGCCGCACGAGCGGCTGGATCGCCCAGTGGCTGGAGATGATCGACGACTCCGAGCAGAAGATCGCCCGGCCGCGGCAGATCTACACCGGCGAGCGCGGCCTCGACTACGTGGCGATCCGCGACCGCTCCTAGACCTGGCGGGGCCTGGCGCGACGGTGAGCACGACGGAGGCCCCGGCCGCGAGCCGCCCGTCCGGGCCGCAGCGGGCCTACCGCATGTACATCGGCGGGGAGTGGGTGGACGCCCGCTCCGGTGAGACGTTCGCGACCGTCGATCCGTTCACCGGGCAGCCGTGGGCCCTGATCCCCCGCGCCGGGCCCGACGACGTCGACGCTGCCGTGCGCGCGGCTCGCCGGGCGTTCGACGACGGGCCGTGGCGGACGATGACCGCCGCGCAGCGCGGGCGGCTGATGCGCCGCCTGGCCGGCCTGATCGCGGAGCGCGCGCGCCAGGTCGCGGTGGTGGAGAGCGTCGACAACGGCAAGCTGATCCGCGAGATGGAGGGCCAGCTCCGCGGCCTGCCCGATCACTACGAGTACTTCGCCGGCGCCGCCGACAAGCTCCAC
>JBKQKK010000116.1:0-12510 GCA_052147535.1 Solirubrobacteraceae bacterium | reverse complement strand
GGGCAGGCAATGAGAGGCCTTCTCTCGGCGGCGGTCGAGACACCAACACCAATAAGGATGACCTGACAGGAAGATAACGGCTGCGCAAGCTTCTCCTGTTTCGGGTGTATAAGCCGATTTTCATCCGCCCGCGACCGGCCGCCAGGCCAGCCCAACAATGGGCAAAGCAGCGGTCTCGCCCGCCGACTCGAGACGGCCGCTTTCCGCCTCGTGCTTGCAGCCGAACGGGTCCGAGCTAGCGATCTCGCGCGCGTGCCGGCCGCCCGAGCGCAGAACGGCGCGGCGCGAAGTTGCGCAGCACAGCCCTCCTCATCGCCGGAAGCGGGGCCGGGACGGCGGCGTGCAGAGGCGAGGCGATGCCTATGCAACGTCGCCGCGCCGCCCGGGATCGGCGGCCTCCTCGGGCCACCGCCGCCGCGCTCGGAATTGGGCGAAGGCGAGAGCCGCGAGGATCTGAAGGACACCGAAAGAAATCTGACACGAGCGCATTCGTAGAAAGCACGCGTGCGCCACGCGCGGCGGCTGCCGCCCAGTCTGGCCAAGATGACCGACGCCTGCTATCCGTTGATTCCGAGCGTCCGCGCAGGCGCCGAGATGACGAAAGCGAGCGTCGACCTCCTCCGGACTGACGATCGGGTGCGAGGCGGAGCGCTCGTCCGGCCTGGCGATCGACCCGATCGAGGCGTCAAACGCCTCGAGCCATCCGAGCGCAGCTGCCTGCCTCGCGAGCGTGATTAAAAGAGCCGAGGCGGGATGGTCGTCTCGAAGTCGTTCGGCGTAACGTCGGGTTCTGGTTGCGCCATTTGGAAGCGCTTGCGTTGCTCGTCGGTGATGAGCTGCAACGACAGCCCCTTGAGCACGACGTAGGGCTGAAAGATTGGGTCTGAGAACCGATAGAAGTAACGTCGCGATGTGCCTTCTCGCTGAAGGACGGAACCGCGTTCAGGCTCCAAGAACTGGCTCAGGTGATTCGAAAACGCAGGGATGTCGATCCGACGGCCGGCGATGACCTCGAGCGGCTCGCGGATAGACCCGGATGTGAAGAAGCCAAGCTGGTTCTTCGGAGCTAGGGCGCATGCGAGCAGGACCTGACTGAACAGCGCGTCCTTGCGGGCACTTCGCGTCGCTTGCTGATAAGCGTTGAGAATCGTGTGCCGGTCGACGGCCTTGGGAATCGCGTGGTACACGTCGTCGAGGACGATCGCGGACCGATCGTCGTGCACGGCTCGCTGGCCGGCATGAAGACCCAACAGGTGGGTGTAGTGGGGGAGCCCTTCGGACAAAGTCGTGATCTCGTCGACTGCATCCGGGCGCACTTGCAGCCCGGCGCCACCGCAGCCCTTGTAGAGAATCTCGCCCAGTTCTTTGGGCGACATGCGCGGCATCTCAATCTGGACGAGCGCCCGCACAATCGAGGCGTGTTCGCCGACGAGCTCACCGATCGAGCGAGCGACTCCGACGAGGACCAGCGTCGACGGGACGGCATGATCGGAAAGCGTTTTGACCGTGTCGGCAATTGCAGTCAAAGCGTCGTCGTTCTCCAGCCGGTCGAGCTCATCCAGGACGATGAGCGCCGCTTGATCGAATTCCTGTAAGCGGCGGCGTACTCCCTCGGGGGACCAGCTCCGCTGCTCCTCCTGCTGATTCCGGAGCTCGGCGAAGACGTGATTCCAGATCGTCGTAAACGTGTCCTCCGTCGTGCAGTTGATCCGCACTGCTTCAAAGCTTGCTCGGAGCTGTGGATTCTGGAAGACCTCTGCGAGGACGTTTGCGAGCGAGGTCTTGCCTACCCCGCGCTCGCCGTAGAGCCCAACGTGCTGTCCGGGCATCGAGACCGCGCTCACGATATCTGTGAGCTGATTCATTCGCCCCGCCAGCATGTCGAGGCGGCCCACCGGCGTTCCGGGCGTGAAAGCACGCGCAACGGCGGCAATCCGCTCGACTTTCGCCAGATCATTCATGCAACCACACCATCCATTGAGCTAATCATAGCGCCTAATCAACTAAGGACTGCGATTTCGCCGTTCCTCCGCCGCGCCGCACTGACCTCTGGTCAGCGGCGCCGAACTCTGTGGCGGCGTGTCATGAGCCGCCCGTCGTAGATACGTTTGCTCCTCACCTCGAGGCCGGGCGGTTGTCGAAGGTTTCCACTTCGACCTGCCCGACGAGACGCTGACCCGGCATCGGCCGCCGCAGACTACTGCTGACCAGCTCGCCACGGGCTGCGCGCAATGGCCTCGGAACACGGGTGCCGGCGGTCCGGCCGTGCCGACGTAGACGAACCGCTGCGCGTGGCGCGGTGATCGCAACCGACGGCAAGCAATCACGCGTCGGCGGTGACCCGCGCGATCACTTCGGTCCGAACCCACTCGTGAGCGCGAGCGGAGTGGGACGATCGCGTTCGCGTGAACACGATCGTGCGCTCGTTCAAGCCGATGCGATCCCAGTCGTCGGAGAAGCGACTCAAGAGCACAACGTGCTTGCAACGCTTCGGCAAGCGCATGGATCGAAAGCGATGGTCTCGCGCCGATCCGACGCGTCGTTGGAATTGGCGCAATGCGACGACCTCAGCGCGACCGAGACGTCGTCGAGCGAGCGTACGAACTCGGCGATCCGCCGCGCCGGGCCGGCGCACGTGTCGCCGGGATTGGAACAGACGGCCCCCGGCGCTCAGCGCCGAAGCGGAAGACTACGGCGCCGATCGCACGATCGTGAATGCAGGCGGCCGCGGACACGGGCGGACCATGCTGCTCGCCGAGAGCAGGGCTGACTCGCGGGCGTGCAGAAACGCGCGTTCCGGGGTTTCCATTTGACCGGAGTTGACCGTCTCGCGCTACGTGAGCGTCGGTGCCGGTGCCGTCGAGAGGAGGGGGGTGGTTCCCATCTCCGCAATCCGGGGCGTCAGCGGGCCTGAGGAACGCCCAGAGGAGCATCCGTCGTCCGGGAAAGCTCGCCGCGGCCCCGAGTCGCTCCGGTTAGATGGAAACCCCAGAACGCGCGTTTGCATAGGCAGGGCGAGGGACAGGGCGACCGCGAGCCGCTTCCGCTTCGGCGGCAATGCGGCCACGCCCATGTCGACAGCGACTGCCGGTCCCCCGTGGCCGAGACTGATGCTTTGCGCCACAAGCAACGACGCCGGGATCCGGGCTTCGCGCCGTCGGTTTCGTGACGGTGCTTGCTGAAGAGTTGCAAGCACTGCTGGCCTACTCCGCTCCGAGATAGACCGCCGCGAGACTCGCCACCGGCGCGCGGCTATGGGCGAAGGGGACCGGCGGCCAAATCCCCAGGGGACTTCTCCTCGGCGACGAATGCAGCCTGCGACCTCCAGCGATCGGGCGTGACTCATTGACGCCTCGGGCGGTCACGTCTAGCAGGCTCGGGTCGGCCGGGACAAGCTGCTCGTGCTCGCGGAAGTCGGAGCGGCAGCGCGAGACCCTCGGTGCAGTAGGCTCGCCGGCCGGCGCGAGATCATGTGAGGCTGCCCGGCGGGACCGTCGACCGGACTTCTTCTCATCCGAAGGGTCATCGGGCAGGTGGCGACGGCGCGTCGGCGCTTTGCTTCTGGTGCGCCGAGGTCTGGTGCTGGAGGAAGAACCGGATCATCTCGGCGGACGAGTTAGGCCCGTCCGAGTCGGAGTAGGAGCCAAGTCGGCTACCGCCGTACCAGGTATGACCGCCGCCGTGGACAAGCAAGGACTCCGCGACGGCGATCCCGTCGCGGTTGCGATGCACGGTGCGGGTGTGTGGGTGCCCGCTGTCGGTGCTCGTCGCGACCGGCGCATCCTGGCCTGTGATGTCGCCAGCGGCGAGCCGAGAGGCAATCACCTTGTCTGCGTTGAGCGGAGCCACGATCGTGTCTCGGTCGCCGTGGATGACGATCAGCGGCACGGCACTGGTCGGAGCGGGCGTGCCCCCGGTTCGCATGGCCGCGAAGGCGGAGCCGACGTCATGCGCGGCGCGGTACGCGATCCCGGAGTGCACCCCGACCGCCGCGTACAGGTCTGGGTAGGCCGCGGCCATGACGGCCGCCATGGCGCCACCAGCGGAGAGCCCGGCGACGTACACGCGAGTCGGATCGACGACGAGATCGCGGATCACCTCCCGGGTGATGCCAGCGATGATCGCCGGCTCGCCGGCGTTGGCGTGCTGGTGAGACGTGGAGAACCAGTTCCAATAGCCACCGTGGTTAGCAGCCCGCGACTGCTCTGGATAGGCGACGAGAAAGGTGTGCTTCTCGGCGAACTCGTTCATCCGCGTGCCGGCTGCGAAGTCCACTGCGTTCTGCTTGCCGCCGTGGAGCATGACCACAAGTGGAATGGGTTCATCGGCGTAGCCGGTCGGAATGTAGAGGGCGTAGCTTCGGCTCCCGGCGCTCTCGGTGTGCGTGATGTGGCGTATCTCGCCAACCGGCGCGGCTGCAGCCCTCGCAGCTGCCGCACCATCAGGCGATCGTGCGTCTCCCGGGAATCCGGTCCGGATGACGCTGTCTGGTGGCCTGGGGAGCGCGGCCTGGAGGCCCTTAACGAGACCCTGGCGCGCGGACACGGGGTAAGCGGGCGGCACTTCGGGCCCTCTCACCGGGCGACTGCAGGACACCGGCAACCGGAATTGCCGGAGGACGCTGAGAGGCTGCGCGACGGTCGATTCACCCGGCGCAGCGGTGCCGGCGCTCGCCAGATTCGGCTGCAGAACCGCGGTGGCCTCGGCCAACCGCCCGGCGCGCGTGAGGCGCAACGCCTCGGCCATCGTGATGTTTCTATCGGGGTTCATCGCATGTTCCTTTCAGCGGCGTCGTCGGCTAGCGCGGAGAGATCGGCCGGTGGATTTGACGGACCGCGACCGTGCGATCGCGGTCGCTCGGCTCGGTAGGTGATCATGTGGTGCACGAGGCGAGCGCCGTCTTCACCGCCCGCGGCGCTCGAAAGGCACCGAGGACCTCGACCCTCGCGATCGTCGCGACGGCGAGCTCAGGCGAGACGTCATCGGCAATCGTGGCCAGCCCGAGAACGCGAAGCTCCACCATGCGACCCGAGTCCCGGAGCTGCTCCAGCGCCTCGCGGCTGTAGTGCTCGATGCCGAGAACCAGCTCGCGTCGCGCCACCGTCCTGTCAACGGCGTCTGATCGGCTCTCGAGTTGCCGGCGAATGGCCGTACGAATGAAATCGGTGCGGTTTGCAAAAAACCCCTCGCTGACGAGCAGATCGATCTGACCCAGGTCAACGACGCCGACATTGATGGTGATCTTTTCGCTTCTTTCGGCATCAATCATCCCTGTTCACGTCCCTACGCAGTTCGCCATCTCTTAACCATCCTAGTACCATCCCTCCAGATGGTTTCCTGAGCTCTTCCGGGCGCGACTCGCAGGCGTGCTCCAACCGTGGCCGTGAAGGACGTCGTTGCTTTGCGCCAAGAGCAACGACGTCGTGGACGAGCGGTGACGTCGTCCCTTTCCGCACAGGCGATGGGGCGCGCGGGTGAGTCGGATTGCCCCATCGCGCAGGTGGGCGTCAGGCGGGCAGTCCCGATGTCAGCGGTCCGCCTGTGAACGCGCGGCTTCCGCTTTTGGCCCGATCCGACAGCCAAGTGGCGAGCCGCGGCACCGCTTCGAGACTTCCGCTTCCGTGGTATTGCACTCGTGCGACGACGGCAGCGGGCACGCACGAGTATTCCGCAATCGGGGGAACGAGTGAGTCGAGGCCCGGCGCGCGGCGGTTAGCATTTAGTTGTTGTGATACAACATTGTTTATGGCAATGATTAGCTCTCCGTCTGGAGCCGATCGTGTCGCGCGGCGCCGTTCGGTGGTGCTGACGACGTGTTGTCTGAGCGTGTTCGTAGCGGGCATCGACGTGACGATCGTCAATGTCGCCTTGCCGTCGATCCAAGGGGCGCTGCATGCGTCGGTGAGCGGTCTGCAGTGGACGGCCGATGCCTACACCGTCGTTATTGCGTGCCTGCTCATGCTGTCGGGCTCGCTCGCGGATCGCTTCGGTCGCCGCCGGGTGTTTCAGATCGGGCTGGTGGCGTTCTCGTTGGGGTCGTTGCTGTGCAGCCTGGCTCCGTCGCTCGGGTGGCTGATCGCCTTTCGCGGACTTCAGGCCATCGGCGGGTCGATGCTCAACCCGGTGGCGATGTCGATCATCGTCAACACGTTCACTGACCGTGCTGATCGCGCGAAGGCGATCGGCGTGTGGGGGTCGGTCGCCGGACTCAGCCTCGCGAGCGGCCCCGTGCTCGGTGGCCTGCTGGTCACCGGGATCGGGTGGCGTTCGATCTTCTGGATCACCGTCCCTGTCGGTCTGATCGCGATCGTGCTGACGCAACGGTTCGTGCCCGAGTCGCGGGCCGAGCAGCCCCGGCGACTTGACCCTCCTGGTCAGCTGTTGGTGATCGCGCTCTTGGGCTGCCTGACCGCAGGGATCATCGAGGGGCCGCGCAGTGGGTGGGGCTCGGCGCCGATCATCACCCTGTTCGTGGTTGCGGTGCTCGCGGCGATCGCGCTGGTTGTGGTCGAGTCCCGGCGGCGCGAGCCATTGATCGACATGCGGTACTTCCGCAGCGCGCCGTTCTCGGGCGCGACGCTGATCGCGGTGGTCGCGCTCGCAGCCTTAGGCGGCTTTCTGTTCCTCAACACGCTGTATCTGCAGGATGTTCGTGGCTATAGCGCGCTGCACGCCGGATTGCTCACGATCCCGATGGCCGCGATGCTCGGCGTGTTCGCCACCGTCTCCGGGCGGTTGGTGGCCAGCCGCGGGCCGAGGCTTGCGCTGATCGTCTCTGGTGTGTTGATCGCCGTGGGCGCGGGCCTGTTGATCGGCCTTAGCGCACACACCGCGGTGTGGTATCTGGTCGTTGCTTATCTCGTCTTCGGTGCTGGGGCAGGTCTGGTCAGCACTCCGATGACCAACACCGCAATGTCGGGCATGCCCCGGGACCAAGCCGGTGTCGCGGGAGCGATCGTCTCCACCTGTCGCCAGACCGGCGCGGCGGTCGGGGTCGCGGTCACCGGTTCGATCATCGCCTCCGGCTTGGCAGGCTTCGTGCAAGCTAGCCACGCGGCGTGGGCTGTGGTAGCCGGCTGTGGAGTGATGGTCATGCTGCTCGGGATGGTCTCGACCGGACGCTGGGCGTTGGGGACCGCCGAGCGAAATGGCGCACGCCTGGCCACTGGCACTGACATGAGCCCTGTCCCGAAAGGAGCCCGATGAGTACCCAAAAGGCCACGTCGCCAGACACCGCGTCGCGGGTGTGGAGGGCCCTGCATGAGTTCGTCACTGGACAGGACCGCCGGCGTGCCCTCCGCGCCGCCCTCGATCTCGGACCCGGCAAGGTCGAGGTGCTCATCAAGCTCGCCGACGGTCCGATGACCCTGCGAGAGATCGCACGCGCCGCCGAAATCGACCCACCGGCCGCGACCGTCGGCGTCGACCAGCTCGAAGCGCGAGGCCTGGTCCATCGCACCGCCCATCCCGACGACAACCGCCGCAAGCTCGTGCACCTCACCGACGCCGGACGCGAAGCGGCCCAGCGCGGCCAGGCGATCCTCAACGAGCCGCCATCCGCACTGACCAACCTGGACTCCGACGACCTCGCTCGGCTCAACGAGATCCTCATCCGGCTCCAGACCAACACGAGATAGCGAGAAGAAAACAAGACCATGCCCGCAAACTCCATTGGTCGCGCATTGCGCAACCGACACGCCGGACACCACACACTCGTGTGGGCGCGTCCCGACATGAAAGCGCCCGAGAGCTTCGCACTCACCAGCCCCGGCTTCGACCACGGCACCCCGATTCCTGAGCGCCACCGCGGCAAGCTCTTCGGCGCCAACATCTCTCCCGCCCTAGCCTGGACGACGCCGCCGGCCGACACCGCGGAACTCGTGCTTATCGTCCAAGACCCCGACGTCCCCGTAAAGAGGCCCGCCACCCACGCGCTCACGATCGGCATCGACCCATCACTCAAAGGCATTCCCGAAAACGGCCTCGCCGCCCCGAGCCCGATCCCCGGAATCAAACACGGCAAGGGTGCCCTCGGCCGCCGCGGTTGGACCGGCCCCAGGCCGCCGCGCTCACACGGACCACACTCCTACGTCTTTCAACTCTTCGCTCTCGACTACAAGCCAGACCTGGCCGACAAGTTCAAGCTCTCCGACGCACTCCACGCCATGGCCGGACACGTCATCGCGCGCGCTCGACTCGACGGCACCTACGAAATCCAATAACCACGCCAAGCCTCCCTCAACCTCAACGCCCTACCGAACCCGTCCTGACCCTTCACCAGAACCTATCGGCAAGCCCCCCGCCGGCTTGCGACTACGGTCCATCTTCGAGGAACCGAAGATCGCGGGGTCGAATCCCTTCGGGCGTCCTCCCAGAGACCTCGAAATGGGCGTCCCAGATCCGGCCGGCACTGCTCCACGAAAGCGAAGGCGCACTTGAGACGGCTGCTTCGATCATGAAGCGGAAGCAGCTGAGCGTGGGCGTCCGCCGCTGACCCAGCCATGCAGGACAAGCCGCGAGCTGCCTCCTTGGTCGCAGAACGCAGCCACGACAGTCGGTGCTCGCCCCTCCCCACGCCGATTCAGAAAAGGGACGACGTCGGAGCTGGTCGACGACGTCGCTGCTTCTGGCGCAAAGCGACGACCTCGTCGAGCGCGCGGTCGAACTCGGCAAAGCCGGCGTCGACAGGCCGCGGGGCGCCCGTGCCGCCAGGATTTGAGGATCGACAGCGCCCGGCGCCTGGCACCGAGCGGGACGACTCCGGTGCCGATCGCGCGGTCGTGAACGCAGGCGTCCGGGACAAGGCTGGAACCCTGCAAGGACCGGGCGCGGCGCCGGGTGAGACGAGCGCTCGGATCGCGTCCGCCAGAAAGCGGACGGTGTGGCTTCGTGGCACCGGAGCCTAGGCTTGACCCGTGTTCCGGTTTTGCGAAATCGACTTTGACGCTCGCGTCGTTCGGCTTGAGTTCGTTGATGGATCGGTCATTTCGGAGCCGATGACCACTGAGATCTCACGAAACATCTCGATCCGCCGCTCGCGGTTGGACATCGAACGGCGAGTCCTCCTCCTGATACTGGACGACGCGAAGACGCTCGAGACTGAGATCGGCGTGCCTGGAGAGACGCCCCCGGCCGAGGTGCCGGTGATCTATCTGGATCAGTTGCACTGGATCGCGCTTGCTCAGCAACTCTCGGCACCAAGCGGGCTGCGCGAATCTGAGCGTGCGGCGGCAAGGTCAATTATCGGGTTGGCGCGTGACCAGCGGATCGTGCTGCCCTTCGCAGGGGCGCACTTGGTCGAGATGGCGCCGCTGGCGGGCCGGCGGCGACGCGATCTCGCCGCGACCATCCTCGAGATGTGCCGCGGTTGGCAGATGCGAAACCCCGTGAGGGTCCGTGCCAGCGAATACATCGCGTCGATGCTCGGACACGACCCAGTCGCGACGGCGGTCTTCACGCGCGACCCAGGCGTGCTGTTCTCGCAAGGTCCAGCGCCCCCGGTGCTGACGCCAGGACTCCCACCAGCCCTAACCGAGTTGTTGACTCGCGTTATCGCCACTTCAGCCGTTTACTCAGCCGTACTCGACGACGAGCCACTCGAAACGGCAGAGGGAAGGGCCGCCCGTCAGCGCGTGGGCAGCGGGCTTTCCTGAGCTGGCCACATACATGCGTCAGCAGCGCCACAGCGAGGATTTCGCCCGCAACAACGCACACGCCCGTTTGATCGCCGACCAACGCGAGGACATCGCGTACGCCGCCAGCCGGGTAGGCATGACGCAGCCTGCCTTCGAAGCCTGGCTGTCCGAGCGCTTCCCGGTCGACCTAGCGGAGATGCCTTATGTCGGACGGCTCGCCGAGATGCTGTACGTGCGCCTGCGCCCGGCTCCGTGGATGTGCAGGATCACCGGCAGGATGCCAGTGGCTCCGGCCGGGCGGACGATCCGCACCGAAACATCACCGTCGGGGCCGCCGGGCACCTTGATCCATTCGTCGGTGACCTCCGGCTTGGCGATCTCACCGGCCTGGGTCTGGTTGACGACCTCGCGGCCCTTCTCGGGGCTTAGGTCGTAGAGGAACGGAGGGTTGGCGGTCGCGTCGGCGAACTCCTGAGCGGCCTGCTCGAGCGGAATGCGATGGGTGGAGACAGGGCCTCCGTTGACGGTGGCAGCACCGACCATACCGCGACCGCGGCGCGTCTCGACGCACCGCGAATCTCCAAGCTCGCCCGGTCGCGGACTACGCGTCGCGTGATTCGAGCGACTCGAAGCGCACATACGCTCCCGTCGACCAGTCCACCAAGCCTTTAGGAACATCCAATCGCGACGTCAGCAAGATCAATCGCAACAGCAGCCACGACCTAGCCGTGATCGGCGTCCGCTTGCTAGACGACGCCCACACGACATGGGTCGCGGCAGAGTTCGAGTCCGCTCTGCGCCTGGTTCGACGCGGGCGCCGCAAGGTGCGGGCGCGTGGATCGCATCCCGCGCGGCGGTCGACGGCGAGGACGCGGCGGCCGTGACCGGCAGCGGCTGTCTGAGCTGACATAGCCCTACCAGGGACAGCTCGCCTACAGCTGGTAGCGGGTCCACCACCGGGCAACGATGGATGTCCGCACCGGCGTTGAACCGCGCGGCGCCGATTTCGAGTGACCGGTCCAGTGGCGGCTCTGCAGGCCAAGGTCGTGAGCATTGGGCCGACGCTACCTGCGCGAGCCGTACCGACCCCTCGACTACGAGGTTTCCGGTCGCGGACTACGCGTTGCGACTACGCGTTGCGTGATTCGGGCACCGCCGGTCGGTGCGACTGTCGATCTCCCCAACCAAGGGGGCCGAGAGCCTCGGTCGCCATCCAGCAACAGAGGTTCACAAGCCCCAAGAACGAGTGCCGTCGTGTACGGCTCAGGGCAGAGCAACCCTTGCACATCACCGATCGCCTGCTAACCAGGCAGACAGGACTGGTCGTCATGCCCGCATCACGTAGACCCGTCGTCTTTATCCACGGCCTGTGGCTGCACGCCACCAGCTGGAACCGGTGGCTCGATCTGTACCGAGATGCCGGCTACGAGCCGATCGCCCCGGGCTGGCCCGGGGAGCCCGACACCGTCCATGCAGCTCGCGAGAACCCCGACCTTGTCGCCGATACCGGCATCGACGACGCCGTGGCGCACTTCGCCGAGATCATCGGCGCGCTTGATGCCAAGCCGATCATCATCGGGCACTCGTTCGGCGGTCTTCTGGCCGAGAAGCTCCTCGGTCAGGACCTCGCCGCGGCCGCGGTGGCGATCGACCCGGCCCAGGTCAGGGGCGTGCTGCCGCTGCCGCTGGCGCAGATCCGTGCCGCGCTGCCCGTCCTGGGCAACCCGGCCAACCTCCACAAGGCGATCTCCCTGACTGCGAAGCAGTTTCGCTTCGGGTTCGGTAACGAGCTCTCGGAGGAGGAGTCAGACGACCTCTATGAGCAATGGTCGATCCCGGCACCGGCCCGTCCGCTGTTCCAAGCCGCCGTCGCGAACTTCGCGCTGCACTCCGAGGCCAAGGTCAACACCGCCAACGAGCACCGCGGACCGCTGCTGCTGATCTCCGGCAAGCAGGACCACACCGTCCCGGACGTGACGACGCGCTCCACGCTGAAGCAATACCGCGACTCGACAGCGGTCACGGAGCTCAGGCAGTTCGAAGGCCGCGGGCACTCCCTCACGATCGACAGCGGCTGGCGCGAAGTCGCCGACGTGACGCTCGAGTGGCTCCAGGCGATGACCGATCAATCGATCTCAGTCGAAGCGACCATCGCCTGACCTACGCGTCCAAGCCGCAGCGCTGGCGCTCCCGCACCCCTACGCCCACTCTCACGCGACCTCGTACCTAATCGCGGCGCCCCTCATCGACGTCCCATCCACCCTGCAGTCTCAGAAAGGCCCCACCATGACCTACCGCAAGATCACAGTCCGCGCCGTTCGCCCGGCGCTCCTTGCTGCGCTCCTGGCGCTGCCGAGCGGAGTCGTTCTCCTGCTCTCGTCCGGCTCGTTCGCTCAAGCATCGGCTAAGAGCCGAACAGCAGCGGCCAAACCGACCGTCGTGCTCGTCCATGGAGCGTGGGCCAATGGCTCCAGCTGGGACGGTGTCGTTGCGCGTCTGCAGCGCGACGGGTACACGGTCGATGTGCCCTCCAACCCGTTGCGGGGCGTGGCCAGTGATTCCGCCTATCTGGCCAGCTACCTCAAGACCGTGACCGGACCGATCATCCTCGCCGGTCACTCCTACGGCGGCATGGTCATCACCAACGCCGCGACCGGAAACCCCGCCGTCAAAGCACTGGTCTACATCGACGCATTCATACCCGCCCAAGGCGAGACCCTCCTGCAGCTCGCGGGCGCCGAGCCCGGATCGACGCTCGCGGACCCAACCACGGCGTTCAACTTCGTGCCATTCACGGGGGCGACCGGAGCTGACACCGACCTGTATGTCAAACCGAGCGTATATCGCGCGGACTTCGGTGCCGACCTTAGTGTCC
>JBKQKK010000115.1:0-4325 GCA_052147535.1 Solirubrobacteraceae bacterium | reverse complement strand
GCGTCCTCGAGAACGTGTCGTGCGCTGGCCCGACAGCTGGGGTAGTCATCGATGATCAAAGACGGTCCTCGCCGTACCGGCACTGTCTCGGCAACCCCGGCCACGAGCAGTACGGCTAACCGTACCCTCGTGTGCGGGCGACCCGAACGCCAAGACGCCGGGCCGCCCCACCGAAACGCCTCCGCCTGGATGGAAAGCTGCCGCTCTACGAAGTCCGCCTAAACGAAGGGAGCAGGTCATGATCGAGGTGCAGCACCTGACGAAGCGCTACGGAGAGACGGTTGCGGTCGACGAGGTCTCCTTCGTCGTCGAGCCGGGACGCGTGACGGGCTTCCTGGGGCCCAACGGGGCCGGAAAGTCGACGACGATGCGGATGATCCTGGGCCTGGACACGCCGAGCTCCGGGTCTGTGCTAGTCAACGGCACGTCATATCGCGAGCTGAGCGACCCGCTCACATCGGTTGGGGCGCTGCTCGACGCCAAGGCAATAGTGGGTGGCCGTAGCGCTGCCAACCATCTCATGTGGTTGGCCGCCAGTAACGGTATCGACCGCGCCCGGGTCAGCGAAGTGCTAGACGTCGTCGGGCTCGGTGACGTGGCGGGCAAGCGCGTGGGGACCTTTTCCCTCGGCATGAGCCAGCGGCTCGGGATCGCCGCGGCGCTGCTCGGCGATCCCGACACGCTGATCTTCGATGAGCCGATCAACGGTCTCGATCCCGACGGCATCGTCTGGATCCGCAACCTGATGAAGAGCCTGGCCTCCCAGGGGCGGACGGTGTTCCTTTCCAGCCACCTGATGAGCGAGATGGCGCAGACCGCCGATCACCTGCTCGTCATCGCCCAGGGTCGCATCATCGCCGACACGAGTGTCGACGAGTTCATCAACCGCAACGCCGCCCCGAGCGTCCACGTCAGGGCGGTGCAGCAGACCGACCTCGCTGACGCCCTGACACTGCACGGCGGCATGGTCGAGTGTTCCCCCGACGGCGCCCTGCTGGTGACCGGCCTGGACTGCCTGGCGATCGGCGGCATCGCGCGCGCCAACGACATCACCCTGTTCGAGCTCGAGGCGTCCCGAGCGTCACTGGAGCAGGCGTTCTTCGAGCTGACCCGAGATGCAACCGACTATCGCGCCGGCGAGCTCGCCGGCGCCACCCAAGGAGCCTGACATGAGCGCGACCACCCACACCACCCCACTGCACGCGGGACCGGCCACCACGATCAACCGGCACCTCAAAGGAGAGTGGACGAAGCTACGCACCCTGCCCTCGACCTGGCGCACGGCCGCGTTCGCAGGGGCCCTGGCCATCGGCTTCACCGGAGCCGTCGACCTCTCACAGGCCAGCTTGACCGCCCAGCAGCGCGGAACGTTCGACGCGACCAGCGCTTCGCTATTCGGGATCATCATCGCCGCCACCCTGCTCGGAGCGCTCGCCGTGCGAACGGTCACCGCGGAGTACTCCACCGGCATGATCCGCTCCACCTTCGCCGCGATGCCGGCCAGGCGACTGGTGATCGCGGCCAAGGCCGCGACCGTCGCGGCGTTCGTGCTCCCAATCGCGCTGCTGGTCGATCTCGCCGGGTTCGAGCTCGGCCAGCGGATCTTTGCCGCCAAGCACCTCCAAGTGGCCCTCAGCCATCCCGGCGTGCCGCGGGCCATCGTCTTCGGTGGCGGCAAGCCTTGTCGCGATCATCGGCGTCGGCCTCGGGGGCCTGATCCGGCACACCGCTGGGGCGACCACCGCGCTGACGCTGATCATCGTCGGCGACGTCACACTCGGCCAGCTCCTCCCAGCCGGCCTGCGTCAATACCTACCCGGAACCGCCGCCCAAGCGGCGATCACGGTGCACCGCTCGAGCGGGCTGCTCACCCCCGACGCCGCGATTGCGGTCCTCGGCGCGTATGCCGCCATCGCCCTCGCCGCGGCACTGATCCGGGTGGCGCACCGCGACGCCTGACCAACCCAACCAACGGCCTCGAGGAGGCTCGCACGCATGAACTCCACCCTGAAGACTCCAGCGCAGACAACCACCGTCTACCTGGCTCGCCCCGAAGGTCGTATCGGCTACGACATCGCCGGCAGCGGCCCGCTGGTGGTGCTTGTTCCCGGCATGGGCGACCTGCGAGCCGCGTATCGCTTCCTCGCCCCGGCGTTGCGCGAAGCGGGCTACCGGGTCGCCTGCACCGATCTGCGCGGCCACGGCGACAGCGACCACACGTTCAGCTGCTATGGCGATGTCGAAACCGCCGGCGACATCCTTGCCCTGATCGAGGAGCTCGGTGGCCAGGCCGTTGTCGCGGGCAACTCGATGGGCGCCGGAGCCGCCGCGCTCTCCGCGGCGCTGCAGCCCGAGCTGGTCAGCGGACTGGTGCTGATCGGCCCCTTCGTGCGTAACGGCGAGATCGGCGCGATCCAGCGTTTGCTGCTCCGGGTCGCGATGGCGCGGCCGTGGGCGGCGACCGCATGGAAGGCGTACATGCCCAAGCTCTACGCGGGCCAGCGGCCGGTCGATTTCGCCGAGTACCGCGACCGCGTCGTGGCCAGCCTGCGCCGGCCGGGATACGCGAAAGCGTTCTCCCTGACCACGCGAACCGATCATGGGCCAGCGCAGGCGCGGCTCGTTGACGTCGCTACACCGACGTTGGTCGTGATGGGAGAAGTGGACCCCGACTTCCCCAGCCCGAGAGCGGAAGCCGACTGGATCGCCGAGACCCTGCGTGAGGATGTGGTCATGGTGCCCGACGTCGGGCACTACCCCCAGTCACAGCGCCCTGACGTCACCGCCGCTGCTGTCATCCGTTTCCTGACGATGGTCAACGGCCGTGGCTAGGGCCGGCCTGACCGCCTCGCGGGTCGTCGGAGAGGGAGAACGAATGGCCGACGAGGTCGACCGAGGACCAGCTCGTTTGCGGAAGTTGAACTTGACCGCAGCCAGCCGTCACGAGCCAGCCTTCACGCCCGGAGCCGGGACGGTGGTGGGAGCACCACGCCACTGGCTGCGTCTGGAAGGAGCCACGCTGCTCGCCGGCGCACTGATCGCGTACACGACCACCAATCAGCCTTGGTGGCTGATCCCGCTCGCGCTTCTCGTCCCCGACATATCAGCGGTCGGCTACCTCGGTGGCGCTCGTCTCGGAGCACGCCTCTACAACGTCGCCCACGTCACCGCTCTGCCAGCCGCAGCGATCGCCCTTGGGTGGTGGCAACACGTACCGCTGGTCGCGGCGCTCGGGCTCGTGTGGCTGGCGCACATCGGCATGGATCGTCTGCTGGGCTACGGCTTGAAATACAACCACAGCTCCCAACACACTCACCTCAGCTGGAAGAGCAGCCGCCCGCTGGTGCCAGCCGCGCCGACGCCGGTCGACACACCGAAACGGGTCGCAACCGTGGGCGGAGCCTCGGAGGACCTCCACGCGCACCTGCTTGAGGAGCGCGGCGACGAGGTTGCCGAGCCTCACCGGCGAGCCACCGCCTGGTTCGAGGCCAACGGCGACACGTCGCAGGCCATCATCGGCACAACAGGGTCCGCGCGACTGCCTGACCAGGACGGAGATTCGAGCGCGCAAGCGCGAGCCTGTGACACTTGGGCGACACGATCGGTGCGGCCGGGGTGACCGGCCTCTCAATCTTGTTCGTCGTCCTGGGCGTTGTACTGATCGCGCCCTTGTATGCGTTTGGTGTGCGCCGCCTGCTTGGCCTGCGCCTCTCGCCGCTGCGGGCGTTGATCGGCGGGCTCGTCGCGCTGGCGTGCGCGTCACCGATCATCACGGCGATCGGGGGCTCGATCGCCAAGCACAACGGCAAATGGCCGTTCCTGCCGGCTCTGTGGTTCGTGATTCTCGGGGTGGCGATCGCGCTGCTGGTCGGGATGCTGGTGGTGGTGATCTTCGAGGCGCTGGTGCCGAGCGGAACGATGCCCGGGCCGCTGTTCCTGATCCGGGCGCTGCGCAAGCGGACGCGGCGGCTGCGACGCTACTCCCAGATCAGCAGGATCCTGCTCCGCCGCGGCATGCTTCCGTACTTGCGGGGCGCTCGCCGCGCCGAGTTGCAGACCCGCGACGGCCGCGTGGCGCTCGCTCGGTCGCTGCGACTCGCGCTCGAGGACGGGGGCGTCACGTTCATAAAACTCGGGCAGGTCCTCGCGACCCGTCGTGACCTGCTGCCGGCCGAGTTCGTTGACGAGCTCAGCGGCCTGCAGGACAACGCACTGCAGGTTCCGTGGCCAGAGGTCGAGCAGGTGCTGCGGGCCGGGCTTGGCGCTGAGGTAGACGACGTGTTTGAGAGCTTTGACCGCACCCCGCTCGCCGCCGCATCGATCGC
>JBKQKK010000114.1:0-2526 GCA_052147535.1 Solirubrobacteraceae bacterium | reverse complement strand
TGGCGGTCATCGGCGATCGCGATGAGCTGGCCGATGTCGTGCAACAAAGTGGCGGTGATCGCGTCCTGTTGCGCGGCGCCGGCGGGCAGGATCGCGGCTGCGATCCGTGCGCTGAGCGTGGCGTGGCGCTGAAACTCCTCGATCGAGAACCCCTGCAGCCCCTTGGGTGCGAGCTTGTTGAACGCCTCTGTGGAGAGCGTCAGCGTCTTGATCGTGTCTGCTCCCAGGAACAGGACGGCGTCTCGTACCCGGCTGACGTTGCGCCCGACGCCGAAGAACGCGGAGTTCGCGAGCTGCAGCAGCTTGGCCGTCATCGCGGTATCGCGCTCGATCACCGCGGCGATGTCCTGCGGACCGCTCCCGGGTTTGGCGAGCAAGCGCGTGATCTCCATGTACAGGCCCGGGCACGACGGGAGCGTCGTTGCCCCCGCCGCAATCCGGAGCTGCTCGGCGTTCTCGGTCAGCTCGTGCAGCGCGCAGGACCGCTCGATCACGAGCGCGAGATTGTCGACGTTGCACGGCTTGGCGAGGATCCGGTGCGCGACCGTCGCGGCGCGTGTGATGATCGCGGTGTTCGCGTACCCCGAGAGCACGATCCGGATCGTCGCGGGGTAGCGCTCGTGCACGCGCGCGAGCAGCTCCGCGCCGTCCATTCCCGGCATCTGAATGTCGGAGACGATCACATCCGCAGGCTCGCCTTCACGCGCGGCGAGCGCCGCCTCGCCGCCGGTCACAAACTGCATCCTCCATATCCGGCGGTAGCCACGCAGCGCGTCACGAAGACCGTCGAGCACATCGATCTCGTCATCGACGAACAGCACACGCTTAGGCAGCCGCGCCGCAGCCCCACCGTCACCCTCCACGGAGCCCTGCGAGACAGAGATCTCAACCACACTCATGTAGTCGGCTGGGCGCATACCGCCTTGAGCGCACGTTGCAGGGACCGCGCCGCTTTCCTGCGCGCGTGCCGGTCCGCGAGATATGCGGCGTGCACGCTCATGTAAGCGCGTGGATCTGCCGAATAGAGTTCTTGAAGTGAGCGATCCGCGGCCTGCTCTACCCCCGGAGTTCCCCTCGCGCGATGAGATCGGGCGAATGTGTGTGCAGTTCCTGGTTGCAAGTCGCGACGAGCGGATCTTTTGTAAGGATCGCGACGGGCGGTTCTTGCTCGTGAGCGCGGGCTGGCTTGCGGTCGAGGGGCAGGGGCGGACGCTTGACGAGGTGATCGGCAAAACCTGTCTGGAGATCTTCGGTTCAGCTCACGCCGCGTCCGAGGACGAACGCCGGTTGTTGGAGACCGGAGAGCCGATCATCGCCAAGGTCGAGCGCGAGACGTTCGCTGATCGACCCGATGCGTGGGTCTCAAAGACGATCGTTGCGCTACGCGATGCGGACGGGAATGTAATCGGCCTCCGAGGGTTGGCTTGCGATGTCAGCGCCGAGGTGAAGCGCGAGGAGGCGCTGCGCCGCCACGCCGAGGGGCAGGAGGAGATCGCCGACCTCGGCCGGCTCGCGCTCAGGGGCGCGTCGCTGGGAGAGCTCCTTGACTGTGCGGTTGGTGCCGCGTGGCGGGTCCTGTCCTCCGACAGCGCTTGGGTTCTCGAGTTCTCTGCAGAGAACTCCGATCCGGTCCTCAGAGCGCAGGTCGGGTCGCCCCGGGAACTCGGTCGTGGGTGGTTCGCGGACCAGCCGCGTGTGCGATCACGCGACGCGACGCACTCCAACGGTCAGATCATGGTCGCGGACTGGAGGCAGGAGCAGCGCTCTGTAGCCCCGGAACGACGGCCCGTGCGCAACACCATCAGTGCGCTGATCGGCGATCCAGGCTCGCCGGCCGGCGTGGTCGCGGTCGCCTACGACGAGCCCAGCGCCGCGCCAGACGGTGCTCTCGCGTTCCTCAACTCGCTCGCAACGGTCCTGGGCGAAGCGATCCAGAGCCGCCGCGCGCAGGAGATGATCAAACGCCAGACCGAGTCGCTCGCGGCAATGACCCAGAGCCTGCGTGGACTGGTGAGCGAGAAGGAGCGCTTGCTCGAGCAGATCCCGGGCGTCGTGATGATCTTCGACGCGTACCCCGACGGCTCGCGGAAGTACCTGTACGTCAGCCCGCGGAGCGGACCGATGCTCGGGGCCGAGCCGGTCGAGTTCCTCGAGGATCCGCACCGCTTCACCAACCACGTGCACATCGAGGATCACGAGCTGCAGCGAGCCGCGATCGCTGAACCAGCGGCCGCCGGCCGGGATCCGCTCCCGGTCGAGCTGCGATGGTTTCGCCCGGACGGCAACGAGATCTGGTTGCGTGAGGAGGCAGCGATCATCCAGGCCGACGGTCCGGTTCACCGCGTCCAGGCAGTCCTGTTCGACATCACGGCGGCCAAGCAGGCTGAGAGCGCACGCGAGCGGTTGGAGCTCGATCTGCGCCTCGCGCAGAAGCTCGAGTCGGTCGGTCAGCTTGCCGCCGGCATCGCGCACGAGATCAACACGCCCGTGCAGTTCGTCGGCGACTCGATCAGGTTCCTCAAAGAG
>JBKQKK010000113.1:0-2585 GCA_052147535.1 Solirubrobacteraceae bacterium | reverse complement strand
GCAGGCCGAAGGCGAGCAGGCTGATGTCGTGTGTCTCTCCTGGTGGGCAGGCGAGCAGCGCGAGCGGGCCGCCGCCGCGGCTCCAGAGCCGCGTGAGCGAGAGCAGCCGGCCGCGGATCAGGTTGCTGGCGAAGTGCTCCTGGCTGATCTGGAGTGTGCCCTGTTCCCAGCCTAGCCCGACTTGCGTGAGGGTTGGCAGGATCACATCGCGCAGGACGGCTTCTAACCCGAACGCTGCGAGGTTCTCGTCGAGCACTGAGTGCACGGCTGCCTCGTCGTAGTGCTCGATCGCGGTGAGCAGGCGCGCCGCGGCGTCTTGGAGAAGGCCTTCGGACGGTTGGCCGTGCTCGAGCGCGGCGCGTGCGGCCTCGGCGGCGGACAGCCCGTCGTCGAGCGCGCGGCGCATGCGGGCGACACGTTCGGTGTCTTGGTCGGTGTAGAGCCGGAACCCGCCGGGCGAGCGGACCGGCTGCAGGAGTCCGTAGCGCCGCTCCCAGGCGCGGAGCAGCTCGGGGGTCACGCCGACGCGGCGGGCGAATTCGCCGATCCGAAGCGGTCCGGGGCCGGTTGGCACGGACTGACTATACACACCTTCGACAGACTCTTGACAGTGTGCCGTTCGAGGGCTATGCTCGTCCAGCTTCTGTACAGCATCTGTTTAGAGATGGTGATTCATGGCTCATCTACGCGGGGAACCTCGACGGTCGCGCTATTCGGCGGCGCGGAGGGCTCTCGGATGAGCAGCAGGTGCTCTCAGAAGCAGACCGCGGCCCCGATGATGGCCGCGTGATGAAAACCATATGATCGAAGGAGGAGAGATGCAGAAGAACATCGTTGAGACTGCCAGGGACGCGGGTACGTTCACGACCCTGGTCGCGGCGATCGACCGTGCCGGTCTGGAGTCGACGCTGGCTGGCGAGGGGCCGTTCACGGTCTTCGCCCCGGGCGACGAGGCGTTCGCGGCTCTGCCCGAGGGGACGGTCGAGTCGTTGGTGGCCACGCCCGAGAGGCTCGCCGAGGTACTGACCTATCACGTGGTGGCGGGTCGGGTGACGGCTGCCGAGGTGGTTGGGCTGAGTAGCGCGCCGACCGTGCAAGGTGAGGAGCTGCGGCTGTCGGTCGACGACAGCGTCCACGTCGACGGCGCCACCGTGGTGAGCGCCGACATCGAAGCGTCAAACGGGCTGATCCACGTCATCGACCGCGTGCTGCTGCCCGCGGGCATCTGACCGGAAGACGACGATGAGACGGGCTCGACGCATCCTCACGCTCGCTGCGGTCGCAGCACTTTCGCTCTCGGCGTTGGTTTCGCTGGCCTCGGCAGGGGCCACCAGCGAGCGCAACATCGTGCAGACTGCCGCCGCGGCCGGGCAGTTCAAGACGCTGGTCGCGCTGGTCAAGCAGGCCGGCCACGCCGGCACGCTCGAGGGCCCGGGGCCGTTCACGGTCTTCGCGCCGACCGACGCGGCGTTCGCGAAAGTCCCGAAAGCGACGCTCGCGGCGCTCAAGCACAATCGAGCGAAACTCAGGGCGGTGCTGCTCTACCACGTCCTGCAGGGCAAGCTGACCGCAGCCAAGCTCGTGGAGCTCCACTCGGTGAAGACGCTGAACGGCCAGTCGCTGAAGATCCGCGTCAGCAACGGCACAGTCACGATCGGCGGTGCACGCATCATCATGACCAACATCGCCGCCTCCAACGGCGTGATCCACGTCATCGACCGGGTGTTGATCCCGCGCTAGCAACCGCACGCCCGCGGTCCGGGCGCCGCAACCGCGGCGCCCGGACGGGCGGGCCGTCACCAGCGAAAGAAAGACACCGATGACGACGCTCACCCCCCATCCGTACACAACCGCCGACGCGACACCACGCGCCCCGCGCCGCTTTCACACGGCGATCACGACGCGCAACCTGCGCCAATGGATCGCGCTGCGCGCGCTCGCCAGCTCGTTCTTGAGCCTGCACCCCGCGACCGAGAAGCTGCGTCGGTTTCGCCCGATGCCCGCGTGTCTCAGCGCTGCGTCCGGCCCGACCGGGGTTGGTCGCTGATGAGAGTTGCTGTGGTTGGTGCCGGGGTCTCGGGCTTGGTGGTTGCGCACCTGCTGCACCGCGCGCATGACGTCACCGTGTTCGAGGCGAATGCCTATCCCGGCGGGCACACGAACACAGTCCGAGTCGACACTCTGAACGAGACGCATCACGTCGACACCGGGTTCATCGTCTTCAATGACCGCAACTACCCGAACTTCGCGCGGCTGCTCGAAGGCCTGGGTGTCGGCTGGCAGCGATCGACGATGAGTTTCAGCGTCAGCGACGGCATTGGCGACTTCGAGTACAGCAGCGCGTCTGCCAACGGCCTGTTCGCCAAACGCGCGCACCTTCTCACCCCGTGTTTTCACCGCATGATCGCCGATCTCGCGCGGTTCAACCGTGCCGCCCGAGAGCTGCTTGGCGACCACGCAGACGATCTCTCACTCGGAGATTGGCTGGAGCGTCATCGCTTCTCACGGGCGTTCGTCGAGCGGCTGATCGTCCCTCAGGCGTCGGCGGTGTGGTCGGCCGATCCCGGCCAGATGTGGACCTTCCC
>JBKQKK010000112.1:0-8502 GCA_052147535.1 Solirubrobacteraceae bacterium | reverse complement strand
GGTTTCAGTGGGTAGCCACCCGCGCAACCGATAGACGAAACGTAGCGCGACGGGCGGACATCGAGGAGGCAACGATCATGATCCACACCGCTGTCCTGTCCTCATCGTGTCGTTGTCGCGCGACGCCGACCGGTATGTTTGGCCTGCAAATGCCGACCCCCGCACCCCCGGCCACCCTTCCGAATCGCAGCGAGGGAGAGGCGGCGGAGCTGCCGTGCGTGCGATACACCAGGGGCGCGTCCGCCGAGCATGCGAACCTTATGGCTGTTGCGGCGGACGTCGTGCGGGGCGGAGTCAATCCACACAAATCGTCGAGGAGCCACCTGCGCCGCGGGCGGTGTTGGGATTGGATCGACCCCCACTCGTGGTAGGTTCTCGGCGGCGCGGCTCGCGCCGAACCTCCAAGTGCTGGCTCCCAGCGTCAGCGGCGTCGGTGGAGGCAAAGGGTCTTCTGAGCTCGAGCCATCCATGTTCTGAACCGCCGCGGCGGGCTGCTGGGAAGCTTTCGCCGGCGACGTGGAGGATCGTGATGACGGAGAATGCCAACCTCAAGCGGCGCGTCCGGGCGCGTGCCGCGAGAACCGGTGAGTCCTATACCGCTGCGCGCCGACACTTGGTGGGTACGGATGAGACCTCGTCGCGTCGTGTGGTGATCGCGGCCGCGCAGTCCGTGCTCTGGCCAGACCCGCGCTCGCGCGACCAGTAGCGTGAGAGCGGGGCGCGGATCCAAGCGCTGATGCTCGATGCCGCGGCTGCGGGTGCGTCGCTCGCTCACTTCCCGGAAGGCGCGCTGTGGTCTCCCAATAAACGGGTCATGTCTAGCCGTGGTCCGGAGGTGGTCGCGGATGCGGATGGGGATCTGGTCGACCGCGCGGCGTTGCGGGCCGAGCTCGACGCCGTTGCCCGCGTGGCACGGAATCTCAGGCTGTGGGTCGCTGTCGGCGGGATCGACTTTGCGCCGGGACGGTCCCGGCCGACGAACTCGCTGTTCGTGATCTCCGGCTGTGGCGCGATCGTGGGGCGCTACGACGAGCGCATGCTCTCGAGAACGAAGTCTCTGTTCATGTATGAGGCGGGAACGCGACCGGTGGTGTTCGAGGTTGGCGGCGTGCGGTTCGGGTGCGCGCTGGGGATGGAATCGCAGTACCCCGAACTGTTCGCCGCCTACGAGCGAGACGACGTGGACTGCGTGCTCCTATCGACCGCTGGCAACCCCGAGTTCCCAGAGGTGTTCGCGGTGGAGGCGGCGGGACACGTCGCGGCGAATTTCGTTGTGGGTGAGCTACGCGGGCGCGGTCGGCCCACACCAGCCGCCGGCCGGGGTCGTCACCCCCAACGGAGCCTGGACCGCCCGCTGCGCCTCAGCAGACCACGATGCGATGGTCCTCACCGAGATGGACACCTCGACCGGCGAACGCGCCCGAACATGGCGCCGCTCCGTCCGAGAGGGCCGGACTCACGTATCCGCTCACCACTGACCAGGTGCCGACCCGCGTTTCACCAGAGTCGCGTTTGTCGCTAATCCGAAGTTCCCTCCGGGCTAATAGCAGGGGTTTGGGGAAGAACGGAACAGAATTTGGCGCTAAGGACCGGCGGCTAGCCTCGATCTGGCCTTCCGGTAGCAATGGAACAGGAACGTACGCAGTCGCCGAATCGGCGTAGCGGGCGTCGTCGATCCTGCAGCGAGTTCGTGGCAGGGCCCAGCGCGGTTCCGGTAGCAGCGGCGTGGCTCCGTCAGCGACCGCAGCCCTGCTCGTGGCGAGATGCGAGGCGCGACCGAATCCGCGAGAGGAGCCTGCATTCGAGCTGGCGCGGGTATGCGAAGGCCGCCGCTTCGTGGCCCTATGGTCCGGAAGCAGCCGCGATCAGCGCAGCCAAGCCGGCGACACAGTGGTGCTTGCTCTGTGCGAGCGCGGTCGCGGCATCTCGGTAGTGCCGTGCAGCTGCCACAGGCGATTGGCGGATGTGTGGCTAACCGCCGCGGACCACACTTGCGAAGGATGAGCCAGCCGTCGCCAGCCGCCACGATCCCGACGGTACCGGCAGGGTGGCCTATGGTCAGCGCCGAGTCCGCCGGCATCACAGCCACGGGCTTGACCAAGTCCTACGGCTCGGTCCGGGCAGTGTGCGGAGTCGACCTGGTGATCGCTCCTGGCGAGACCGTGGCACTGCTTGGTGCGAACGGCGCCGGCAAGACGACGACGATCGACATGGTGCTTGGCCTGACCCGTCCCGACGCCGGAGCGGTTACCGTCTTCGCCCTCTCACCGGCTGCCGCCGTCAGGTCGGCTTGGTCGGTGGGATGCTCTAGACGGGGTCGCTGCCTGACCACCTCCGCGTTCGCGAGCTGGTCTCGCTCGTGGCCTCGTACTATCCGCACCCACTTTCTGTCGATGATGTGCTGGCACGCACCGGGATCAGCGATCTCGCGGAGCGCTGGACGACGAAGCTTTCGGGAGGGCAGGCCCAGCGGGTGCGCTTTGCCGCGGCGCTGGTCGGTAATACTGATCTGTTGGTGCTCGACGAGCCGACCGCCGGCATCGACGTCGAGGGTCGCCATGAGTTCTGGCAGGTGATGCGCGGGCTCGCTGGCGAGGGCAAGACGGTCGTGTTCGCAACGCCTACCTCGAAGAGGCCGACGCCTTTGCGGATCGGATCGTGCTTATCGCCCACGGCCGCATCATCGCCGACGGACCGGCCACCGAGATCAAGGCGAAGGTGGGGTCCAGATCGGTCCGGGCGATGCTCCCTGGCGCCGATCTCCCGTCGCTTCGCGCCCTGCCGGGCGTGATGAACGTCGAGCGCCACGGGGACGCGGTGGTCCTGTCATGCTCGGACGCCGACGCTGCGCTCCCGGCGCTGTTCGCGAGGTTCCCCGAGGTCCGAGACGTCGAAGCAATGGGCGGAAGCCTCGAGGAAGCGGTCCTCGAGCTGACGGCCATAGACGACAACTCTCGCCCAGAAGAGGCTCCCGAATGAGCGGCGCGACGCACGTGCGCTATGAGCTCCTGCGCTCCTTGCGCAACCCCCTGATGTCCGGGCTCAGCATCGTGCTGCCGCTCGTTGTCTACTACGCGGTCGCGTCGGTGAACCGCCATGCATTCGTCTACGCCGCGCACGTCTCCTTCCCGCTCTACTTCATGACCGGGATGGCCGCATATGGCGCGATGTTCGCCGCGATCGGACCCGGTGGCCGTCTCGCGCGCGACCGCGCTCGCGGCTGGACCCGCAGTTGCGGATCACGCCGCTTCGGGTTCGCACCGACTACCTCGCGAAGGTGCTCGCCGCCTACCTCGTGGCGCTGTCCGCACTCGTGTTGGTTTTTCTGGCCGGGGGCCACGCTTGGGGTACGCCTCAACACCGCGCAGTGGTTCGAGATGACCGGCCTGCTCCTCGTCGGCTTGGTGCCGTTCGTCTTGATGGGCCTCATCTTGGGTCACCTCATCGCGACGGACGCCCTCGTCCAGGTCATGGGCTGGCTCGTCGTCTTCTTCGCGCTCTTGGGCGGCGCCTTTGGGGGTTTGTTCAACAGCGGGGTGATGCTGACCTTCGTCAAGCTGCTGCCTTCCTACTGGCTCGTGCATGCCGGCGAGGCCGCGCTCCTCCACGGGGACTGGCCAGCGGAGGGCTGGATCGTGCTCGCCTTTTGGACCGCCGCACTCATCCCGATCGCCGTCCTCGCCTACCGGCACAACAGCGGCGGCGCATAAGCACAACGCGACCAAACCGAGAACACGGACCCGTAGCTAGCAGCATCATCACGTAACCTCGTCTGGACGAGCTGCAGCAACGCGCCGCCCACGCTCACGGACTGATCCATCCGTGACGAACCAGTCGTCTCGCCCGCCGCCGCCACGCTGCTCCTCCAGGCGCTCAAGCAGCAGCGCGTGTCCAACGGACGCGCCTACCGGTCCGGCGCTGCCGAGTGGACAGGCGGTCAGTCTTCAGCCGGGCTCCTGACACGCCGCGCGCGTCGGCGCGCTCGGGTGTGCCTTGGATGTCGACCTGAGTGCTCATCGGCGGCGACGGCCGCCTTCGAGTGCTCGAGCTTCTCCAGGAGCGCGGTTAGCGTTCTCACGTCGTCGGATTCCCAATCCGCCACGAACAATTCGAAGCGGTCCAGTCCGATCTGCACGAGACGCTGCTGTTCCCTGGCGCCCGATCGCGTCAGCGCGACCCGCAGCGAGCGTGCGTCGGCGGGATCGACCGTGACCTCGACATAACCGGCGTCCTCAAGCTCCTGAACCTGGCGGGTCACGAGCGACGGATGCACCCCGAGCTGTTCGGCAATGTCCGACGGACGCACCCCTTTCTGACCGGCAAGGGCTTGCAGAACACTCAACGTGCTGGCGCCTTTGCTGCGTCGCCTCGCTCGGTCAAGCCCGGCGTTCACGGTGAACAGCGCGATCACCATAGCCTGAACATCATCTCTGCTTGGGGGCATCGCGCCTCAGAATCATTGATAGAATCAAGCAATTATATTCCTCTGGCCGACGGGAAGGTCTGTGTCCACGTTGCAACCTGGAAACGATGTGTCAGCTGCTGTGGGAAAGCGCCGTCGATGGCTGCTCGCCATCGACCCTGTGTTTGAGGGTGGCAGACGCGGCAAGCGAGCGCAAGCATGGAACGTCGAGGATGAGCTGATCGCGGTCGCGATCCTGGGCGACGTGACAATCGACCTCTCCCGAACCCGAAGCGCCCCCGCCGAGATCGACATCGAGGCCTACGCGCTGCTCCGCGATGTCGACGTGCTCGTGCCGGACGGCACCCACGTCGAGCTGTTCGGCGGCGTGCTCCGCGGCGACCTCGAGAACCACGTGCCCCCGATCACCGAGGACCAACGCACACACGTCGTCCGCATCCACGGACACAGCCTATTCGGCGATGTGACAGCCCGGATCGCCAGCAGCGCGGACTCGACCTGAGATCACGACAACGCGGATCGCCACGGCGCCCGGCGACCAGAGGTGACCGTCCGTCATCCCAGTCCTCCTCGCTGGGCGCAGCAACGCGTCCACGCCTGACGTCAGGCGAACACGAGCCTTCGGCTCAGAAACCGGCCTGCCCTGCTCTCCCACCACGACGAGCATCTGACGTCGCCAGGTTGCGCGCCCTGCAATGCGCGGCTTGCGGGAAACGGCGCGGCGAACCCGGCGTCGTTGACATCGCCACTCCATCGGCGAACGCGTTCGTAGCGACGAGCAGGGCCGGTGCATGGAGAAGGCGGGGGCCTTGCTTGCTGCCTTCGCGTGACTCGTCCCAAGGACACCTCGTCGGCGACGTGTGCGGCGAGGGGAATCGCTATGCGAGCGATCGCCGATGAGTTCGGTGCGGGGTGTGGTCTAATCGAAACATGATCAACCGGACAGAAGGGAACCGATGGCGTTCACCGTGAGGAACCTCAAAGATCTGACGGATATCGGGTCTAACTTCGACGGCCCACCGGACCTGGAATTCCGCCACGCAAGCGCGGCGCTCGGCCTCGAGCAGTCCGGCCTGAGCTACCAGCTCGTCCCGCCCGGATATCGCTTCCCGTTTGGCCACACGCACAAGACCCAGGAGGAGGTGTACGTGGTCGTGCGCGGGAGCGGGCGAATGAAGCTCGACAACGAGGTCGTCGAACTCAAGGAGCGGGACGTGGTGCGCGTCCCACCCGGCACGTGGCGAGGCTACGAAGCCGGCCCGAAGGGCCTCGAGATCCTCGTCTTCGGCGCGCCCAGTCTCGGCGAGCATGTGCGCGAAGACGTGGAGGGTCAACGCGACTGGTGGGCTGACTAGCGCCCGGGCGGAACGCCCGTAGTGGCCGCGGTAGCTCGCCATCTGAGGACACGCGAGACCGGGCCATAGACGTCGGGACGGCGTGGCCCTGCTTCGATTCCGAGACAGGCAACGGGAGCGCCGCGGCGCCAGACGCGCTTCGCGCGGAAAGCTGGTTTCTCCCGGGTTGGCCGAGGAGCGTTCCACTTCCGCGCGCGACGGGGATCTCTGAGGACACTGTGCAGCGGGGGATCAAGGAGTTGGCGGCGGGTGTGCGGTTGGAGGCGGGGCAGGTCCGTCGTCGCGGGGCGGGGCGTCCTGCGTTGAGGTGTCCGATCCCTCGCTGGTGGGGGATCTCGAGCGGCTGGTGGATCCTGAGACGCGGGGGGATCCGATGTCGCCGTTGCGATGGTCCTCGAAGGGTCTGGGGAAGCTCGCGGGCGCGTTGACGACGGCTGGGCACGAGGTGTCCGATCGGACGGTCGGGAAGCTGTTGCGGGGCCTTGGCTTTCGGTTGCACGCCAATCAGAAGGCGCGGGAGAGCAAGGACGATCCTGATCGTGACGCGCAGTTTCGGCATATCAACGAGACCGCTCGGGCGGCGCTTGAGGCGGGCGAGCCGGTGATCAGCGTGGACAGCAAAAAGCGAGAGCTGGTGGGCGATTTCAAGGCTGTCGGGCGGGAGTACGAGCCGACGGGTCGGCCGGTGGAGGTCCGCACCCACGATTTCAAGGACAAGGATCTCGGGCACGCGATCCCCTTCGGGGTGTACGACGTGAAGGCCAACGAGGGGTTCATGTCGGTCGGTGTCACGAACGACACGAGCGCGTTCGCGGTCAACTCGATCCGTGCGTGGTGGACGCACCTCGGTCGTGAGCGCTACCCCACAGCGAACTGCCTGACGATCACCGCTGACGGTGGCGGCAGCAACTCCAGCCCACCCGCCTGTGGAAGACCGAGCTGCAGAAACTCGCCAACGAACTGCAGCTCGCGATCCGCGTCTGCCATTTTCCGCCCGGGACATCGAAATGGAACAAAATCGAGCATCGAATGTTCTCGTTCGTCAGCCTGAACTGGCGCGGGCGGCCGCTGGAGAGCCTGCAAGTGATCATCGACTTGATCGGCTCGACCACCACCAGCACCGGTCTGAAGGTCTACGCGCGCCTTGACCCCGGCGAGTACGCCAAAGGCATCAAAGTCACCGATGCCGAGATCGCCGCGGTGAACATCGTCCGCGATGACTTCCACCCGGACTGGAATTACACCATAAACCCCCAGCCAACCACCGCACTAATTAATTCGTGAGGACTGAGCAGCTTCCTGGAGCGCCGCTGCGGCCAACCGGAGATCGTGCGCAACGACTTCAACGCGCCCCACGTGCAATACGCGCGATGACACACCCTTATCACGCCGCGTCACCTAGAACTACCAGCCGCCCACGGTGATAAGGGCAAGCCAGGGCTTGGTCCACGCCTGCGCTCACTCGCCGTCCTGCTCTACGGTGAGCAGGTCCCCACCACGAGCGCCACAAGGTCGCCCGTCAGTCTCTCGCCGGCGACGAGCTTCTCTCTAGTGGAGGTCTTCGCGGGCCCGGTCGTCGGGATCGCGACGGCCAGCATCGTCGCCGTGGTGGCCTTCGGCGAGGTCCGCCGATCGCGACGCAAGGACCGCTGCGTCCGCCTTGGCCGATCGCGGCCGCTCGCGCCGCTGGAGGACGTGACGGTAGCTGCCGAGATTCTCATCGACGATGCGTTCACTGAGCGGCCACCGGCGTCGTTTGCCGTCGGCGTGAACGGCTCTTAAGATCATTCTGGCCATTGGTGTTTCCTTTCACTGATCAAGGTGGATCCAGGTGGGCACCGGCCGGGAGCCAGACAAGGTGCGCGGCGCTTGAGTCGCCCACCGTTCGCGACGACTGGCATCGGGCGGGCACCAGGCGCGGCGAGCGCCGGCCACGACGGCTGCCCACCGTCCAGACCGAGCGAGAGGTCGGCGTCCGAGCCGCGCGACGCGAGCGTCTTACGCGACAGCGCGTGCTCGATCACGCGCACGAAAACGCCGGTGACGATCGCGAATGGCGACGCGTGCGCGGCGAGATCGCGCACGGCGCTGCTCGACGAAGCCGGCGTGCGTCAAGCTAGCCACGCTTCGATGATGTGTGCCGATCGCCGACGGTGCACGTCCTGCTCATATCGCGCGGCAGAAGCGAATCCAGCCGCGATGGGTGTGGGGGTTCGTGCCATACCCAAGTACAGCGCCCGCCCCACACGCCAGCCTTAACCAAGACGAAGAAGCGGTGAGGACTCTCGTGAGAGTCCTCTAACCGACCTGAGGGCGGCGAGAAGTTTCGTGCGGATAGCCGGGCAGGGCCACGGACCCAAGCTGGGAGCAGTGACGTCGGCTGGACCGGTAAATGGGTTGGCTCTGCTGGCGTCCGTGACCGGATGACGGCATCGAACGGGGCGAGAGGAACCTGTCCGGCGCGAACCTTCGCGGCGGGGCACGGCCAATGCTCTGGCCGGGAGCTTGCGAGAGCTTCTCATCGTCTGCTCATGGGTGGCTGGTGTAATCACCGGATGTCCGAGGCGCCAAGAGCCGCGAAGGTCCGGTGAGTCGCGTCCCGACGAGATTGCGGTTGACGCTTGTGTTTACCACGATGATGGTGTTGGTCCTGGCGGTGACGGGGGTGTTTGTGTACCTGCGGTTTCGCGCCGAGCTGGATCGGTCGATCGATCTCAACCTGCG
>JBKQKK010000111.1:0-2845 GCA_052147535.1 Solirubrobacteraceae bacterium | reverse complement strand
CGGAGCCGCTCGGCGGCTGTGAGCAGCAGCGCTGCAGCGTCGCTGCTACGCGTCGCGAGGAACGAAATCTGGCCGCGCAGCAACCCGGCCCGTGCCTGCTCGAGCTCGCTCAGGACCCCCGCCTCAGCCGTGGCGACCAAGCGTAGAGCGTCATCTAGTGCCCCAACCTGCACCTTTGCCTGGGCCGCCGCCAGCGCGCGCCCTGACCGACGCGACTCGTCGGGTGTCAACTCCGTGGCTCGCTCCAGGAACGCCGCCACGGCCGCCAAACCTCCTCGTGCCTGCGCCCGGGCCGCGGAGCGCTCGAGCTCGGCGGCGACCTCCCAATCCGGAATCGACGTCGCCTGCGCACGGTGCCACGCACGACGATCCGGGTCGGCCTCCGGATCGGTCGCCTCGGCCAACGCGCGGTGGACCTCGCGCCGCTGATCCGGCGCCGATCCCCGATACACGGCCGAGCGAACCAGGGGATGGCGGAACGCCACCCGGGTGCCGAGCGCTAGCAACCCTTCCGACAGGACGATCTCCGCCGCCGCCTCGGGGATCCCGAGCTGCCGAGCGGCTCTCCAAACGAGAGCAGGATCGCCCACAGGGTCAGCGGCAGCTAGAAGCAGCAACCGTCGGGCATCGCGCGGCAGATTCCCTAGTCGCCGAGCGAAGTTCTCCTCGATCTGCGAGGAAAGAGGCAGCGCCGTCGGCAGGCCGAAGCCGCCCGCTAGCTGCGCCGGGGTCAACCCACGCGGCATCTCCAACAGCGCAAGCGGGTTCCCGCGCGCCTCGACAAGCAGACGCTCCAAGATCGAGTCATCCAGACGCGCCGGCAACACGGACTCGAGCAGGCTCCTCGCATCGCGAGCGTTCAAGCCCTCGACCTGCGCCTCCGGCAATCCGGCGAACGTGTCGCCCACGTCGCGGGCCGCGAACAGCAATGCGATCTTCTCGGCCAACAGGCGGCGAGCTACGAACACAAGCGCCCGCGCCGACGCACGATCGAGCCACTGCGCGTCATCGACTACACACAACAGCGGCCGCTCCTCGGCCGCCTCGGACATCAGACCGAGGACCGCCAGCCCGACCAGAAACGGGTTCGGGGCCTGCCCAGCGCTCAGACCGAGAGCGACAGCGAGCGCGTCGCGCTGGGGAGGCGGGAGGCGTTCATTGAGCTCGAGGATCGGTGAGCACAGCTGCTGGAGCGCCGCGAACGGGAGCTCCATCTCCCCCTCCACTCCCACGGTGCGGAGAACCCGAAACGCCTGCGCCGCCTCGACCGCGTAGTCCATCAGCGCTGTCTTGCCGACCCCGGCCTCACCGTGGACGACCAACACCCCACCGGCGCCGCTGCCCGCGGCCTCGAGTAGCCGGTCGAGCAGCTCGCGCTCACGGCGCCGGCCGAGCAACCGTGATCCCTGCAACCTCGCCAAGGGTCCTACAGCTGACGGCGCTCCGCTCATCTTTCGCTCAACAGCATGACGATCGCCGGAGTCGGGGCGCGGACTAAAGGACTTCTGGGATTCGATTGCCGGCCAGTGGCGCCACGATCGTCCGCACATCGACAGAGCGGACCAGGCGTGAACGACCACTCGGCTCTGTCGCATCCACGAGCAGGAGAGAAGACAATGACCACGACGAATACAACGACGGGGCCTTCCCCGACACCCGTGACAAGCCACGTCCTCTACAGGCTCGATGCCAGCATTCGCGTGGAGGGTTCTCACAGCCGTGCGATCGCGGACATCGTCGAACAGGAGTGGCGTAACGCGCACCCTGGGGAGCCGATCATCCGCCGACACGTCGGAGTCGACCCACTCCCCGCGACGGCGTGGGCGACGGCTGTGTTCGCCGGCCGCACGCCCGAGGAGGCCCGCACCGACGAGCAGGAGGCAGCGCTGGCGCTCGCCGCGACGCTGACCGACGAGCTCGTCGCGGCCGACGCGCTGCTATTCGCCGTTCCGCTCTACAACTTCGGCGTCTCGCAGCACTTCAAGACGTGGGTCGACACGGTCATCAGCGACCCGCGTATGGCCGCCGCGCCGAGCCCGTCCTCGAGGGCAAGCCTGCAGTTCTCGTGACCGTGCGCGGCGGAAACTACCGGGCCGGAACCCCCCGCGAGGGATGGGACCACGCGACCGGATGGATGCGGCGGATCCTCGCCGACGTCTGGAAACTCGACCTGAAGGTGGTCGAGCGCGAGTTCACGCTCGTCGGCGTCAACCCGGCGCTGGACCAGTTCAGGGAACTCGCCCATGAGCTGCGCGAGGAAGCCGAACAGCAAGCGCGGCGGAGTGGTCGTCAGCTTGGCGCTGCAGTCGCGAATACCTCGCCGTTCCAAGGCGGCGCCGCGCGCCACTCGTTCAGATCTGACCAAGAAGCGCAATGCGCAGGCGCAGGATTGCTGACCGTCACCGGGACACCAGCGAGGAGAACCGCTCCGACATCAACTGGCGTTCCCGCCGCGAGCTGATGGATGGAGAGCGGCCGTGATCGGCGCTCATGTAGGGCCCGGCCGCCACTCAATCGTCTGAACAGCGGTCTCTTGCGCAGCAAATCAACCTGAGGACAAGCAACATGACCGATAACCAGACACTCGTCCGTAACGCATACAACCTCGCCGAGGCCCAAGACATCCCAGGTTGGATCAACGCGTTCGCGGAGGACGGGACGTTCACCGACATGTCGACCGGAGTCACTTATCGAGGCGAGACGCTCGGAGATCTCGTCGAAATCTATGCAACGGGATTCTCCGACATGCACCGCGAGCTTTGCCGTTTTGTAACTATTCAGGTCGCGCCCCGGCGTGGTTTGCTCGTGACAGCGCGGCGGCAGCGCCGGCAGGTGAGGGCACGCC
>JBKQKK010000110.1:0-20857 GCA_052147535.1 Solirubrobacteraceae bacterium | reverse complement strand
ACCCCGACGCCAGGCAACACGCTGACCTGCTCGAGCGGGACGTGGTCGAACGATCCGACGGGCTTCGGATACCAGTGGGAGCGCGGCGGCAAGCCGATCGCCGGCGCGACCAAGCGGACCTATGTCGTGCAGATCACGGATGAGGCGACGAACCTGACGTGCACGGTCACCGCCTCGAACGCGCAGGGCGCAGGCGCGCCCGCGACGAGCACCAGGGTGGTCGTCGGTTTGCCCGGGACATTGAAGTGCCCGAAGCCGAGCGGGAAGCTCAACGGAGGGTCGCTCGGTCCGCTGCAGCTCGGGCTGACGCGCGCAGCGGCCCGCCGCAAGCTCCACGTGTTCGGGATCACCCACAACGACTTGGACAACTTCTGCCTGTACGCCGGGTGGGGGATCAGGGTCGGCTACCCGTCCTCGAAGCTGCTGCGCAACCTGACCGCCAACGAGCGCAGGCGGGTTGACGGCCGGATCGTGCTGGCGTTGACCGCCAACCCGTACTACGCGCTGGACGGGGTCCGACCAGGGGCACAGCTGAGCCGGTCGGTGACCCGCAAGCTACAGCTCGGCAAGGACTTCCACATCGGCCTGAACTACTGGTACATCGCGCCCGGAAAGGCGAGCGACGGCGTGCTCAAGGTGCGCCGCGGCGTGATCCAAGAGGTCGGGATCGCCGACAAGCAACTCACAGCCGGCCGCACCGAACAGCAGCAGCTCCTCACCAGCTTCAACTCCGCGCAGCCCTAGCTTGGCGGGCGCCGGATAAGAGCTCTGCGAGAGATTTCTTATCTTGGCCGCGATCGTTCTGATGATCAAGCCGCAGTGGTTCTCACGCTACGGAATCGCTTTGGCCGTGGTGTCGATCGCCGCGATGCGGATCTCGGGCGGCATGCCGACCGGCCTTGGCATCCTCGACCGCCTGCTCTTCCCCCAAGCCGGTGCTCACGGCACTACGCGTCGCGCTCGTGCTGCTCTCGATCGGCGCCGGCTACGTGACCTTCAGGGTCGGCGATCTCGGCGCGAAGGCGGTTTGGCAGGGACGGATCCAGGCCGCCGACACCGGCAACTACTAGCCGAAGACCGGGAAACGTCGCTGCTTGGCGAGCCGATCCATTGCGCCTTGGATCGCGGTCTCCACTTCGAGGTAGATCGAGTTGACGTACGCACGGTCGTTGACGCGCTCGGGGTCGTGGTCAACCTCAATCGGCTCTAGCAGCTCGGTGCGGATCTTCGCCGGCAGCGGGATGTGCGTCGGGATCGTCTCGATCGTCAGGCCAAACGGGAAGCCGAGCACGATCGGCAGGGTCGCGCCGCGGAGCTTCTTCTTGAGCCCCGTGAAGCGGTCAAGCCCGTTAGCGAGCCAGCGGCCCTCGGACAGCACGAACGCGGTGTCACTGCCTCCCACGGTGGCGACCGGGACGATCGGCACGCCCGAGCGCATCGCTTGGCGCACGAAGCCCTTGCGGCCAGCGAGCACAGCCTGGTCGCGTTTACGCCAGCTCCGCATCGCGTCGATCTCGCCGCCGGGCCAGATGATCACGTCGCACCCCGCGCTGAGCGCGGCGCCGACGCCTTGCCGTGAAGCTGGGATCACGCCCACCTGACGGAAGTAGTCCCCGAGACCGGGCACGGCCATCAGGACGTCGTGAGCGGTTCCATGGAGGATCCGCTCGCTACCGAATCGCCGCCACCACTCGACGACGAACGTCCACGCGTCCATCGTCAGGGACCCTCCGGAATGGTTTCCGATCAGCAGCGAGGTCTCATCGGGCAAGCGCTCCCAGCCGGATATCTCAAGCCGGAAGTAGTGGTCGCAGATGGCTTTCCAGACGGGCTTCTGAGCGTTCATCAGCGTCTGATTGGGACCGTCCAGCGCACCTTCGGTGGCGGCCACGACACGCTTGGCGATCAGGCCCTGAAGCCGACCCTCGGGTTGGCTTTTCCGGGCCTCGGCAGCTGGATCGAGGTTCGCCCGCGGCGGGTCGCCATTTTGCGTGGCAGTGCTCTGCTTCTCGGTCTCTGTTGCCATAGTCCCAATCCTCCCCTTGAGATTGACATCAGTATCAACCCCAGCCTGGCAACACCAGGCGTGATTGTCAAGTCAAGCCGGTGAATCCAGCATCGGCGTTCAATCCCGGGTCATTTGTCTGACCAGGCGAAGTACCTGTCGCAATGGCGGAGGAGCTCGCGAGTCGCTGGCCGGCTGGTGAGCGGATCCGCGCTCAGACGACCCGCCGCAGTTCGTCGAGCGACTCGCGCAACCAACCGATCAGTCTCCATACGTCGGGGATCTCCTCGCGGTCGGCGACGATCCCGAAGTCGAGATGCCCGCAGTAGCTCATCACCGTGATGTTGAGCCCCATCCCGTCGGTGACCACCGATACCGGATAGATCGCCTGTACACGCGCGCCCGCGCAGTAGAGAGGGAACTGCGGCCCGGGCACGTTCGAGACGACGAGGTTCCACACCGGCGCGGTGCGGGTCGCAGACAGCGAGAACGTCGCTCGCGAGGCGCGCGCGAACAGCGCCGGCGGGATGAATTGGGTCGCGTCCACCAGCAACTGCGCCGGCAGCGCCTTCTGGTGCTCCTTGGCCGAGCGCAGCGCCTCGTGCGTCAGGCGCAGCCGCGCCACCGCGTCCGGCTCGTTGGTGAACAGCGGCACGTTCATCGTCCCGACCCGGTTTCCGTAGGTGCCGCGCTGCTCCTCGGTGCGCACCGAGACTGGCACCAGCGCCACCAACGGCCGGTCTGGAAGCTCGTCGTGTTCAACCAGCCAGCGTCGCACGGCACCGGCGGCCAGCGAGACGATCACGTCGTTGACGGTGAACCCGTACTCGTTCTTGACCGCTTTGACCTCCTCGAGCGGAAGCTGCCCGAACGCGAACCGGCGGTGCGGTGAGACGTGACCGTTGAACGAGGTTCGCGGGCGCCTGCGTGTGCTTGGCTCTAGCAAGTGCGGCTGCCGCCCGTGCATCGCACGCGCGGCCGACCGTCCGAGGGTCTTAGCACCCGGTACGTCCCCAATGATCGGCGTGTCCTGCAGGTTCGAGAGCGTCGAGGGAAAGCTCCGCAGCACGCGTCCCAGGTAGCGCGGCACGCCGAGCAACCCGCGCGCGAGCATCTCGGCCTCGCCCGGCTCGCGGTCCGCCGCAGGCCCCGCCGGCGGCGCCCGCCGGCCTTCCGGGCTCAGATCGAGCATCACGCCCATGATCTCCGCGCCCGACATCCCATCGACGGCCGCGTGGTGAACCTTGGTGAGGAGGCCGACATTGCCGTCGCGCAGGCCTTGGATCAGGTACACCTCCCAGAGCGGTCGCGCGCGGTCCAGCGGACGCTCGAAAATCCGCGCGACCTGCTCTGCGAGCTTCGCGTCGGTCGGCGGCGACGGCAGCGCCAGTTCCCGCACGTGGTAATCGAGATCAAAATCCGGGTCGTCGATCCAGTAGGGATAATCGAGCCCGAGCGGCACTTCCTTGAGGCGCCAACGAAACGGCGCCAGCAGCGGCAGCCGCTCGGCGATCATGCTGCTCACATCGGCTAGCTCGAGCCGCCCGTTCGGCCTCGTGCCCGGGTCAAGGATCGTGAGTCCCGAGAAATGACCTGACTGGCGCGGCGTCTCCAGCGCCAGGAACTGCGCGTCGAGGCCGGTCAGCTGCCGCAAGTCACCACTCGGGCGCGAGTCTACTGCTCTGATTCGGACACGACGCCTCGAGACGTCGCCACCAGCCTCGAGCGAGCGGCCGGTCGCGGACCACAGTGGCCTAAGGGCTCCCGCGGGAGCTCTTAGGTCGTTTGCCGGGCCCGCCGCCCGTCGGGCTCGGCGACGAGTAGGTTCCGTGGTGTCGGCGCGCCCGCGGGCGCGCCAGTGGGCGCGGGGCCGTCATCGTTAGCGGGGTGCCCGCCGCGCATCAGCGACGCCCCGGCGGCGATCAGGCAGGCGAAGATCGCGAACAGAAAGGCGGCATGTAGGCCGTCCCGAAACGGCGCCGAGATGAGGTTGGGAAAGAACACCCTGCCGGTCAGGATCGACTGGCTGTGGACCGGCAGCCCGGCGAGCACGCGGGCCCCGAGCAGGTGCTCGATCGGGTTGTAACCCAGGAACGCGGCGAACAGGATCGAGACGGGCGGCAGCGTCGACGCCCGCTGGGCGGCGGCGACCGACACGCCATGGAGCTCGAGCCCAGAGCTCATCGCCTGCGGCAGCGTCGACGCCAGCCCGATGATCATCAGCGTGAAGAACACGCCGATCGACAGCACTTGGGCGGAGTTCTGAAACGTCTGGTTCATCGCACCGCCGGCCCCGCGATCGCCCGGAGGCAGGCTGTTCATGACTGCCGCCCGGTTGGGTGAGGCGAACATCCCCATCGAGATCCCGATCAGCGCCAGAACCAGCCCGAATGACAGGTAGGAGAAATCCGTGGGTAGGAGCAGGAGCAATCCAAAGCCGGCTGCTGTTAGCAGCATCCCGGCGGTGGCGAACGGCCGCGCGCCGAAGCGGTCAGAGAGATAGCCCGACGTCGGCCCCGCAAACAGCATCCCGAGCGTCAGCGGCAGCATGTAGATGCCCGCCCGCAAGGGAGTCTGCGTGAAGCTGTAGCCGTGCTGCGGTAGCCAGATCCCCTGCAGCCAGATGATCAGCATGAACATCAGTCCGCCGCGCGCGATCGAGGACAGGAACGTCGACAGCGTGCCGAACGTGAACGCGCGGATTCGGAACAGCGGTAAACGGAACATCGGATCGTGCGAGCGGCGCTCGACGACCACGAACGCAACCATCGACACGACGCCAGCGGCGAGCAGCGCAAGCACGCGAGGGCTGCCCCAGCCGACGGCATGTCCGTCAGCTGGACGGATCCCATACGTCACCGCGATCATGATCAGGATCAACCCGAGCGCGAAGGTCGCGTTGCCCCACCAGTCGATCGGCGCCGCCCGCGGCGAGCTCAGCTCACGCAGGCTGCGGTATGCCCAGACCGTTCCGAAGATCCCGACGGGCACCGAGATCAGGAACACCAGTCGCCAGTCGATCGGAGCGAGCACCCCGCCGAGCACGAGCCCGATGAACATGCCGCTGACGCCTACGATGTTGTTGATCCCCAGCGCCATCCCGCGCTGGCGGGCGGGAAACGCGTCCGTGATGATCGCCGCGGCGTTGGCCAGCAGGCAGGCCCCGCCGATCCCCTGCACAACCCGCAGGACGATCAGGTAGCTCGCCCCGTCGCGGCCCCGCATCCAGTCGATCGCCAGCAGCAACGACGCGACCGTGTAGATCACGAACCCGAGCCGGTAGATCTTGACGCGGCCCACGATGTCCCCGAGGCGGCCGAGGCTGACGACCAGAACGCTGGTCACCACCAGGTAGCCGAGGATCATCCACAGCAGGTAGGAAGAGTTGGCGGGATCGAGCGGGTCGAGCCGGATGCCGCGAAAGATGTCGGGCATCGCGATGATCGTGATCGAGCCGTCGAGCACGGCCAGCAGCACGGCCAGGGTCGCGTTCAACAGGGCGATCCACTTGTAGCGATCCGGGTTTATGGGGCGCATCCGACACCACACACGATACACAGGCAGCCTGAACAGTCTGCCTGTTGAAGATCATCTACACTGGCGCCAATGCCGGTCCGGGAAGCCACGAGCACGCAACTGGCGCACGAGCTGCGCGAGACCCTAGGACGCGTCGTACGCCGGCTACGTGCCGAGCCGGGCCCACCGGTCGGGCGCTTGGCGGTCCTCGGCCGCCTCGATCGTGACGGCCCATCGAGCATCAGCGACCTGGCTGCCCGTGAGCGCATGCGCCCACAATCGATGGCCCAGACCGTCCACGACCTCGAGCACGGCGGCTTCGTCTCGCGCCGCCCCGACCCGGCCGACGGCCGCCGCCATTTCATCGAGCTGACCCCGGCGGGCCTGGATCTCCTGCAAGCGACGCGCACTCGACGGGAGAGCTGGCTGAGCGGAGCGCTCGAGCGCGAACTCGACGCCGACGAGCGAGCGCTGCTTCACGAAGCGCTCGTCTTGCTGCGCCGTGTCGCGGACGCCTGAGCCTCACTCGGCTCACCAGCCGCGGTCGCGCTTCCCGCTTGGACAAGGCAAGCCATGTGAACTCTGTCCACGCGGCCCAAGACCGCCAACTCAGCTTCGGGCATCCTGATCGCGAAGCTCGAAGCAGAACTCACAAGCCTAAAAGGAGGTGAAACCCAAAGGTGCCTAACCCGCTCGCGATCGGTGTGACATTCGGTGGCCTACTTCTCGATGTCGCCGCGCCCCGCCCCATGCCTGGGCTGGTCTTGCGTCTGAGTCCTCTCTCCTCTCACCTCGCGCCGTCCCGAGGAAGCGCGGCATATGGCGGAGCAGAAGTACGACGGTCCGCCGGTCGCGAGCGGTGGTGTCTGCGCCCCTGTCGGTGGCAAGCTTAGCTGGGCGAGCCGCTTCGCGAAACGCGACGCTGAACGCTGCCTGGAATTGACTGCGACCAGCGAGTCGAGGCCAGCAGTCGCCGCTACCGCCGCAACATCAGCATCGCTCCGGTGGCCAGCGCCAGCGCCAGCGCCCCGATCCCCCCGGCGCCGATCAGGAACGCCTTGTGCGCCCGCGCGTAGGAGACGACGTCGTGCGGCCGGGCAATGACCACGAGCACGACTAGCACGACGGCGGCCAGCAGGACGGCCGATGGAGGACCGAGCGAGGCCCAGATCGTTGGACGGTTCGTGCCTTCCGCCGGCACCGGTTGACGGGCCCGATGGCCGTAGGCGGTCCAGATCGCCGCGACCCCAAGCAGCGACCAGATGCTCGCCACTAGAAAGCCGCCGAGCACGTCCGTCGGGTAATGCCACTCGAGCGACAGGAACGAGTAGCAGACGGCGACCGCGAACACCGCACCGGCGGCCGCCGCGGCCGGGCGTAGCCAGGCGGGAGCGGCGAGCACGCAGCACAGGGCCAGCGACATCGCCGCCGTCGCGTGCCCGCTCGGCCAAGAACCGTTGCCGGGCGCACCCGGCAACGAGTAAGACCGATGGACATCGAGCAGCGGCTTCAGCAGCTCGGTCGTGAAGCAGGCGCCAAGCAGGACCGCCACGATCACCAGCGCCACCCAGAGCCGCCGTCGCAAGAGCGCCATGGCAACCGGGATCAGGCACAGATAGACGTACGGATTGGGGTTGCAGAGCCCGGCGATGTCGCTGGCGATCGAGCCAACCCGCGGATGCCGGCCGAAGTCGCCGAATCCGCTCAGGATCGAGGCATCGGCATGTTGCACGAGATCAACGTGGATCACCGCGTAGAGCGCGGCGAGCAGCGCGGTCAGCGCGCCGGCACCGCCAACAGCCCGCCTGGCGCTGTCAGGCATCGGCAGTCACCGGCGCGGTCGGCGCTCACGCGGATCGCGCCACGGGAGCCGTTCGGATGCCGCAGCCACTGCTCACAGCATAGGCCGGGCCGGCTGTGGCGACCCTGCCACAATCGGCAAAATATCGCAATGGCAAGCGTGCTCAATGTCGGCGTGAAACTGGACGCGTCGCTGTGATCGATGACGCGAAGCTGTCGGGCGCCCAGGTGGTGCTGGTGCCGGTTGCCGGCGAGCACCTCCAGGAGCTGCAACGGATCCTGCTGACGCCGCCGGTGGCGCTGCGCTGGCGAGATGAAGCCGCATCGCCCGAGTGGCCGTTCGATGACCCCTCGGCAACCCGCTTTACGGTGCTCCTGGACGGCGTGGTGCGCGGCATGATCCAGTACGGAGAGGAGAACGAGCCCGACTACCGCTACGCGTCGATCGACATCTTCATCGATCCGGCGGCGCACGGGCGCGGCGTCGGTCGCGACGCCGTCGCGACGCTGGCCGCGCACCTGGTGCGAGATCGCGGCCACCATCGACTCGTGATCGACCCTGCAGCCGACAACGAGCCCGCGATCCGCTGCTACGCGGCGGTTGGCTTCCGCCCGGTCGGCATCATGCGCCGCTACGAACGAGACGCCGACGGCAGCGGCTGGCACGACAGCCTGCTGATGGATCTCCTCGCCGAGGAACTGGAGCAGCCCAAATGACGTGCGGTGGTGCCGGCGCGAGCTGCTGTGTCGCCTTGTAGATCGAGGCAACAACCGCGAACGCCGGCTTGAGGACCCCCTGCGGGTTGATCAGGCCCTTCTGGTCGAATGGCGGATCGGGAAACGGATCGCCACCGCTGTAGCTCGGGTAGGTCGCGGCGTCCTGGAGCAGGAAGTAAATCGCGCCCGAGAGCCAGGGCTTCGACGCGAACACGCCGAGGTGAAACGCGGCCGAGTTGGACTGGAACTCGTAGGTACCGCGCTCCTCGACCGGCCCATCGAAGTTGCTGTCGAACCCGAACTCGCTGACGAACAGCGCTTTGCTCGGATAGCAGGACCGGAGGGTGTCGAGGAACGGGCTGAGTGCGTCGCGGTCGTCGGTTGCGCCGCCGCCGGCGTCAAACCAGCCGAAGTAGTCGTTGAATCCGATCACCTGCAGCGGTGCGTACGCCTGCTGGCAGGCCACCCCCGGCCAGTCGCTGATCGCCATCCCCACGGGGCGGGTGGGATCGAGCCTGCGCGCGAGCGCGACCGCCCCGGAGATGTAGGAGGCCTCCGCGGCGGTGGCCGGGGTCGGGAGCTCGTTGGCGATGCTCCAAAGCAGGATCGAGGGGTGGTTCTGATTGGTGAGAATGTTGTCCTGGAGCATCGCGTGCGCGTACGTTAGGAACGCGGGTTCGGCCAGATCCTGCGAGGACACCTGCTGGTCGACCGGGATGTCGGACCAGATCAGGATGCCGTCGCGGTCAGCCAGCTCTTCGATCTGGGGATTCAGCGGGTCAGCCCGGATCAAGGTCGCGCCGAGCTCCTTGGCCCATTCGACGAGCTGGCTGAGCTGGCCCGGGTCGAGCGCGGCTCCGGTCTGCAGGTCCTGCTCGCGTATCTCGACGCCGCGCAGGTTCAGCAGCCGGCCGTTGAGCTCGAGGCGACCATCGGGGGTAAGGGTGATCGTCCGGATCCCGCTGTAGGTGACGTAGCCGCCGAGCAGCCGACCTTTCGAGTCCGTCAGCCTCAGGCTCGCGCGGTACAGCGCCGGGTGGTCGATCGACCACAGATCCGGGTCGGTGATCGGCACGGACGCGTCTGCGGTCCAGATCGCGTGTGGCGCGATTCGCGCAACGCCGAAGTTGAGCTTCGCGCTTCCGAAGGCGCCGCGCAACGCGACCGTCTGGGCGGCGCCGGTCACGTTGCGCACGAGCGCCTGCTCCTCGATCCTCGCCACACAGCCGGGCGACCCGATCGGCTCGCCCGTGGGACATGAGATCGGCGTACGCACCTGCACCGCGGCGATGTCGGCACGCTGCACAGCACGCAGGTAGACCTCGCGCTGGATGCCGCCGAAGTTCCACCAGCCGCCGCCCGGACCGGGCGGCGGCTGTCCGGGCATGCGCCGGTTGTCCACGCGCACGATCAGCCGGTTGACGCCGGGACGCACCCCTGTCAGGTCGAGCTCGAACGGTAGGTTCTCCCCGATATGGCTACCGACGAAATGGCCGTTGAGCCACACCATCGCCTGGTAGTCGACCGACTCGAAGCGGATGATCCAGCGGCGGTCGCGCGACGGCACGTAGCTTTCGAAAGCGCCCGCGGGTGCCGTGAAGTCCCTGCGGTACCAACCGACCCAGCCTTGCCAGCTGGTCGTCGCGTAGTCGCCCGCGTTGTATGAGTTGGGCACCGTCACCTCCGACCAGCCGCCGGTGCCGGCGGTGCCCTGCCACCACTTTTGCGTGAGGCCGACGTTGCCGAGGTCGGGGCGATACAGCCACGTGCCGCCGAGCAGGTAGCGGTCGGTCTGCCCGTCGCGGTAGAGGGCGCCTCGGGTCGGAGGCTGCGCCGTATAGGGAGGCGTGATCGGGTAAGGCGGCGCGACCGTGTACGGCGGCGTGACCGGGTACGGCTGCGTGACCGGGTACGGCGGCGCGACCGGGTACGGCGGCGTTTGCGCAGGGGCGGTCCCGGACGCTGCGAGCGTGAACATGAGCGTCGCGAGGACAGCCGCAACCACGGCTGGCAATCTGGTCGCGCCCGCACCAGTCACCGTCAGCCGGCGCTTTAGTGCAGCGACGATCACTTCGGCTTCCGTTTGCGTTTCTTGGGGCGCGGCTTCGGCTTCGGCTTCGGCTTCGGCGCGATCTTCAGCTCCCGTACCAAGGTCGTCGTGTTTGCGGCCCTGTCGGTGGCGATCACCGTCAGCCGGTAGCGGCCCGGCTTACTGTAGACGTGGTACGTCTGGTGCGCGATCGCGTACACCGACCCGGTCCCGTCGGCAACGGGGGAAACGGACCCGTCGCCCCAGCTGATCACGACGCTGGCGATACCCGCCGCATCCGCCGCCGGCTCCGGTGGCGGCGCGTCCGTGTAGGTCACCTCCGCGTGCAGAGCTGAGCCTGCCTGCTGCTTGCCGCTCAGCGACAGCGTCACCGCCGGCGGGACCGTGTCGACCCACACCTCCGCCGCTTGCATCGTGCTGGTGAGACCGGCGCTGTTGACGGCGGTCACCTGCCAGCTGACCGGACCCTGCGGCAGCGGCACGGCGATCAACGTGTTGGTCGTTTCGGCGACCAGCGCCCCGTCGACGCTGACGCGATAGAGCACCCCTCCCCAGTACTGGCGCGGTGCCGACCACGCGAGCACCGGAGTCGTGGTGTCGACGTAGCCGAACGCCTGGTCAGGCGCGAACGAGCCCGGACCGACGAGTACCTCCGCGGTGACGATCTGGGTCGAGGGGCCGGTCCCCTGTACCCAGGCGATCGCGACATCCCCAACGATGTCTCCAGCCGCCGCGAGTCCGCTCGCGGCATCGGTCGGGCCGAGGCTCGGCGACGAGAGGACCATCTCGGGCTCGAAGCTCGAGCCGTCGAAGTAGCTGGCCCGGATCTCGGCGACGCCGCCCGGCCCCGGATCGTGCTGCCAGGCAACGATCCCCGAGGAGTAGCCGGTCGTCGCCGGGACCGCATACGGAGGGGTCGCGTTCGCGAGGCTGTCCAGGCGCGCGGTGGCCTGCGCGATCACGCCATCGTCTCCGAGCACGGTCGCATACACCTCGTTGGATGCATCGCGCGCGGACGTAACGATGCCGCGGTTGTACTCGCTGGTCGCGATCTGGGCCTGATCGGCGCCCTCCAGATCGGGGGTGGCGAGTCCATCGGCCCCGCTGAGCGCCTGGTATTGCGAGACCACGAGCTGGCGCGTCAGCACCCGCGATTGCTGCTGGCTCCCGTTTGTGAGCAGCTCGTCAAAGACGACATCGGCGTACGAGGAGTTGCCTCCGGAGCCAATGCTGGGGTTCCCTGCGGAGATCTCCGTCCAGCCCGCAAGCGACGGGACGTCGGCCTGCTCGTAAACGACGCTCGGCGCCGTCCCCCAGACGCGCCTCGAGTAGACGTGGCCCTGCTCGCCCCAGACCACGATCGCGACCCCGTCCCCTGCAGGCGCCACCTGCGGCCGCCCCGTGCCGGTGCCCGCGTCGTCTGCGGCGAGCACGTTGAGCGGGGTCGGCTCGAGCGCCCACACCCCGTCGTAGTAGTACGCGGAGCGCACGTCGGTGCCGGCACCGTCAGCTGCTGTGAACGCGATGTACGCCTTGCCGAGATTGGTCGCCGCGATCGCGGGGTTGCTCGCCCCGGCCAACAGCGCGATCGGCTGTCCAAAAGGCGCGGCGGCGCCCGCGACGTCGACGACATACAGCAGGCCTCCGTTGACAAATGCGGTCAGCAGGACGCCACCGTTGCCAGCGGCGATCACGGGCTGCGCGGAGGCGCCGGCAAGCTCTGCATCGACCTGCACCGGCGCCTGGAACACGCCCCCTGCCAGGCGCGAGACGAACACGTGCGCCACCCCCGCGACCGTCTTCAAATAGACAAGTCCGCCGGTTCCGTCGCGTGCGACGGACAAGCCCGACAGCCCGAGGATGTCGGCGCTCGGACCGTCGAGCACCAGCGGCGCCGTCAACGCGGGCGGCTGCGCGAAAGCTTGCGCCGCAAGCATCGTCGGCCATCCGATCGCCGCGATCAGCGCACTTACGAGCAGCCGGACCAAACCGCGATACCAGCGCCGATGGGTTTGGCGCTCGGGATCGATCACCCACATCAGCCTAGCTAGTGGCTCGCCGGCCGCTCGCAAGCGTCGGTGCAGGCGCCGGGCGCCGGGCGCAGGGCGCCGGCCGCGAGCGCCGACGCCGGTCTGGCATCGGCGCCGTACATCTGCCAGCATGTACGTTGCTTTGACATTGCTCGGCAAACGACCGGAACCGCCCAGCGAAGAGGAGCGTCAGGCGGCCGCTGTTGATCTCGAGCGCATCCGCCGCGGCGGGATCCCGCTCGGAGCGGAACAGCGCCTGAAGCGCACTGCGGCGGCTGGCTCGCCTTTCTTCACCAGCGATCTGAGTGCCAAGGAGTATGCGGTTGCGCAAGCCTCCGGTCTGTCGCCGGTCGCGCAGATCATGGGCTCCTCTGTGGTCCAGCACGGCTGGCAGAACTACAACTGGCGCTCCTACGGCGGAGGGATCCACGAGATGTCGTCGTTCGCGGTGCCCTGGAACCTGTCGCGAACCCGCGCGTTCGGCCGTCTGCGCCAGGAGGCCCAGTTCGCGGGTGCGGATGCCGTGATCGGGATCGAGATGAACACCAACGGTTCGCTAGGAGATCAGAACAACGTCGAGTACGTCGTGTTCGGCACAGCCGTCCGCGAGACGACGCTTGCCTCACGCGACCGGGAGGGGCCGAGGATGTGCGCCCTGTCCGGGCAAGACGTCGACAAACTGCGCCGGATCGGCGCCGAGACGCTGAGCGTGATCGGCCACACGTCGGTGGTCTGCGTGGCGCTCGGGGCGCGGGGCAACCAGATGATGCGGCGCTTGTGGTCGAGCAACCAGGAGCTGACCGATGTGACCAATGGCGTCTACACAGCCCGTCGGCTCGCGATGGACGAGGTCCGCCGCCAGGCGAGCAAGGCCGGTGCGAGCGACATGGTCATCTCGACGCTCAAGCACAACATCCATCACCATGAGTACGAGCAAAACCACTACACCTACCACTACTTCATCGTCTCCATGCACGTGCTGGGCACCGCGATCCGGCTAGGCGCCCACGAGCCGCATCCGGCTCCGCTCGGCGTGCCGGTCATGTCGATCAATCTCGGCGTCTAGTCCGCCAACATCTCAGGAGAGCAGCTGATGTCGACATACGATCCGACGAGTACCGAAGGCCTCGCCGAACACGCCAGCGAGCGCCTGAAGATGAACGCCCGCGGGCTGTTCACGTCCGATCTTTCGGTGAACGAGTACCTGTGCGTGGAGAAGGCGGGCTTCGAGCCGGTCGGCCTGGTGGTCGGCTCGAGCATCTACCACATCGGCTACCAGCAGTCCTTCTGGAAGGCGAGCCAGGAGATGACCGTGCTGACGCAAGCGATGTACCAGGCGCGCGAGCTCGCGATGACGCGGATGGAGGAGGAGGCTGATCAGCTGGGTGCCGACGGCATCGTCGGGGTGCGCCTGGAAGTCGGGCGCTACGAGTGGGGCGCGGACATGGCGGAGTTCATCGCGATCGGCACCGCGATCAAGCACAAGGCCGGCAAGGTCCACCGCGCGCCCAACGGACGCCCGTTCACCAGCGACCTCTCCGGCCAGGCATTCTGGACGCTGATGCAGACCGGCAAGCGCCCGGTCGGCCTGGTGATGGGCAACTGCGTCTACCACATCGCGCATCGTGGCGTGATGCAATCGGTGCGCCAGACGGGTCAGAACGTCGAGCTCGAGCAGTACACCCAGGGCCTGTACGACGCACGCGAGCTTGCGATGGAGCGCATGCAGAAAGAGGCCGAGGCGATCGGTGGCGGCGTGCTCGGGATCGTGGAGGTCAAGCTTCACGAGAACAGCCACGGCTGGGGCAGCCACGTAATTGAGTTCTTCGCGCTCGGCACCGCCGTCGTGCCCAACGAGCACGCCGAGGGGCTGCAACTGCCTGACATCACGCCGGTACTCGACATCAACGACTGACGCGCCAGCCCGTGGCTTGGTCCCTCGCCCCAAGGGAGCCCAAGTCAGAATGCTCCGGACAGAGGCGTAGGTGCGGGCTGGTCGCTCGGCGGCGGGTCATCGGCAAGCAGCTGGGAGACGGTAACCAGCCGGAAGCCTCGCTGACGCAGGCGCACGATGATACGTGGGAGCGCAGCGACGGTTTCGCTGCGGTCTCCGCCGCCGTCGTGCATCAGGATGATTGCTCCTGGTTGCCCGCCGCTGACCGCCGTGTAGATGATCTTCGACACCCCGGGGCGCTCATAGTCCGAGGTGTCCGCGCTCCACAGCACCATCAGCATCCGCTGTGCGCGCAGGACCTGCAGGGTGAGCGGGTCAAAGGACCCGTACGGCGGGCGCAGCAGCACCGGATAGGGGGCGCCGGCACGCTGGATCGCTTGCGCCGCCTGCGTGATCTCCGCGGCCTGGCCGGAGGGCGGGAGCAGCGCCAGCGGGTAGTGGGTCTCGGTGTGGTCTCCTACCTCGCAGCCAGCACGCGCCTCAGCTGCCACGAGCCGCGGGTAGGCGAGGGCCAAGCGGCCGATCACGAAAAAAGTCGCCGGCGTATGCGTCTGGCGCAAGATGCGCAGGATCGCGCCCGTATAAGCGCTGGGTCCATCGTCGAAGGTCAACGCCACGTCCGGCCGGCGGTGTCCGGCCAGCTGCACGTACGACGTGTAGCCCAGCACCCGATCCACCGACAGCGCCTGATTGCCAACCTGCGCAACGCCGTTGCGCGGAGCGCTGCGGACGACCGTTCGCGCGCCGGCCGCCGCGACACGGGACGGCGCAGCGTGCCTTCCCGTCCCCTTCCCCCCGCTCGACGCAAGCGCGGCGATCAGGATCACGATCACGATCACCGACAGCACCGCCGCCAGCGCGGTCCGCCGGCGCTGCGTGCGTCCGCGACGCAGCGCCGCGCGCCGAGCGCTTAACTCACCCGCTGAGAGCGGCGGCCGCGACGGCGCACGGCGATTGTCGCGAGCCTTTCCGTCCTTCATCGAGCTGATCGTCTCCCGCCTAAGTTGCGATCGTCCATTTCCGTTGCCTTCGACGGACCAAGACTAATCGGCCGGGCCGACGCGACCTGCGCGCAGCCTACGTTTGTACAAGCGTTGTCGTGGCGTTCTAGCCTGCGGGCCAATGGCAGAGCCGCGACCTGCCGACATGATGGGCTTCGCCAACCCGTGCGATGAGGAGTCCCAAATGAGTCCGGAACGTACAAATGCGTATCGGCGAGTGATCAAGACCGTGAACGAACTGGGTCCGAGCAAGCTGCTGGGCAGCGAACAGGAGCGCATCCGCTATGCGGCCGACAATCTCCTGTTCAGTTCCGACCTCGCCGAGGACGTCGCGGCGCGCGAGGCGCTCGTCGACGTCGAGCGTCTGTTCCAGGCGCTCACGGAAAGCGGGCGGTGGGAGCAGGTCACCGCAGCACGCCTCGCTAACGACCTCTGCGCCTGCGGGCCTCCGTACCTGGCTGGGCTCCGGGCCGCGTAAGCCACAATCCGGTGTTCAGACGTCCGCGAGCTGCCGGCTCCGCAGGCGCCGATTGACCCGCCCCGGGTCGGCCACCGGCGCGGCGGCAGACGGGGAGTTGAACAGCATCAGCACGACCGTTGCCTGCCGCTCGTCCTCGTGATCGTTGCCGGTCAGTCGTGTCTTGCTGTCCGCCTCGATCTCCTGGATCCTCGCCGTCAGCCCCTCGAGTGCTCGCGCAAGAGCCACGAAGCCGCGCTCGTCGACGATCACCGGGCTGCGGGTCAAGTGGGCCTGCTCGGCATCGAATCCCCCGGCGGCAGCAGCGTCGTTCACGTAGGATCCGATCTGGTCCAGCGCCGCCTTGATCGTGGCCTGCTTGACGATGCCTGGTGTCGCGCCCCACGCCGCGTCGGTGATCCGCGGACGTGTCGTAGCGGTGTAGTAGTGCTCTACCGCACCGCGCCGCGGCACACGTTTGACGAGCTTGACGAACCCGAGCGCCTGCAGGCGCCGAACGTGGTAGCTGATCACGCCCAGCGACGCCCCGAGCTCCGTCGCGAGCTCGCTGGGACTGGCTGTGCGATCCTCCAGCGCGGCGAGGATCCGCGTGCGCAGCGGGTGCGCGAGCGCTTTCGCGAGCTTCGGGTCAGTGATGTCTTGATATGGCTTCAAACGGAATCCTCGAGCGGTGGTGTAAGGCGCTCGCACACCCCACGGCAAGGGCGAGCTTGCGCGGCTTGCAAAGGCCGAGCTTCGCCGCGAACCGGGCGGTAAGCGACACTCAGTAGTTTATTGCAATAGAAGGTTCTTGCGCGGTGGGACCTTGCTCGCGGCCGGCCGAAAGCGGGTTTGCTCGAGGACCGCTCGTTGCGCCCCATCCCCGGTTAGGATGCTGTTCAGCTTGCTCGTCATTCTGATCGCGCGACGGCGACGGTGCGCGCCCGCGGGCGCGCACGAGAGTCGCTTCACAACGACGGGCCTGCAGACGCGACGATGATCGCCGTGGCCGGAGTGACCGCTTTGCTCGCGCTCGCGGTCGTGCTCGCGAGCCTCGCCTACCTCCATCATGCGCCGACCGGCCTCTCGCCGATGCGCGACGCCGTCAGCCAGTACGGGATCAGTCAGTTTCGCGCCGGCTATCGGGTCGCGACGATCGCGTTCGCCATCGCGGGTGGGGCGCTCGCCGCCGGCATCGACCGTGCCGTTGGCGGGCATGGGCGGGCAGTCGTGCTGGCGCTGGTCGTGTTCGCGATCGCACGTGGCGCGATCAGCTGGTTCCCGATGGACGCTCCAGGCACCGAGCCGTCCGCGACCGGGCACCGGCACGTGCTGCTGGCGATCACCGCGTTCGCAGCTGCGACATTCGCCGCGGGCAAGCTCGCCGCCGTCCTCTCCAGCGGACGGCGGTGGCATACGCTAGCCCCGGTCTCGACAACGCTGGGGGCGGCGATGGCCGCTTGCCTGATCGGCATCGCGCTCGCGCGCGCGCAGCCGGCCCTTCGCGCGAGGCTCGGCGCGATCGAGCGCGCCTTCTACCTCTGCGCAATCGCATGGTTCGCGGTCTTCGCCGTAGCCTGCGCTACTAACGCCAGCTGAGGAAGGGATCGACCGGCCAGTTGAGGAACGGATCATGTGGCAGATCGTTCTCGCCGGTGGCGCCGCTCAGCGCGATGCCGTGGCGCCGCCGATTGGATCAATCGTTCATGCTTGGACGGTGAGGGCGCTCGACCCGAGATTGCTTCGGTACGCGCGAGCGACGAGGTCATTCCTGGTGGTCTCGGTCGGCTTAGGCGCGCTCGCCGCGGTGCTGATCGTCGCGCGGGCTTGGCTGCTGGCGGACCTCGTCTCAGGCGCGTTCGCGCGCCGGCAGGGCTTGGTGGCGCTACGCGCCCCGCTTGTGGCGCTGGCGCTCGTCGTCCTGGCCCGAGCCGGCGTCGCCTGGGCTGCCGAGCTCGCCGCAAGCCGCGCGTCGGCCCGGGCGAAGTCGCAGCTGCGCGAAGCTCTGCTCGAGCGCGCGGCGCTGATCGGCGCCGACAGCTCGAGGGCGCAGCGCACTGGAGCGCTCGCAACGCTCGCGACGCGTGGCATTGACGTCCTCGACGGTTACTTCTCGCTGTATCTGCCACAGTTGTTCCTCGCGCTGATCGTCCCGCTGGTCGTGCTCGCTGCGGTGCTCTCGCAGGACTGGATCTCGGCATTGATCATCGCCGGTACGGTGCCGTTGATTCCGCTGTTCATGGCGCTGGTGGGGTCTGCAACGAGGGACCGCATGGACCGCCAGGTGCGCATCCTGGAACGGCTCGCCGGGCACTTCCTCGACGTTGTCGCGGGACTGCCGACGCTGAAGGTGTTCGGCCGCGCGAAAGCTCAGGCCGCGGCGGTCCGGGAGATCAGCGAGCGCTACCGCGTAGCTGCGATGGCGACTCTGCGCGTGAGCTTCGTGTCGTCGCTGATCCTCGAGCTGGTCGCCACCCTCGCGGTGGCGCTGGTCGCGGTCACGATCGGATTGCGGCTGATGAGCGGCAGCATCGACCTGCGCAGCGCGCTGTTCGTGCTCGTGCTCGCACCGGAGGCGTACCTGCCACTGCGCCAGCTCGGCGCAAACTACCACGCCAGCGCAGAGGGCTTAGCCGCGGCGCAGGAGGCATTCGCAGTGCTCGAGCAGCCGCTGCCGTCTCGCGGCACCCGCGTCGAGGTCCCCGATCCGGCCGTCGCCGGCATCAGCGTCGAGCGGCTCACGGTCGCCTATCCCGGCCGCGATCAGCCGGCGCTCGACGCGGTGTCGCTGACCGTTGAGCCGGGTGAGGTGCTCGCCATCGCCGGCCCCAGTGGATGCGGCAAGTCGACGCTGTTAGGCGTGTTGCTGGGCCTGGTGGCGACCGCCTCGGGGTCCGTTCGGGTCGGTGGGGTCGAGCTCGCCGAGCTCGACCCCGAGGCATGGCGAGCGCGGCTTGCGTGGGTGCCGCAGCGACCACACATATTCGCCTCCTCGATCGCTGAGAACGTCCGCCTAGGTTGTGCCGACGCGTCGCGCGATCAGGTGCGTCAGGCGATCGCGTCGGCCGGACTCGCCGAGGTCGTGCAGCGGCTACCCCAGGGCGTTGACACGATCCTCGGCGAGCGCGGCGCTGGACTGTCCGCGGGCGAGCGCCAGCGGGTCGCGCTTGCGCGGGCGTTTCTGCGCGACGCGCCGTTGCTGCTGCTCGACGAGCCGACGGCCAGCCTCGACGGTCACACCGAGCGCGCGCTGCTCGACGCCGTGCGCCGGCTCTCGCGCGGGCGTACCGTGGTGCTGGTCGCTCACCGTCCGGCGCTGCTGGCGCTCGCCGACCGCGTCGTAGCACTCTCCGAGGTCGGAGTCGCTGCGTGAGCGCGCCGCGCATCGACAAGGAGCCCGAAGCGCCGCTTGGGCGGATGCTCGACATCGCCCGGCCCGCCGCCGGGCGCCTCGTTCTCGCCACCCTGCTCGGCGCCGGCGCGGTCGCCGCCGGAATCGGCCTGATCGCGACCTCGGCGTGGCTGATCGCGCGCTCATCGCAGCGCCCGCTCGAGTCCGCGATCGCCGTGGCGATCGTCGGCGTGCAGTTCTTTGCCCTGTCCCGGGGCCTGTTCCGGTACGGCGAGCGGGTGGTCGGACACGACGCCGCGTTCCGCGTGCTGGCGACGCTCCGAGTGAGCGTTTACGAGCAGCTCGAGCGGTTGGCGCCGCTGGGCCTACCGGCGTTCCGTAGCGGCGATCTGCTCGCCCGGCTCGTGGGCGACGTCGAGTCGCTGCAGGATCTGCTGCTGCGGGTGCTGGGGCAGTTCGCGATTGCGCTGGTGGTGGGCGCGGCGACGATCGGCTTGATGTGGTGGATACTGCCCGCGGCGGGCTTGATCCTGCTGGTCGCGCTGGTGCTCGCCGGCACGCTCGTGCCGTGGCTGACCGGAGCGCTTGCGGAACGTACCGAGGCCAGGCTGGCGCCGGCGCGGGGAGCGCTCTCGGCAGCGGTGGTCGACCTCATCGAGGGCGCTCCGGAGCTAATCGTCAGCGGATCCGCCGGGGCGCAGCTCGCGCGTGCTGCAGCCGTGGATGCAGAGCTCACGCAGGTGGCGTCCGACGCCGCGCGCACAGCCGGGATCGGCCAGGGTCTCGCAACCCTGTGCTCCGGCCTGGCGATGTGGGGGGGCGTTGTGGTCGGCATCTCGGCGGTGCGCTCGGGGCACCTGAACGGCGTCCTGTTGGCGGTCATCGCGCTGATCCCGCTGAGCGCCTTCGAGCTCGTGTCCGGCCTGCCGGGCGCCACCCAGATACTCCAACGCGTGCGCCGATCAGCCGCACGCGTACTCGAGGTGATCGACTCCCCGCCCATCGTGCCCGAGCCGCTTCACCCGGTTGCAGTGGGCCCCGCTCCGTATGGGTTACGTGTGCGGGATCTGCGTACCCGCTATCCGGATCGCGCAGAATGGGCGCTCGACGGGGTTGACCTCGAGCTGACGCCCGGGCGGCGGGTCGCGATCGTCGGTCCCAGCGGTGCCGGGAAATCCACGCTCGCGGGAGTGCTGCTCCGGTTCCTCCCCTATCAGCACGGATCGGTGACGCTCGACGGGGTGGAGATCGCCGAGCTTAACAGCGACGAGTACCGCCGCGTGGTCGGACTGGTGGCGCAGGACGCGCACGTGTTCGACAGCACACTCGAGGAGAACCTCCGTCTCGCCCGGCGTGAAGCCACCGCGGATCAACTCCGCGCGGCGCTTGATCGGGTCCGGCTGCTCGACTGGGCGGAAGGACTGCCGGCCGGCCTGGCGAGCGAGGTCGGCGAGCGTGGCGGGCGCATCTCCGGAGGCCAGCGCCAGCGGCTGTCCGTCGCTCGCGCGCTGCTCGCGGATTTTCCGGTGCTGGTGCTCGACGAACCCGGCGAGCACCTCGACACACCGACCGCTGACGCGATGCTTGCCGACCTACTAGACCTCACCCAGGGACGGACGACGCTGTTGATCACGCACCGCCTGACCGGCCTCGAGCAGGTCGATGAGGTCCTCGTGCTCGACGCGGGCCGTGTGGTCGAGCGCGGGACGCACGCCGAGCTGGTCGGTGCCGGCGGGCGCTACGCGCGCCTGTGGGCGCGCGAACTGGAGGCCGGCGCGCGGGTCGCGGCCGCCTGATCACCCGTTTGAGATGACGCGCGACGATCGGTGGGTGTGCTTGGATGTCGCGCTGTGACGAACGACCTCGCTCGGTGGCAGTTCGCGACGACGTCGATCTACCATTTCCTGTTCGTGCCGGTGACGATCGGGTTGGCGTTCCTGGTCGCGATCCTGCAGACGGCGTGGCACCGCAACGG
>JBKQKK010000109.1:0-16961 GCA_052147535.1 Solirubrobacteraceae bacterium | reverse complement strand
CCGCCAGTTCCAGCCTACCCGCCCCGCCAAGCTCTCACGATCCCAGCAAACCCGCCGAAATCAGCGGCGATCAATCAGAATCGGCCACAAGAACCGGACGATCCGACGCCCCGGAAATCCAGGCTAAACGTCAGCGAACGGAAAGGGTTTGACTGCGTTGAAGAGCTCGAAGAGCTCGTAGCAGTAACTGCGAGGAAGGAGGTCGAACCGCAATGCAAGTGCTTGACCGAGCTTGATCCACGTTGCCCCAAGCTCCTCGAGCGCCAAACGAAGCCGGACCGGGCGCGGAACGCTGCGCAGGCCAGTGAGTTTGATCTCAGGAAGGACACCGTATTTGAGAACGGCCCGAAGGACGTGGATTAGACGAACGAAGGTCTTCATCGAGCACGCTACCCGTGGGGATCTCGAGCGATCAACGGGTCGGAGCGTCAGTAAATGTCGAGGAGATCGGCTGCGCCGCAAAGCGCAGCAGTGAGATTGCGCCGTAAGATCACGAGATTAGACGGTCCGGTTCGTAAGCGACAGCCGCAGAGGCGGTGCTGCCGGCAAGTCAATATCGGCTCGATCGTATCTTGAATGCGTCGTGACGTTGGGATAAGGTAACTGCCGTACCGTTAGCGTGTCGCTCACGCGAGGCGTCGGGATGGGCCGCTGAGCGACGTGCAAGGCGTGAGGAAAGGAAAGGGGATGGCACATTTTGCCCGCTGAGCCTACCGACCAAGAGATCGAGGAATGGGCGGCGCTCGAGAAGAAGCGTCGCGAGACCTGGCTCGCCGGGCCTACCGAAGCGGAGAAGAGCGAGTGGACTCGCCGCGAGCGGAACCTCAGAGAACTGAGGGAGTTATATGGCGCGCGCGATGAGTCCGACCCCGAGCTTGAGCGCCAGCTTGAGAGACGTCTTCGGCGTGATTTGTATCTCGCTCGCGCAGGGGCTGTCGATCTGCTCATGAATTGGCCGCACCGCTTGGGAGCGAAGCTGATCCGGGGCGGGATTGACGCGCAGTACGACTACTTCACCGAGCCGGCCTCTCGTCTCCGGGTCCCCCCGGATTAGTCCTCCGCCGAGCGGTGAGCTGAGGCTCCGCGCGCGAGCAAGCACCGCAGCGTGCGTATAAGCGTCGATTTCGGTGGCGTGAGCTGATGATCCGAGCGATCCCAGCGCCGTTTGGTTTCATACGCCCGGATCCCTCTGGAGCATGACCGGCTGACCGCCTGCCTGACGAGGCGCCTTCATATGTCACGGTGGACATGAACAGGCAATCGTTTTAACCGATCCAGGTACCGCAGGCAGCTCCGAGCGGACGCTTCTCTGGCGACTCTAGCCGTGAATCGGTGTCCGGCCAGCCGCGCGCCCGCATCCTCCCACTGCGCATACTCAGAGCGCTCGGGCGAACTTGTCCTCGGCCAGCGCTTGGCGCAGCGTCGTCTCAAACGGGGCGGGTTGGATGTCGAACATCCGGCGGGCCGAGTCGTCGGTCACGATCGTCTCGGTGCTGAGGCTCTCGATCAGCGGACGTGCGACGCCCACGTCCACGGGGGTCACGACACCGATCCACAGCGAAGAGAGCCACGGAGTGAGGAACGGGACCGGGACCTTGGGTCGTGGGCGCTTGCCAAGCGCAACCGCCATCACGTCGAGCATCTCACCGTAGCTGAGCACGTCCGGGCCGCCGACCTGCAGCTCGCGGCCAGCCGAGGCCTCAACGGCGGGCGCCTGTGAGAGGTAGCCCATCACGTCATCGATCCCGATCGGCTGGGTCTTGATCGCGAGCCAGGCGGGAGCGATCATCGCGGGCAGGCGCTCGACCAGGTAGCGCAGCATGCGATAGGACTCGCTCCCGCTTCCGACGACCATCCCAGCACGGAAGTACGTCAGCGGCGGGCCATACGCCTCAAGCTGCCTGGCGGCCTCCTGGCGGCTGCGTAGGTGCTTGGAGCGAGGAGCCTCGCCAAGACCACCGAGATAAATGACGCGGGCGACCCCCGCTTGCCTGGCCATCCGAGCGAACCCCTCAGCAGCCCACCGTTCACGCTCCGCGAAGTCCGAACCGCCACCGCCCCGACCCATCGAGTGCACAAGGTAATAGGCCACATCGACACCAGCACACACACCCGACAGCGAACTGCGCCGCAGAACATCACCCACGCGCAGCTCAAAGCCCTCCCCGGCCAGCGCCCGAGCGCCCGTGCTATCACGCTCGCGAACCAGGCAGCGCACGTCGTCACCGCGCTCGCGAAGGTGACGGGCAAGGCGGCCACCGATGAAACCGGTGGCGCCTGTCACGAGCGCGTGCATACAGGCTTAAGCTAGCCTACCCGACCGCACGGAGCAGCTAATCCGTCATGCTGGCGGCGAGCGCACGCGCGCAGAAACCCGCAACACGAATTCGCGGCGCTCTCGCTGATCACGGCGCCCATCTCGCGATCAACGCCGATCGCTCCGTGCAGCGGCTCGCGAGTTGCGCCGCCGTAGTAGTTCCGAAGGCCTCCTTTGGAGTCCCCGAAGAACGTCCCGTGGCACGAGCACGCTGTCGTGCTGGTCACTCGCCGCTTCGCGATGGCGAATGGACGCTGATGTTGTCATTCTTGAACGGCCCCGCGTCATCCGATCGGGATGATCGTCGGTGGCGAGCCCTGGGGTAAAGTGAAGGGCTCGCTTCAGCTGAGGTGCACGATCGCCTTGATGATGAGGTAGACGCCGATCGCGAGCGCGGCGATGGTTGCGACGAGCCGGCCATGATTCGCGAGCCACGTTTGGAATCGTTGGACGTGAGCTTCGGTTCCGGTGGGGTTCAGGACGTAGCCGATGAGGGGCACTTCGACGAGCAGGAACATGATCGCGTTGAAGAGGAGGATCAGAAGCACGGCGCGGACGGCGCCGTCGTGGTCCTTGGATATGTCCTTGAGCGCCACGAGGTACCAGATGCCCGGTAGGTTGAGGATCATCCCGACCGCGAACGCGGCCTTCGCGGAGTCGTGAGCGAGCATCCGCTTGGTGAGCGGCGTGCGCGAGCGCGACCTCTTGCGCCTACGGCGTGTGCGCGCGGTCGTCCGCTCGGCGGCGAGTGCCTTGCGATCGCCCACGCTCCCGGTGTCGCGTCGGGCCCAGAGCACGCCGGCGAGGATGAGCGAGAGGACGCCTGCTGCCAGGTCGATTTTCGGGCTCGCTGCTTGACCATGAACCCGAGGCTCTTCGGGCGTTTGACCGCCGGTTCGTGGTGGGCAGGGTCGGCGTCCGCGGGGCTTGCGACGCTCATCCTGACTGGTGCCCCAGCTCGGTGTGCGGCGGCTGAGTTCCGTCGTGGGCCTTCACGAGCGTCGTGATGAACTGGGTGATGACCCCGAGCTGCAGGTGCTCCTCAGGGCGCAGCTCGCCCGGCTTGGATGGCTGGTAGGGGTCGGGTATCCCGGGTTTGATCGGCGGTTCGAGCACGAGCGTGTGCAGGAACGCGGCGACCGCGGCGGCCATCGGGTGCACGACCCAGCCGTGCGGAAAATCGACCTCATGCTCCTCGCGCGGGTCCCACTCGAGGTTGTGCAGGTGCGGCATGTTGTACGGCGTCCAGGTCGACGCGAACTCGTCCTGCTGGAACAGATGCGCTTTCCACTGGCGCCATTTCACCGCCTGCAACCGGTTGCCCCTGGATACACAGGACCGTGTCGCGACCTGACTGCTCCGCGGCGCCGAGCAGGAACTCGCGCATGTCCATCCCATCGATCTGGCGATCATCGGGCACATGCGCTCCGGCCGCGAGCAGCAGCGTCGTGAACGTGTCGACGAGGTGCACGAGCTCGTTGCTGACCTTCCCGGCCGGCACCTTCCCCGGCCAGCGGATCAGGCACGGCGCGCGGTTTGAGCCCTCCAGCGAGGTGGACCCGATCCAACCCGATGGCGCCGACAACAGCATCCTCCGACCCGCGTGATCTACCAGAAGCCGGTGTTGTGAGCACTCCACCGTGCGTTCTACGGGCTTGCGGGCTCGTAGATGCGTCGTGGCGCGGAGGCTGATGTCTGTGCGATGGCCATTGTTGTGCCTTCCTTTTCTGTCGTTTGCACAAGGCCTGACGCCCGAAGGGATCACGTGACCGTGATCACCCCTTGGGGCACTGCGTACGCGGGTAGGGGATTTCGACTACGTAGTTATCCGGGATCAGCGCGACACGAGCACGGATGCGAGGACTGTCCAAGGCACCTAGCGTTGGCGTGGTGGCGATGTGCAGCGCGGGACGGTGTCGGGGTGGATCTGGTCCGTCGCGCTTGGCGGCGCTCGTCATCCCTTCCAGGTAATGCAGCGTGGGGACTCGATGAAGAGTCTTCGGATGGGATGACGGCACCAGGCGGCTGCCGCACACGCCGGCAACCCCAATAGAGGAGCGCAAACGATGGCAGGTACTGCTGAGCGACCGAACATCATCCTGTTGATGTCTGATGACGTGGGGTGGGGTGATCTCGGCTGTTACGGGGGTGGTGAGAATCGCGGCGCGCCGACACCGAACCTCGATCGACTGGCGGCGGAGGGGTTGCAGTTCATGTCGTTCTATGGGCAGCCGAGCTGCACGCCGGGGCGCGCGGCGGCGATCACGGGTCGTTTGCCGATCCGCAGCGGGATGACGTGCGTCGCGTTCCCGGGTCAGGGCGGGGGGCTTCCCGCGGCCGAGTGGACGCTCGCGAGCATCCTCAAGCAGGCCGGGTACAGCACGATGCAGACGGGGAAGTGGCATCTCGGTGAGGCTGACTACGCGATGCCGACCGCGCATGGTTTTGATGAGATGTACAACACGACGCTATATCACCTGAACGCCTACACCTACACCGACCCGGCGTTCAATCCTGATTTCCCGTTTGATGATCCTGAGATCATGGCGATGTGGGGCAACGCGATTGGCGCGGTCGAGGGCAAGGCGGGCGAGAAGTGGAAGGAGACCGAGAAGCTCGACTCCTCCAAGATCCCGTTCATCGACGAGAAGACGATTACCTTCGCGCTGGATTATCTGGACGCGCACGCCAAGGACAAGAACCCGTTCTTCGCCTATGTGAACACAGCGAAGCTGCACCAGCCGAACCTGCCACACCCCGACTTCGTGGGAAGGTCTCCGGGGAAGAGCAAGTATCTCGACGCGCTTGTCGAGCTTGACCACAACGTCGGGCTCGTGGTCGACAAGGTGCGTGAGCTCGGGATCGCCGAGAACACGTTGATCATCTGGACGACCGATAACGGCGCCTGGCAGGACGTGTATCCGGACTGCGGGTACACCCCGTACAGGGGCACGAAGGGCACCGACTATGAGGGCGGCAGCCGTGTCCCCGCGATCGCGTGGTGGCCTGGGACGATCGCCCCCGGGCGACGCAACGCCGAGATCGTCGGGTCGCTCGACTTCATGGCGACGTTCGCAAGCCTCGCGGGGCTCGAGCTGCCGAGCGTGGATCGCGACGGGGTCCCGACGATCTTCGACAGCTTTGACCAGACCACGCTGCTGAAAGGCACAGGGCCCTCGACGCGGGATCACTGGTTCTACATGACCGAGACGGAGCTGATCCCGGGAGCGGTCAGGGTCGGGAAATGGAAGGCGATCTGGAACATCCGCACGGGCTGGAAGGGCGCGGAGGAGTACACGAACATCGCACCGGAGATGTTCGACCTCTGGAACGACCCCGGGGAGCGATATGACCGGTTCATGAACGGATGGGCTGAGAAGACCTGGCAGGCGCCGCAGATGGGGGCCAGGGCCCTGAGCCTGCTACCGACCTACCAGAAATACCCCAACCGGCCGTTGCAGACCGCGGGCTTGAGCGCGAGATGTTCGCGATCGAGGACGCGCAGGTGCAGCAGGCCGTGCAGAAGATGCTCCACGCGATCCAAGGCAACAAGTAGATCCACCGACACGGTGCTGTGTGCCGGCTCTCGGCCGATCGAGGGCCGGCACCCGAGCCGTTGGACAGGAGACCCATGAGTACTGACAATCCGCTGCCGAGCTGGCGCGAAGGCGCAGCAAGAGCGGCGATCCTCGAGTTCGTGCGCTCGGTGACCGAGCCGGGCGACTCGTTCGTACCCCCGCCCGCGCGTGTCGCGACGTTCGATAACGACGGGACGTTGTGGTGCGAGAAACCGCTGTACATCCAGGCCGACTTCATGCTCCGGCGCCTGGCGGAGATGGCCACGGAGAACCCCGCGCTCGCGACCGAACAGCCGTGGAAGGCGGTCGTCGAGAATGACCGGGAGTGGCTCGCGGGCTTGCTTGATCACGTGCCCGAGCTGATCAAGGGTGTGACTGCGGCCTACGACGCGATCACGACCGACGCGTTCGAGCAGGCCGTGCGAGCGTTCTTTGCCAGCGCGAAGCATCCGACGCTCGGCGTGCCCTACCAGCAGGTCGCCTACCGGCCGATGCGCGAACTGATCGCGCTGCTGCACGCCAACGACTTCACGGTGTACATCTGCTCAGCGGGCGGCCGCGATTTCGTGCGCCCGGTGTCGCAGGAGATCTACGGCCTGCCGCGGGAGTGCGTGATCGGCTCCGCGACCACGCTCGAGTACCGCGACGGTGACATCTACCGCACCAGGGGCGTGGAGCAGCCGATCGACGACGGTCCCGGCAAACCGGTCCACATCTGGACGCGCACCGGCCGCAAGCCGCTGCTGGCGGGCGGTAACGCCGATGGCGACGCCCCGATGCTCGAGACTGCCCGGTTCGCTCTTTTGATCAACCACGACGACGAGCAACGCGAGTTCGCGTACACCACCGGCGCGGAGCACGCGCTCGCCCTCGCGGCGTTGCGCGGATGGACGGTCGTGAGCATGAAGAACGACTTCGAAACCGTGTTCTGAGCGGTGCTCGATCCAGAAGACGACCCGCGCAGATGCCAATGAGACACATCCTGCTCGGCTGGGACCGAACGACCGGCGTGGACGGCGTCAAACGCGACTTCTACATCCGCCAACCCTGGGACGACAAAGGATCGGTGATCATCGACGGCATGACACCGCGCGAGCTGAGCGAATACGGCGCAATCTGCAGCCGGACACTCGCACGCGCGCACGCACGCTCCGGCGATCCGGTCGCGATCAGCGCGTATCTCGGCTCAAACGACGCTCTGGACCGGGCGCTCGCGGACTTCGCAGAGCTCTGCAGCAACCAGACGAACACGACCACGACGCCATGACGGCAGCCGCAGAGACCGGGCGCATCAAGGTCCAGACACCGCCCTGACCATCCGCTCGAAGCCCTCACCCGCTTGGGATGACGCTCGTCGAGGCCCCGCCCGTGATCATTTTCACACGGAGGTAACAACTCATGCCAATCCAACAATCCCCAGCGCTCGCCGTCCACGACCCGCAGCGCGCGCACCATCTATGGATGCTCGAGTTCGGGGACCGCACCGAGTTCGACGATCCCAAACTCGAGTACCGCCGTCTGTTCTCCGAGCTGCTGGGCACGTTCTTCCTCGTGCTCGTCGCCGCCGGCGGCGGGATCCTGCACGCCCAGGGGCAGATCAGCCTTGCCGCGGCGGTCGTCGCGCCCGGGCTGATGGTGCTCGCGATCATCCTGTTCATGGGCGCGGTCTCCGGCGCGCACCTCAACCCCGTCGTGACGCTCGCGTTCGCGACACGCGGAGACTTCCCGTGGAAGCGCGCACCGGGGTACATCATCACCCAGCTGCTCGGCGCGACGCTAGCGTGCCTGTTCCTGCTGGCGGTATTCGGGAACATCCAGCACATGGGAGCGACCTTGCCGGGTCCGGGCTATAAGGACTGGCAGGCGTTCCTGATGGAGATCGCACTGACCGCGGGGCTGCTCAGCGTGATCCTCGGGACCGCGTCGGCGGCCCAGAACGTCGGTGCGCTCGGAGCGCTTGGGGTCGGCGGCTACATCGCACTAGCCGGCCTGTGGGCCGCACCCGTGAGCGGCACCTCGATGAACCCTGCGCGGTCCTTCGGCCCAGCGTTGGTCAGCGGCGACTGGAGCGCCTACTGGGTGTACGTCGCCGGGCCGCTGATCGGCGCGGCGATCGCCGTCGGGTGCGCCATCATCCTGCGAGGTCCCGGCGGTGACCCGATCTCACACGCCGCCGGTTCCGGAGTGCTCACCCCCGGCGACATCGAACGCAAGGCCAAGCTCGCGCAAGATATCGATCAGGGCAGGGTCGTTCCGCCAGGGCTCGGGTCCGGCAGCGCGCCCAAGGGCTAGCGCCGGACACCGGCGCAAGCCAATGCAATATCGCCCAACGGACCCAGGGCAAACCTCAGCGAGGAGGTCCGGAGCAACGCCGCCGTTCGATTACGTTACCTATGCGCCGTACACCCGACAGCGCGAGCGGCGCTCGAGTTCGCTTCCGCGCGCCACGCGAATCAGTACCGGGAGATCGATTACGCGCCGTTCACCGCCCATCTGATCGAGGTGGCCTGGCTGCTTGACCGCAACGGCCAGCCGGACGAGGCCATCCCCGCCGGCCTGCTTCACGACGTGCTGGAGAAGACCACGACAACCAGCGCAGAGCTCGCATGCCGGTTCGGTGCCCACGTGACCGGGCTCGTCGAGTCGGTCTCAGACGATCCATCGATCAGCGACTGCGCTGGGCGCAAACGCCGGTTGCGCGATCGCGTCGCGCACGCAGACGCCGACACTGCCGCGATCTTCGCCGCCGACAAGATCTCCAAAGTCCGCGAACTGGGGCTGCCGCCAGCCTCGCGGCTTCACCAGACCGACGAAAGCGCCAAGCTCGCCCACTATCGCGCGAGCCGCAAGATGCTTCGCCGAGCATTCGACGGACTGGCTCTTATCGACCTGCTCGACGCTGAACTCAACCGGATCATCGCACAACCCGTCCCCGTGGCCCATGCCGCGGAAACGATCACGACAGCCGAACGACTCAAGGCGCAGCAACCACCGAGCGCAGACAACAATCTCAAAACAGCGCCGCAAGACCGCTGAGCACACCCCTCGGTCCCCGCTGCTAGGCCGGAACCGCCGAGTGGCACCCTGAAATCAAGCCTTGACTCCGAACGGCTTCGTGGACTGACGGCAGCCTTGCGCAAAATCGGTGCATGTCGGCGCAGCGCGTTACAGACGCGGATCGCGTCTTCGGGATCCGGGACGCCGACGTGCACATGCAGTGCCATCGTCGGCTCGCGCCGAGCGAGACCCGCATCGACTCCTCCACAAGCCGGTAGCGCGCGGTGCCGACCGACTCTGGCTTGGCTGGATTTCTGGCACGTCTAAAGGTGCCAGAAGGGATCAAGGTGTTCAGCGCGCGCGTAGACGGGCGTGTCGGCCGCGTGCGCGCCGTCACCCCCTTAGATCGTCGGACGAGCAGGTCTGTTAGGTGATGCCATAGCCGGCGGGTCCGCTGGCTACTTGTGTGCACGAGCAGCTCGCGCTGCCTGGGCTTTGGCGTACACCTCGCTGGCGTACGCCTTGGCTTCTCCTGCTGTCTTGATCCGCTTCACCCTCTGGATCTTCGCCGCCGTCTCCGCCTCATCCCCTTCTGAGAGCTCGATGTCCGTCTTGAGCGTGATGCCGAGAAAGCCAAGCACGTTGCCGGAGTCCGGCAGCGGCTGCTGGTCGAGCTCGGCCTGCATTGTCTTCGGGAGAGGCGCCTGCACAGCCGCAGGAGCGGGCCTACTTAGGGTCGTCGGGCAGTCGGTTCTCGGAGCAGACAGAGAGAGCAGTCCGATGACGTCGTTCGCGGTCTTGTCCCGGTTGGTCAGCGGCGGCAAGCCGTAGAGCTTTTCCACCGTTGCCAGCACGGACGTGTGATCGTACAACGTGTGGTCCACGACGCCCTTCGGGATCAGAGGAGACACGATGACTGCCGGAACTCGCACCCCGTACTGATCGAACGTAAACCCGAACTTGTTGACTGGCGGACCGGACGGGCTGCCGTCATCCGGGGGCTCGGCCGGTCCGGGGTTGCCCGAGTCGTAGAAGCCTCCGTGCTCGTCATACGTGATGATCAAGAGGCTGGTTGGCCACAGAGGTGACGCGCGGAGCGCGTCGTACGTCGCCTTGATCAGGCCTTCGCCACCGGAGACGCCATCCAGCGGATGCTGGGAGGATCCACCCGCGTACGATCCGCTGTAGATATCTCCATAGTTCGGTTCAATGAAAGTATAACTGTATGGATAGGGACCCTGAAGATCTTCAGCGAACTGCGAGAACGCGCGCGTATCTAGACCCCAAACAATGCCTTTGAGTGCCGCGACTTGCGGTATGCCGCCCAGGAAGGGCCCGTCCTCATCGGCGTACACCCTCCACTTGATGCCCTTCTTGGCCAATGCGTCGTAGATCGACCCGTGTGGGTAGACGAATCCAAACCCGGGTATCTCCCATGCCACTATTTGCACTGAGTCGGGGCTGTCATCCCATCCCCCGGAAGACGCGCCGTGAACAAAGTAGCGGTTGGGCCAGGTCGGACCCGGCAGCGATGAGAACCACTGGTCGCACAACGCGAACTCGGTCGCCAGCTCGTAGATCACAGGAAGCTGGTCCGGTGTCCGGAAGCACTTCATCACGTCGCCTATGTCACCAGCCGCGGGAAGCCTCAGATTGCCTGATGTGATTTCCGAGCGGGTCGTCGCGTAATTGGCGACAAAGCCGGAGTTGGTGATCGCCGGATAGGGCATCCCGGGCGGTAGGCTGCGTTCTGGCCGCCAAGCTGCTCGACCACGTCGAGGAACTCGTGACCGGGGTCGGTGGGCATCGTTACCGGCGCCGGGCTCCCCACCGGGTAGCTGCTGCCGCGATATGTGTTGGAGTCAGTCGTGGTCGCTGCAGTGATCCCGGGAATGCCGGAAAAGGCGAACATGTTGTCGAATGAATGGTTCTCGAGCATCAGAACGAAGACGTTCGAGATCACTGGCTGCCGCGATCGTTGCGATTCCATCGTTCCCTCCTGTCGCTCACGGAGTGCGAAATGCCCACACAGAATCGAACGGTGATGGGCACCACACAAGACGATTCTAGGTCCGTAGGTCGTGCGACGCAACCGGAGCGAGTCCCGAGAAAGTCAATCGGTCGGGTCGCCGGGGGCATCGCAGCCCCCGGCTCCCACGGATCCGGGCATGACAGTCTCTCCGCCAGGTCATCCAGCGTCAGGTCGGTGCGCCGGTGGATCCGCAGTTCGCGGAGCCGGTCACCCCGGGCTTTCAGCGCGTCCCGGCTCATCGCTGGCAAGAACGAGGTGAAAAACCCCCCGTTCTTGCTTCGCGCCTCCCGTGCTCGGAAGGTGTACCGGAGGAAGGTAAAGAAGGTACGATAAGGAGGAGATCTTATGTTGTCCGACAATCGGTGCGTTAGCTTCGTGTTGTTTGGATCGTTTGGGCCGTCGGAGAGCAACGTTGTGTCAATTCAGCCGAATCGTTGCTCTTGCTCGCGGCCAGCCCGCGGAACGCGCTCGGGTGCGTCGTCGCGCGCAGCAGCGGGCTGAGCTGCTCTGCAGACGCTACACGGCCCCGCACCGGGAGGAGGCTGAGCTGTGATTGGCGCGCTGGCGGTGCGCGTGCAGCGATTTTCCCGTTCCTGAGAGGTGACCGGCCGAAAGGCCCGGCACGTCGTCGCACGAACCTACAGTCCTCACCTGGCCCACCGCCTCAGACTGTCCCCGGGTTATGGCCAACGCTCGTCTCGACCGTCGCAGCCTTATCCTCCGTAGAGCCGGTGCCTGCACCGAGGCGCTTGCGGTACCAGAGGACGTCTGTTCCTGATGGGAAGTCCTCGACTTGACCCGCCAGTTCGTAGCCGTTTTGCTCATAGAGCGCGCGAGCCTGAAAGTCGTAGGTGAAGTGGACGGTCTGGGTCCACCCGCGCGCTGCCGCCTCGGCCTCGGCGGCGGCGATCAGCCGCGTCGCAACGCCTTGACCTCGAAGGCTTGGCGCGACCCAGAGGCTCTGGAGCTCGCAGCAGTCGCCCCAGGTCCACCCGCTGATACCGGCCACAACTGTGCCGGCGTCGCGCACGAAGATCGCGAGCTCGACCTCGTCACCGAGTCCCATGACGGCGGACGCCTCACGACGGATCTGCGTTTCGAGGACCTCGATGTCGAGCGGATCGGGATTGTCCTCGACGTGGAACTCCACCACGATCGGCTCGTTATGCGCCGACGATCTGCTCGATCAGCGAGGCGTCGTCAAAGTAGCTCCGGAACGACCGGATCTTCCCGTCGCGGAAGTCAGCGATCGTGGCGCCGGCCAACTCGACACACCGCCCCGTCGCTTCCAGCACCGCGTCCTCGCCGAGCACGAACGGCCCCGTGTGATCGGCTTGGACCACCCATTCGGCGAACGCCCTGTTGCCCACCTCATCGAGCCCCCGCAACGAGATGACGACGTTGGAGAACGCCGTATCACGCTGAGCGCCGACCTCCGCGACGGCTGACAGCCCTGACACGCTCACGATCGGCGACACCCGACGACATCATCGGTGAACAGGGTGCCCGGATCGACCGAGGCCACGCCCGCCTCCGCCTCGAGCGCCTTCAGCAGCACGTCCTTGCGCGATTCACTCATTGCAGCCTCCCGTCCTAACGATCTGTTCGAAGTCCTCTGAGAATCCGAGTCGCGGTCAGGACCCGAGGATCTTCGCCTTGGCCGCGGAGAACTCCTCGTCCGTCAGCACCCCCGAGGAGTGCAACTGCCCGAGGTGCTCGATCTCGTCCGCCGGGTCCGCCGCAGGCGGCGCTTGGTCCTGATAAGGCTCGGCAGGCGCCTGCTCCTGCTCCTCGGAGCCAGCTGCACGATGGCGAGCAACCGCCACTCCGGCGACCCCTCCGACGAGGAGCGCCCGACGCCTTACCCGTCGCCTGAATCCCATGGAGGACCCCTTCCCGTTGGTTCGGCCGGCCACAACCTCGCTGCCAGCCTCCGAACTATCTCTCTTTCCGCAGGTCTGACGGTCAATATCTCCCCCCATCCTGGCGGGCTGGTTCAGGGACGGGGTCGCTGGTGTAGGCGCTGGCGGGGATCCCGAGGAGTTCGAGCAGTTGGAGTTGCAGCGCGTTGAGTTTCGGATCAAAGGTCTTGATGTGCTGGGCGTCGCGGGTGAGGTGGTGACGGTTTAGGTCGGTGAAGTGGTCGAAGAGGCGGGCGGCGGTGGGCGCTTGGCAGGCGCGTTGCTCGTGGTAGAGCGCCAGTTCGTGGATCTTGTGTTGGGTCATCGCGTTGCGTAGCTCGCGTTCGATCAGGCAGTTGGTGAGTAGCGCGATGAACTGGCATGCGAACAGCGCCTCGATCCGGAACGGGCTCTTGAGTGTTACTGGCGCGGCGTCTTGGACGGACTTGAGTTCGTGGTGGCGCTTCTCGAGGTTTGGCTGGTAACGGTAGGCGACGAGCACCTCGGTATCGGTCAGCTTGGTGTCGTTGGTGATCAGCGGGAAGCAGCCATCAGAGGCGGCGTCGTAGCGGACTTGCTCGGCGTTGACCGTCACCTCGAGCGCGAACCGGGTCTTTTCGGTCTTGCGGTAGCGGGTGTCGTTGCCGGGCCGGCCGCGTTTCTCTTGGCGATAGTGCTCTTCGATGGTTTCGGTGACGGTCAGGGTGACCCACCGCTCGGCTCCTGTTGAGGCGAGTAGCGCGGCTGCGGCTTCCTCGGCCGCGACGCGGGTGCTGACCCGGGCGCGCGGGCCGGCCAGCCGCTCGGAGAGCTCGGTGAGGGCGTGGCGGGCGCGGTCGATCCGCTCGCTGCGGGCGGTCTCGTCGCGGTACTGCTTGGCGCTGGAGTGAACCCACGTGATGTGGTACCCCTCGGCGGTCGGGAACGGCGCCGGACAGACCCGCCAGACGTGGTCGGGATCGCCCTTGCGCTTGGCGGGTTTGCGCTCGGCCTCTGACCAGTCAGGCGTCGCGCTTGTCATCCAGTCGCGCAGGCGCCCGTCCTCTTTACGCGAGCGGGGCAATACCGTGATGAACCGCCCGGCGCGGGTATCGATGTGGCCCATCTGCTCGCGCGTGCACAGCTTGGAGTCCGCGACATACAGGAAGTCGTGGCGGCCTGTCAGCGCGCACAGCCCGTCCCAGGTAGCGATGTGCGTCTGATCATCGGTCAGGTTCCCGTCAGCGAGCCGGTGCGCGAGCGGGACTGCCCCGTCAGCGGACACGGTCAGGATCAACAGCAGCTGCTTGAGGTCCCCACGATGCTCCTTGTTATGGCCGCGCTTGGCGGCGGCTGTTGCCTGGCCGCCCCGCGCGCGGCCGTCGGCCTGGTCGTAGTCGCCGTACAGGGTGATCGAGGTCGAGTCGTTGTGCAGCTGCGAGCAGTCAACCCGGAACTCCTTGATCGCGTACAGCACCAGCTCTGTCAACAGCGACGCGCGGTCGCAGTCAAACAGCGCATCAAGCGCCCGCCCGACACGGTCATCGCACAGCAGCGCGACCTCCTCGGGCTCGAGTCCGAGCGCGCCCGCGTCATGTCGCGCAGCCCACTCCCCGATCCCGTATAGCGGCTCGCGCTCTAGACACAGGTTGATGAGAAGCGCCCTGATTACCCGCCAGGGCGCCATCAGCGCGCGCACATCGCCCGCGGGGAGATAGCGCGCGAGCAGCGCCTCAAGCCCGAGGCGATCAAGGAAGTGGCTGACGATCGGCAGCGCCCCGACCGCGTTCCAGGAAAGCTCAAGTCGTTGATCTTCGGTCATCGTGGTCATTGTTCCGTCCGGTAGCTACGGTATTAGTACCGTAGCCCTCGGACGGAAACCCACAACCAATGCCCGACCAACACTCCCAACCCCGCGCCACAGACCAGCAGCCCGCGATCGCGCCCGCGCACGCGCGCCGCCTCACGGAACTCATCGCAGAGCTCGCGACACTCGGCTTCTGCCTGCCCGGGTCGGTCGCCGAGCGCCAGATCCGCTGCCCCAACCCAGGCTGCCACTGCCACGCCAACCCACCCAAACTGCACGGCCCCTACATCGCCTGGACACGCAAGATCAACCAGAAGACCGTCACCCGCAACCTCACCCCCGACCAGGCGACCCGCTACCGACCCTGGTTCGAGAACAACCGACGCTTACGCCAGCTCACCTCAGAACTTCAAGCACTCTCCCTCAAAGCCGCCGCCGAGGCCGAAGAGTGGGGGGAGAAATAGACGACCAGACGTGCGGAAAGAGCGCATTAACGCAGGCCATCACGTGTTTGGGCTCAGTCGTTCGGACGCGGGCGCCGAGGCGCTCACCCGTGCCGGGGCCGAGGTCTTCCGCGGCGACGTGAACGACCTGGACCGCTTGCGCACCGCCGCCGAGGCGGCCGACGGCGTCATCCACGCGGCGTTCAACCACGACTTCTCCAACCTAAAGGAGAACAGTGAGGACGACCGCAAGGTCATCGAGACGCTGGGCGAGGTGCTGGCCGGCTCGGACCGGCCGCTCGTGATCACCTCCGGCACGGGCCTCGCCCGGTCAAAGACCGGCGGCCCGGCGGTAGAGACCGACGATCACGTCGCCTCGGCCGAGTTCCCCCGCGCAGCCTCCGAGGAGGCGGCCGACGCCCTCATCGCCAGGGGCGTGCGCGTAATGGTGATGCGGCTGTCGCAGGTGCACAACACGCGCAGGTTTGGCCGGGTCACACAACATATCCAGTTGGCGCGGCAACAGGGCCGGGTGGCGTATGTCGGCAAGGGCAAGAACCGCTCTGCCGGCCGTGCACGTCTCCGACGCCGTCCGGCTTTACCGGCTGGCGCTCGAGAAGGGCCAGGCAGGCGCGCGCTACCACGCCGTAGGCGAGGAAGGGGTTGCCCTGCGCGACATCGCCGAGGTGATCGGCGCGCGGTTGAAGATGCCCTCGAGTCGATCACACCGGAGGAAGCGCCGGAGTACTTCGGCTGGTTGCCGAACCTCGCCACGATCGATCTTGCCGCCTCCAGCGCGCTGACGCGCCAACAGCTGGGCTGGAACCCCACCGGGCCGGACCGGCTGACCGACCTGCGCAACATGGATTGCAACGCGGCCTACGCTCAGCCGCGTTAGAGCGGTTTCCGAGCGGGTTAGATTATCTTGATTTCGCCGCATAGGCGCGCCAAACTGGTCGGCAAGCGCGCTAGTTTCTTCGCGCGGTCTGCTCAAAGGTCGCCGACGCCGTCACGTGACCATCGCGCTGAGTTGCGCTCGTCTGCTCGATTGTCGCTCGGACGCTCGCTAAGTGCGAAATGCAGCGCCGGCGGCGTTAGCTATCAGCCGAGAACGGAGCGGTCGCACGCGCGGCCTATGAAGCTCTTAGGAGCGGCGATTTGCCGGGGGTCGGGAGCTGTCTCGCCGATGACGTTGTGTGGGAAGCGCCCGACACGCTGCCGACCGGCGGCGTCATCCATGGCCACGACGCGGCCTCGAGCAGTAGGGTGGAACGATGAGAAGGCAGGCAGGCATCGTGCTTTACGTGCTCACGCTGGTAACCGTCGTGGTCGGCGTGGACGTCTTGTTCTTCAGGCATCGGTTCTGGGAGCGCCTGATCGTAAACGTCGGGATTGTCATGGTGTTCGCGGCGTTCTATTTGAGGTTCCTGAAGCGAGCATGAGCGGGACGCCCCCGATGAACGCTGCCAACGACAACGCCGCTCGGAAAGGTCTTCGCGGATGGTGGGCATCTCCCCCGCGACCCGGCATGCAACGCCTGATCGTGCCATATGAGTACCGCCACCTCCGCGTCTTCGGGGTCGGGCGTATTGCCGGTGGCAGTGTCGCGGCCGCCGCAGGCGTCGTGTGCCTCTCCTACCGCGTCTACGGATGGGCAGCCTTCTTCCTGGTTCTTGGGACGCTGAACCTCGCGGGTGGCTACTGGTACCTCACTGTCGCTCGCTCCGCATCGGCCCGAACCTGAGCCTGGTCAGCACCCGCCGGGGCGACGATCCCCGAGTTCGCGGATCTTCCAGTAGGTGGCTGCCGGGACATGCCGAGCGCCTCGGCGGCCTCCACCTCGTCATGAGCTGACCCGACGTGCTCATATCCCGCGAGCCCGGGGCGAATGGACGATCTGCACGGCT
>JBKQKK010000108.1:0-4035 GCA_052147535.1 Solirubrobacteraceae bacterium | reverse complement strand
ACCGGTCTGGGCGCCATGGCTCGCCCCGCACGGGCCCTGGTGGTGCGGTACCGAGCAGGCCGCTGGCGAGCGCTTTGAGGTCGCCGGCGTGGAGCATGTCCTCGGGTGGGCAGAACGCGGCCATCTCGGCGGCGATCGCGAGCGCGCGCTCCTCGTCTCTCCAAAGTGCTTGCTGAAACGCAGCAAGCACGACCGTGCTTTTGAGCCGCTCCTCCTCCGACGACTGGGACCGCCTCGGCTCGAACGAGCCGACGATCGCCTTCACGCGATTCCTATAGTCCAGGCTGTCGTGCGCGCGCGATTCCATTCATCGCGATGCGCTTGCAAAGGGCGCCGTCGCCAAGCGATGTCGTGCTTTCCCTCACACCGCGCCGCGGTGCATCGCCCGATCCCGCGTCGTCGCTTGGCGCCAGATGCAACGACGTCGCATTCCGGTCTTGAGGTCGTCGCTTCTCTCGGAAGTGCTTGCTGAAGCGCAGCAAGCACGAGCGTGCTCTTAGCCGCTCCTCCGACGACTGGGACCGGCCCGGCTCGAACGAGCCGACGATCGCCTTCATGCGGAGGCAATAGTGCGGCGTCGCTGGCGCTGACGATCGCTCCTGTCCCCGGGCCGAACGGCACGAGTGCTTGCCGAACGACACCGCCGGCGAGACTCAGCAAGCGCCACGCGGCGTGGCGCTCGCTGCCGCGTCCCGATCGACCGGGCACCAGCCGCCGGTTGCGCTTGCTGGGATCGAGCAAGCGCTCGTTCCTCCCTTGACGTCAAACCAGGGCTGCGCGCTGATCGCTCACGCCGGCGGACGGAGGCGGCCCGAGTGAGTCCCGGACGTGACGACGAGCAGGACGCTCGACACGGCGCTCGTGAGCCCCGCTTCGTCGTGATCGCGGTAACCCTGTCCGGCAACCGGTGGAGGCGTGTCGTGGAGGACGGCGCATGTCGTTCTCGTTTGCGGCCCTCGCCAGGCCTGTCGCGTAAGCCTGCTGGAGCGTGGTGCTCGTTGGATCAGGGGCCGGAGGGTTCGATCTCGCTTGGCCGCCAGGTCTTGTCGAAGAACGGCGGGAGGGGGTTGTAGAGCCGCAGGATCGTGAAGAACCCTTTGCCTGGGGCGGTCTGGATCCAGTTGCTGGCCTTGCCATCCGGAGCGGTCGGGCCGAAGTAGATGTCGGTGGAGCCGTCGGGGTTGGCTTTGACCGTGCCCGACTGGCTTCCAATGTCCGGCTTCCGCTGGTCGGTCTGGAGCATCGAGCGGGTTTGGCGGTCGTAGAGCGCCACTGACCAGAAGCGGCTCTCGGGAATCTCGGGCGGGAGCGTGAGCCGATATGTGCGGTCACCGTCGAGGTACTGGCCGTCGCTGTCGCGCATGGCCATCAGGTATTGCGACCCGATGCCGGGGACGCGCATGCACATCGCGGGGGTGATGCCGGTGTAGGGGTAGAAGAACGCGATTCGCGCGTTGCGTTTCCGTGCCCCGTCGCTCGGAAACGGCACCACGCCCTCAGCGGTGATCTGCGGTGGCGGGAGCGCCCCGTCGATCGGCGTCAGGCGTTCGGCTGCGGCCAGCAGCAACGGTGCCACGTCTCGCCCCCGCGTGCGTGCGAACGCGATCCGCGCGCGCAGGCGCTCGAGCTGGCCGCGCTGGAGTTCGTCCAGGCGGCAGATCGATGCGCTGGCAAGTAGCTCAGACGCGACGTCTGGCGCCGCGGCGTTGAACTTGGCATGTGCGGCTGCCAGCGACCGCGCACCCCGACGGGCGGGGTCTGGCGTCAGCTCCGCCGCCCGTTCCAAGAACGCAGCGGCGGCTGCGATGCCGCCTCGACGTTGTGCCCTCTGAGCCGCACGCTCGAGCTCATCCGCCACCACCTCATCAGGTCCGGGCGCCGCGTGAGCGCGATGCCAGGCTCGACGATCGGGGTCGAGCATCCGATCGGTCGCCTCGGCAAGGGCGCGATGAACGCTCTGGCGGTCTCGCAATGGCGCCGCCCGATACACCGCCGAGCGGACCAATGGATGTCGGAACCGCGCCCGGGTACCGAATTCGATCAGCCCTGTCGTCTCCGCCGCCGTAGCGGCCTCGGACGCAATTCCGAGCAGCTGATGCTCGACATCGTCCCGCGCTTCGTGCCCGCTCCGCCACTACACCGGCCGCCAGGGCGCATACCTGCTTCGCGGCGTCAGCCGGCCAAAGCGGTCACATGGCCGGGCGACCGTCTGAGCGGCATAGCGACCACTTTGGGGAGGCCAAGCTCGGGCATGGGTCGTGTACGCAATGAGGTACACTCGGCGCGTGGCGAAGACCGTCCCCGTTCGAGAGTTCCGGACCAAGCTCAGCGAGCTCTTGAGCGACGTCGCCGATCGTCGTGACCATGTGCTCGTGACTCGTAACGGCAAGCCTGCCGCCGCGCTGGTGCCGATCGACGAATATGAAGCCCTTGAGGAAACCGCGGAGATCCTGTCGGATTCCGCGACGCTCACGGCGATCGAGGCCGGGGTGGCCGAACTCACGCGCGATGAAACGATCACGCTGACAGCTCTGCGCGCAGAGCTTGCCGAGCGTCGCTCAGCCCGCTGAGCGCGTGGCCAGCGTCGTCATCGCGCGCCGCGCCCGCCAGGAACTGCTTGATCTCAGCTGGCCGCTGATCGATGCCGTCGAAGACGCGCTCGGGTTACTCGAGCGCGAACCGCTTACCGGACACGAGCTCCGCGGCCGGCTACAAGGCCTGCGCTCGCTACGAGTCGGGACCTACCGCATCGTCTATCAGCTCAGCGAGGACCAGCGCACCGTCCGCGTCGCCGCGATCCGCCACCGCTCCATCGCCTACCAGACCGACCCCCGGTAACCGCACGACCCTCGCCCGCCTCGAGCGTCGGTCGGGCACCTGGCTGCTCCCGAGGTCCGGTCCCCGGAAGCGGGCACGTCGCGAGCCGACCCCGTCAGCGGACGTCCTGTGTCAACCCCGGTTCGGCGGATTGCGACTCGATTGCCCCAGGGGCGTGGGCCGGTGGCTACCGAGAGCCGCGGGAGGCGGTGGGTCCGGCGCCCTTCCCACCTGGACTTCAATCATGGTGGCGCCGGCGGCGTGGCTGTCAAGGTCGCTTCGCTGGACCTTCCCCTCGCTTCGCTCGGTGACAGCCCCGCCGTCCGGCGCGATGCTCCGCCGAAGTCCATTTGGGGAGGGGGCTGCGGTTTGCCGCCCGGGGGTCCGGGGGGTGATCGCGGTGACGCCGAGGGCCATGCGCTCGGTGGCGGCTTGGTCGATGACGGGCCCTGACGGTGTGGGGATGGTGACGGTGATGTGCTGTTGCAGGGCGCGGTGGCGGGCGGGGTCATACGGGGTGCGGTCTTGCCAGCAGCGCCATACGATGCGGCACCAGGCGCGCCCGAGGGTGCGGATCGCGCGGGGGTGGTCGTGCCCGCCGCCGCGGGCGCTGGCGTAGAGGTCCTGGCGCCCCGGGGTTGTGGTGGCGGGTGCTGTCCGCCAGCGTGCAGACCGCTCCGGCTCGGCGTCCAGCGGCCACGACGGTCACCTGCGGCGACAGCACCGCCAACAGAGCCCTGCCCCAGTGCCCAAGCCCAGACCCGACATCGAGCACCGATCTCGCCCGCGCCAGATCCAGGCGGGCGGCGACCAGCCGCAGGAAATCCAGGTTCCACCAGAAGTCGCGCTGCTCATCGAAATGCACCGCCGAATGCGGCTCGCCCAACGGATCCGCGGACATGACGACATGCATGCTATGGAGCCGTGGCGGGGAGGCGGCGTTCGCTCAGCCTTGGGTTCTGCGACGAGCTCAAGGGCGGCTCCGAGCGCTCGCAGCCCGCGCTTGGACGCGTGCGCTTGTCGATCCGCAATCAAGGTGGCGAGCACGGCTCGGCTTCTAAGCGTCGGCGCCGCCGACGGCTGCGAGACCAGGCGGTGATCCCCGCACCCGCCTCGTCGACGCCGTACCGCGGTCGGCGGGCCGGTCACGCGGGGGCGGACCGGGCGACTGAGAAGCTATGGTCCGAGTCTCGATCGATGCCCACCCGAGCCTGCATC
>JBKQKK010000107.1:0-57877 GCA_052147535.1 Solirubrobacteraceae bacterium | reverse complement strand
GGATGGCACACAACGACCATCGCATGATCAAGCTGCATCGTGGCGACACGGTCGTGTTCTCGGCCACCCCGATCCCCGGCAACGAGCGCGCGGTCAGTGAGACCGTCGACCGTCTGTACCAGATCGGATGCGACGTCGTGACGACCGCTGACGCGCCAATCCACGCCTCCGGGCACGGCTACCGCGAGGAGCTGAAGCTGATGCTGAATCTCCTCAAGCCGCGCTACATGATGCCGGTCCACGGCGACTTCAAGCGCATCCATCTGCACGCGCAACTGGCCGAAGCGGTCGGGATCGACCCCGACAACGTGTTCCAGGGCGCCAACGGCCTGCCACTCGAGATCGACTCCCGCAGCGCGGCCTTCGGCGCCGAGGAGCAGGCGGGGATGGTGTTCGTCGACGGCGTCGACATCGGTGACCCTGCCGACGTGGCGCTGCGCGACCGGCGGATGCTGTCCGCGGATGGGATCTTCATCGTCGTCGCGACGATCTCCGAGCAGAGCGGCGAGCCGGTCGCCGACACCGAGGTGATCTTCCGCGGGGTGCCGTTCATCGAGCAGGCGGACGGTCTCGTGAAGGAGATCCGTGACGAGGTGAGACGCTCGCTGAAGCGCTGCGCCGGCGACGGCCTGCACGAGATCGACCTCGTGCAGGAGGAACTGCACGACGATCTCGCCGCGTTCGTCTACGACCGGCTGCGGCGTCGGCCGATGGTGCTGCCGGTGGTCGTCGAAGTCTGAAGGCCGCCGTCAGCGGCGGGCCGCGTGCCCGCCGACTCGACGAACCGGATCATGAACCGGGTGCCGCCGTCGCTCGTCAGCTGACCGAGCTCGATGCGCGCGCGATGCGACTCAGCGACCGCCTGCACGATCGCCAGGCCGAGGCCCGAGCCGCGCCCGCCGTCGCCACCGCCGCGCACGAACCGCTCGAACACCTTGCGCCGCAGCTCAGGCGGGATGCCTGGTCCATCATCCTCGACGAGCACGACCGGGACGCCCTCGTCGAGGAACGTGCACGCCCGGATGTGGGTTCCTTTCGGCGTGTGCCGGACGGCGTTCTCGAGCAAGTTGAGGATCATCCTGTGCAGGTCGTCGCCGCGGCCGGGGATCACCGCCGAGGCCGGCTCGACCGTGATCTCGTGGTCATCGGCGAGTGGCTCGATCTCCGCCGTCGCATCGATCAGCACCTGTGCCAGGTCGGTCTGCCGGTACGGCTGCGCGCGCTGCGCGTCGGCGCGGGCGAGCAGCAGCAGGTCGCCGACCAGTCTCCGCATCCGCCGCGTCGAGCGCAACGCCGCCTTGGCGGATTCCGCCTGCTCGCCGGACAGCTCATCGGTCAGCAGCTCAAGATTAGCCAGCACGCTGGTCAGCGGCGTGCGCAGCTCGTGCGACGCGTCCGCCACGAACTCCCGCTGCCGCCTCAAGGCGGTCTCAGTCGCGGCCCGAGCTTCGTCCAGCGCACCGAGCATCCCTTCGAGCGTGCGGGCCAACTCGGCGATCTCGTCATCGGCCTCCGGGTGCGGAACATGCCGGCTCGGATCGCGCGTGCGCTCGATCTCCCGCGCCGCGTCGGTCAGCTGCGCGATCGGGCGCATCGCCCGTTGCGCGTTCGCGAGCCCGGCCAGCAGCGCCAGAACGGTGCCGCCGAGGACGCCGAACAGCAGGAACAGCCGCACGTCAGCCAGCGTGTGGTCGAGGCTCGACAGCGGCCTCGCGTAGATCAGCCAACCCTCACCCACCGGTCGCCAGGTGAGGTAGTGCGCTTCGACGCGGTAGCCGTCCTGCACGTAGCTTCCCGGCGCCACGGGCACCGTGAACCGCGGTGGCAGCCCCTGCTCCTGCGCGCCTCTGAGGCCCGCCACCTGCGTGCAAAGCACGTCGCCGACGTCGTCCATGACCCTGATCTGGGCGTTGTCGGCGCCGGCGAAGTTCGCCAGGTTGACATGCAGGCCGCAGTCGAGCAGCGCGTGGCCCTCGCCCTGCGGCTGCATTTTGACCTCCAGGTACTCGACCGCGTAATTCATCTGGTCGACGAACTGGCCGCTCAGCAGCCGGTCGGTCAGCACGCCGACGACCGCCGCAAACGAAGCCAGGATCACGAACGTCAGAACCGCCGAGCCGCCCGCCAGGCGCCAGCGGATCGGAACCGTCCTATACGCGGAGAACGTAGCCCGCGCCGCGGATCGTGTGGAGGAGCCGAGGCTCGCCATCCGCTTCAAGCTTTCGTCGCAGGTTGGAGACGAACACCTCGATCGTGTTCGTCATCGAGAACGGGTCGTAGCCCCACACCTCGTCGAGCAGGCGCTGGCGCGAGACGACGATCCGCTCGTTGCGCATCAGATACTCGAGCAGCTCGAATTCACGCTGGGTCAGCTCCAGCGCGCGGTCGCCGCGGACGACCTCGTGCGTGTCGGGATTCAGCTTCAGATCACCGACCGTCAGCGTCGCCTGCCCCCGCGGCGGCCGGCGACGCAAGAGCGCGCGCAGCCGCGCGAGCAGCTCCTGACGCTCGAACGGCTTGACGAGGTAATCGTCCGCACCGGAGTCGAGACCCTCCACCCGCGACTCGACGGCATCGCGGGCGGTCAGCACCAGGATCGGGACGTCGTCGGTCTCGCGCAACGTGCGTGCGACCTCGATCCCGTCCATGCGCGGCAGCCCCAGATCGAGGATCACCAGGTCAGGCAGGAACGCATGCGCCTGATCCAGCGCGCTCACGCCGTCGCCCGCGAGGCGGACCTCGTAGCCCTCCATCCGCAGCGAGCGCTGCAGAACCTGGGCGATCGCATCGTCGTCCTCCACGACGAGCACGCGCGCGGGACGTTCAAAATCGTTCATCGCCGGACTGATGGTAGGGCCGTGGAAGGCTCAACGGGACCATCTTTAGAGCGTTTTTCTTTAGCACTGCCAAGGAGGCCCTCGAGCGGCGGCGTCGAAGTCAGCTCCTCGGACATGGCCGCCGCGCGCGCAAAGACTAAGCGCAAGCTGAAACCGCCGGCGCGCGGCAAACGGTCGCTGCTCGCGAGTCGCCCGGCACTGCGCAGCTGGCTCGAGCTCGAACCCCACCAGGTCGACGTGATCGCGATCGCGCTGATCGCGCTCGGGATTTTCCTTGCAGGCGTCGCCTACCGGCTGTGGGGCGGCGGCACGCTCGGTGCCGGTGCGGTGCGCGGCGCTAAGTTCGCGTTCGGAGCGCTCGGGTACCTCGTGCCTGTGACGCTCGTGCTCGCCGGGGTGCTGATCCTCGCGCGCGACTGGCGTCCGCCGACGCGGCCAGTGCGAACCGGTGCTCTGTGCCTGACCGCGGCGCTAACCCTGATGCTCGCCGCGGGAACGCTCGGGATCGGACCCGGTGCAGCGTCACGACCCGACTTCTGGCAGCCGGCGAGCCTGCAAGCACGCGGCGGCATCGTCGGCCAGTCGGAGTACTGGGTCGCCTCGCATCTGCTCTCCCAAGCCGGTGCCGACATCCTGGCGCTGTTTCTGGCGTTTGCGGGCGTGATCCTGCTGACCGGCGCGACGATCGCATCGGTGATCCGAGGCGTCCGCGGGCACGCATCGGCTGCCACGCTCGCGCTGCGCCGCTCCGGCGGCGACTTCGCGCGCGCTTCCGCGGCGATCCGTCCCTCGACGCATGCGGGACGGATCCCGCTTCCCGACGCGGGCCGCGGCGGACACGACGACGGCCCGCTCGCGGTCCCCGAGAGCGACACCGGCGAGATGGTCGTGCGCGCCACGCATGTCGAGGCACCGCCGATCGAGGCCGACGGCGACGCTGTCGAGCACGAGCCTGACCGCGAGCCTAGGTTCGAACAGGCGGATGACGTCACGAGCGCCGACGACGAAGCGGGCAACGACGCGGTCCAGGGCGGCGAAGCCACGGCGAGCCGGCCAATCTCAGCGGGCGCGAGCCGGCCGATCTCGAGCGACCAGCTGACTCCGCGCGGGCGCTACCGCGCGGAGGTGACCGACGACCCGGACTTCGTCTGGCTGGTCCCAAGCTCACGCTCGCTCGTGCGCTCCACGGGCGAGGCGGCCAAGCCGGACACCGCCGGCCAGGAGCAGGTCGCCCGCAGCCTGCTCGAAGCGCTCGGTCACTTCGGTATCGACGCCAAGGTCGTCGGCCGCGTCGCCGGTCCGCACATCACGCGCTACGAGCTGCGCCTGGCACCTGGCATCAAGGTCTCGAAGGTCGCCAGCTTGAAGGACGACCTCGCCTACGCGCTGGCGGCGACCGACATCCGCATCCTCGCGCCGATTCCAGGCAAGACGGCCGTCGGTGTGGAGGTGCCGAATGCGCGGCGGCGGATCGTGCACCTCGGCGACGTGTTCCAAGAGCCGCCGCCGGAGTGGTCGCCGCTGACCGTCTGGCTGGGCAAGGACGTCGGTGGCCGGGCGATCGGCGCCGACCTTGCGAAGATGCCGCACCTGCTGGTCGCGGGCACGACCGGAGCCGGCAAGTCGGCGTGCGTGAACGCGATGCTGGCAAGCATCCTGCTACGCGCGACGCCGCACGAGGTGAGGCTCGTCCTGGTCGACCCCAAGCAGGTCGAGCTCAATCACTACGAGGCGATCCCGCACCTGCTCACGCCGGTGATCACGAGCCCGCGGATGGCTGCCAACGCGCTCGCCAACCTGGTCAAGGAGATGGAGCAGCGCTACAACATCATGTCGCTGGCGCGGACCCGCTCGCTGCCCGAGCTCAACCGCTATCGCGAGCAGCGGGGCGACCCGCCACTGCCGTACATTCTGTGCGTGATCGACGAGCTCGCCGACCTCATGATGGTCGCGCCCGCAGATGTCGAGGAGTCGATCATCCGCCTGGCGCAGAAGGCGCGCGCCGTCGGCATCCACCTCGTGCTCGCCACGCAGTCCCCGCGCGTGGACGTGATCACCGGCATGATCAAGGCGAACGTGCCATCGCGGATCGCCTTTGCTGTCTCCAGCCAGACGGACTCGCGCGTGATCCTCGACCACAACGGCGCCGAGTCGCTGCTCGGGCAGGGCGACATGCTGTTCTCGCCCGTTGGCACTAGCAAGCTCCAGAGAATCCAAGGGGCGTACATCGACGAGACACAGATCCTGGAGCTGACCGAGCACTGGCGCCGCCAGGGCGAGCCGGAGTTCCAGGAGGAGCTGCTGGAAGAGGCGGAGGGTGATGACGGGAGCAGCTCTCCGGACGAGTTCGACCCCGACGAGGACCCGCTGCTGGAGGAGGCGATTGGGCTCGTGGCGCAGATGGGCACGGCTTCGACCTCGATGCTCCAGCGCCGGTTGCGACTCGGCTACACGCGCGCGGGGCGCTTGATCGACATGCTCGAGCGGCGCGGGATCATCTCCGGCTACGAAGGCTCCAAGCCGCGGCAGGTGCTGATCACCGAAGCGGACGTACCGAGGATCCTCGTGCATCTCGCCGAGGGTGTCGCCGGCGCCGGCGCCGGCGCCGGCGCGCGGGCGCCGGCGGGCGCCATCGACGCGCCAGGCTCTGAGATCGAGCCATAGGTTGGCAGCGATCAGTACTCACCGCTGGGCACCCCGTAGCCTTAGTAATGATGGCTGAAATCGGCTCGACATTGCGTGAGGCCCGGATGCGGGCGCACATCGATATCGGCGAGGTCGAGGCGCGGACCAAGATCCGCGCCAAGTACCTGCGCGCGATCGAGAACGAGGAGTGGGATCTGCTCCCGGGCCCCGTCTACGTCAAGAGCTTCCTGCGCACCTACGGCGACTACCTCGGGCTCGACAGCCGGCTGCTGATCGATGAGTACAAGCGCCGCTACGAGCGCCCGGCGGATCACGACTCGCACCCGATCGCCGCGATCATCCGCGAGCGCGAGCGGGATGCGCGCGGCCCGCTGATGCCGTCATGGGTGATCGTCGTCGCGGTGCTCGCAGTGGTCGTCGTCGCGTTGTTCGTCGTCGGCAAGCTCGCCACCAACATCACCGCGACGACGACAAGCAGCGTCTCCACCACGACGGCTGAGCGCCACCACGGCGCTCACAAGCCCAAGCGACCCTCGCACACGGTCACGCTGCCGACGACGACGCCGACCACCACGACCCACGCGGTGGCGACGCTCAAGCTGGTTCCCACCGCCTCCGTTTACGTGTGCGTCGTCGACGGCAGCGGCCACACGCTGATCCGCGGGCTGGACTACAGCGTCGGGGACACGATCCCCGAGCAGACCGCGAGCAAGCTGCTGATCACGCTAGGCAACGCTTCGGTGCACATGGTCGCCAACGGGAAGCCCTACACCGTCACGCCGGAGACGAACGCGATCTTTCTGGAAGTGCAGCCGACCGGCGTCACGACCACGAAGACGGGGCCCACTTGCCAATGAGCGAGGCGGCTGCATTCGAGGCGGGTCGGAGGGTCGTGCGCGCCGGCATCCTGGTGACCGGAACCGAGGTGCTGACGGGGATCATCAGCGACCGCAACGGCCCCTGGCTGTCCGAGCAACTGCGTGAGCTCGGCGTCGACGCCGCGCTGATCGCGGTCGTCGGAGACCGCCCCGAGGACCTGCTCGCGACGCTGGCGCAGATGGACCTGATGGGACTCGCGCTGATCATCACCAGCGGCGGACTGGGTCCCACCGCCGACGACCTCACCGCCGAGGTCGTGGGTCGCTTCTGCGAGCGCGAGATGGTGCTCGACGACCGACTCGAGCGGGTGATCGGCGAGATCCTCGCGCCGATGCTGAAGCGCTGGCCGGGGCTCAACCCCGAGGCGGTCAGGAAATCGAACCGTAAGCAGGCTGTGATCCCCGAAGGTGCGACCGTGATCGACCCGGTCGGAACCGCGCCCGGGCTGGTGGTGCCACCCGGGCGCGAGCGGGTCCCGCCGGGGCCGACGGTGGTCGTGCTGCCCGGCCCTCCGCGCGAGCTGCAGCCGATGTGGAGCGCCGCGGTGCAGACTGACGCGTTCAAGCTGGCGATCGCCGGCGCGACCGTCTACCGGCGCGAGATCGTGCGACTGTTCGGTATCCCGGAGTCGGAGATCGCCAGCACGCTCCGTGCGGCCGAGCAGGCGGGGCTGTCGCTCGACGAGCTCGAGATCACGACCTGTCTGCGACGCGGCGAGATCGAGATCTCCACGCGCTACGAGCCGCCGGCCCAGGCAGCCTATGACGCGCTGATCGAGTTTCTCGCGGCGCGCCACGCCGGCCAGCTGTTCTCGCGGGACGGCACGACGATCGACGAGCAGATCGTGGCGCTGCTGGGTGAGCGCACGCTCGCCGTGGGTGAGTCCTGCACCGGTGGGCTGATGGCGGGCCGGCTGACCGAGCGAGCGGGATCATCGACGTTCTTCGCCGGCGGCGTGGTCGCCTACAGCAACGACGCGAAGGTGGCGCTGCTCGGCGTCGATCCGGGGCTGCTCGAGCGCCACGGCGCGGTCTCCGGCGAAGTGGCGCAGGCGCTGGCACGGGGCGCCGCGCAGCGATTCGATGCCGCGTTCGGCATCGGTATCACCGGGGTCGCCGGCCCCGACGGAGCCACCGAGGACAAGCCGGTGGGAACCGTCTGCTTCTGCGTGTGCGCACGGGGAGGGGCGGCCCTGACGCGCCGCACGCGGCTACCTGGGGCACGCAACGACGTCCGCGATCGCGCGACCACCGTGGCGCTGCATATGCTCGCACGGCTGCTGGCGGGGGAGAGCGACTGACCGGAGGGGACGTGGGACCGCAGGACGCAGGGCCAGGACCGGAGGGGAGCGTGGGAGCGCAGGACCAGGACCGGAGGGGAGCGTGGGACCGCAGGACGCTGGACCAGGACCAGAGGGGAGCGAGGTGCCCGAGCGCAGCGCGTTGCCAGGGGGGCGTGCGGCACGCATGCGTCTGTTCGTGGCGCTCGACCTGCCGCCCAGGGTGAGCGAGACGCTGATCGGCTGGCAGCGATCGGTGCTCGAGGGTCGGCCCGCATTGCGCGGCGTGAGCGCCGCGGGAATGCACGTCACGCTCTGCTTCCTCGGCTCGCGCCCAGCCTCAGAGCTGCCGGCGATCGAGGCCGCTTTTCTGGCAGCAAGCGCGAGCCCGGACGGGGATGCGGTGATCAGATCGCCGGCGCTGGCGCTGGGCGACGCGCTGTGGCTGCCGGTGCGGCGTCCCCGGGTGCTGGCGATCGCCCTGCACGATCCCGGCAACGCGCTCGCGCACGTGCAGGCCTCGCTTGCGCGCAGACTCGCCGGTGCGTGCGACTACGAGCCCGATCAGCGCGAGTTCCGTCCGCACGTGACGATCGCCCGCGTGCGCCGCCGCGCGCGGGTTGCACTGGAGCCACTGGAGCCACCGCCGGCGCTGACGTTCGACGCGACCAGGATCGCGCTCTACCGCTCGTATCTCGCAACCGCCGGCGCTCGCTACGAGCCGCTGCTGACGGTTGAGCTGGGGTAGCGCCACGAGCGAGGTCACTGTCGCTTGCGCTAGGGCCATAGGCCCAGATGCTCGTCTTTTGTGACGAACACGTCTTGTTCGGTCACAGTGATCGGGCCTAGCCTGTCGTTCCGTCCGCAGGGAGCCCTACCGTCAAGCGTTCAAAGGGCATGAGACAAGGAGCGCATCGAGATGAGCGAGCAGGATAAGGCTGGCGTTAAGTCTGGCGCAACGTCGGATTCGAAGTCCGATGCTAAGCGTCAGGCGGCCCTGCAGGGCGCCTTGACTCAGATCGAGCGGCAGTTCGGCAAGGGTTCGATCATGCGGATGGGAGATCCCGGAGCGCGGGTCGCGGTCGACGCGATCCCAACCGGTGCGCTGTCGCTGGACATCGCGCTCGGGATCGGCGGCGTGCCACGTGGCCGCGTGATCGAGATCTTCGGCCCGGAGTCCTCTGGCAAGACGACGCTCGTGTACCACATCATCGCCGAGGCGCAGAAGCTCGGTGGGGTGTGCGCGTTCGTCGACGCCGAGCACGCGATGGACCCGCTGTACGCGCAGCAGATCGGTGTGGATATCGACGAGATGCTCGTCTCGCAGCCCGACTACGGCGAGCAGGCGCTAGAGATCGTCGACATGCTGGTCCGCTCCGGCGCCGTCGACGTGATCGCAGTCGACTCGGTCGCGGCGCTGACGCCGCGGGCGGAGCTCGAGGGGCAGATGGGTGACCAGACCGTCGGCGCCCAGGCGCGGATGATGTCGCAAGCGATGCGCAAGCTGGCCGGCAACCTGAACCGGACGCAAACGCTGTGCGTGTTCACCAACCAGATCCGCGAGAAGGTCGGCGTCATGTTCGGTTCGCCGGAGACCCAGCCGGGTGGTCGCGCACTGAAGTTCTACGCCTCGCAGCGGCTCGACATCCGCAGGATCGAGACGCTGAAGGACGGGACCGAGGCGGTCGGCAACCGGGTTCGCGTGAAGGTCGTCAAGAACAAGGTCGCGGCCCCGTTCAAGCAGGCCGAGTTCGACATCGAGTTCGGCAGGGGGATCTCGACCTCCGGCTGCCTGCTCGACTTCGGGATCGAGCACAACATCGTCACCAAGTCGGGCTCGTTCTTCTCCTACGGCGAGGAGCGGCTCGGCCAGGGGCGGGGCAACTCCAAGACGTTTCTAGATCAGCATCCGGAGACCGCGAAGGAGATCGAGGCGAAGATCTACGCGGCGCTGGGCATCGGACGCGATCTCGTCAAGCCGATCGTGGGCCGCGGCGAGCAGCCGCTGGCTGCCGTGGAATCGCCAGCCAGTCAGGCCGCCGCCTAGCCTAAGAATCCCTAGCGACCGAATGACGGCCGAGACCGATCAAGCCCAGCGCGCGCTGGCGTTCGCTTACGACTACATCAACAAGCGCGAGCGCACCGTCGCCGAGGTCGCCGCCGAGCTGCAGCGCGCTGGGGTCGATCCGCCCCGCGCGCAGGCAGCGATCGACGAACTGGTCGCACTCGACTACCTCAATGACGTCCGCTTCGCGAAGCTGTTCGCGCAGGACAAGCGAACGCTCGAGCAGTGGGGCGCAGAGCGGATCGAGCGGGGATTGGTCGCTCGCGGGATCGACCGTGAGCTGATCGCGGCGACGCTCGCCGAGCCCGACCAGGAGACTGAGCTGCAGCGCGCGCTGGCCGTGCTTGCACGTCGCTTCCCGCAACCGCCGGCCGATCGCCGCGAGCGAGAGCGGGCGCTGAGGGTGCTTCTGCGCAAGGGCTACGACGGCGAGACGGCGCTTCAAGCAGTACGGGTGGTCGGCCGCTCGGATGCGGGGTCGCACGACCCGTTTGCGTACACCCACGCCCGGTACTACGATTCCACGCAGTGAACGATCGGCCCGAAGGGTCGCGAAATCCAGCAGTTTTCTCAGATCTTGGATACCGGAAAAGCGTGATGGCAACCACCCCAGGGCCGTGTCCCGGCCCGCCCCGAACGTACAGACGTACCGCCAGCTGATCGCTGTCTGAGGGGCGAACGTCCCTTACCGGCCCCGTTCGTGCTCGCACGGGCTGTTCGGTCGCTCCCGCAAATGAAATAGATGCCATGCACGGCCGGGGCCGCTACCCTGACCGCAGGAGAGGAACGACCATGGAAGTCATCGCTGGAGCAGCGCTGATAGCCGTCGGCATCGTCGCCGCGGCGGCCGTCTACGCGCGCTTCGGTGCGCGCACGCAGCAGGCAGCGCCACCCGTCGCGGCGCCGCGACCGGTCGCCCGCAACGGCGACCTGCCCGACGCGACCGCGGAGCTGCTCGAGCGTGAGCGAACGCTGCGCAGCAGTGAGATCGAGCTCGCCAGCGAACGTGCGGGGCTCGCCGGCGAGCGTGTACAGCTGACGCGCGAGCTCGAACGGGTATCAGGGCTTTCGGTTTCACGTGCAAAGCAGATCCTGCTCAAGGAGATCGAGGAGGACGCTCGGCACGACGCCGCCCGGCGGATCCGTCAGATCGAGGAGGAGACTCGGCGCGACGCGGAGCGTCGCGTGCGCAACATCCTGTCGGTCTGCATGCAGCGGCTGGCCGCCGGCCACGCCGCTGAGACGACCGTGTCGGTGGTGCAGCTTTCCGCCGACGACATGAAGGGGCGCATCATCGGCCGCGAGGGACGCAACATCCGCGTGCTGGAGAACCTCACCGGCGTCGACTTCATCATCGACGACACACCGGGCGCAGTCGTGCTCTCCGGCTTCGACGGGGTCCGGCGCGAGATCGCGCGGATGACATTGGAGAAGCTGCTCCAGGACGGTAGGATCCATCCCGCGCGGATCGAGGAGATGTACTACCAGGCTAAGTCCGAGCTCGAGGCGCATATCGTGGAGGCGGGGGAGCAGGGCGCTTTCGAAGCCGGCGTTCAGAGCCTGCATGCTGAGCTCGTCAAGCTGCTGGGACGCCTCAAGTTCCGCACCAGCTATGGCCAGAACGTCCTGTCGCATTCGATCGAGGTCGCTCGGCTCGCGGATATGATGGCCTGCGAGCTAGGCGCCGGTGCCAAGACAGCGCGCCGCGCCGGGCTGCTGCACGACATCGGCAAGGCGGTGACGCACGAGATCGAAGGTCCGCATGCGCTCGTCGCCGGCGTGCTGGCTCGTAAGTACGGCGAGTCGGAAGCGGTGGCGCACGCGATGGAGGCTCACCACAACGAGGTCGATCCGCAGACGATCGAGGCGGTCGTGGTGCAGGCCGCAGACGCGCTGTCGGGCGCGCGCCCGGGTGCCCGCGGCGAGTCGCTCGAGCAGTACGTGACGCGGCTGCGCGACCTCGAGCAGATCGCGACGCGCCACAAGGGGGTCGACAAGGTCTACGCGATGCAGGCAGGCCGGGAAATTCGCGTGATGGTTGCGCCCGGAGCGATCGACGACGATGCCGCGACGCTGCTCTCATACGAGATCGCGCGCGAGATCGAGAAGGAGCTTGAGTATCCCGGCCAGATCAAGGTCACAGTGATCAGGGAGTCGCGCGCAGTGGAATACGCACGCTGATCGCCGCGGCGCGCGCCGAGCCTGCCGCGCCCGCCGAGCCGCCGCGCTGCCGAGCGGGGTCATATGATCGAAAGATGGCATCTACGGCTGCAGGCTCGGCGGGCGACACGATCCTCGTGATCGAGGACGAGCCCGGAATCGTCGACTTCCTGCAGCGGGGGCTTGCCGGCTACGGATACCAGGTGAGCACTGCAATGGACGGCATCAGCGGCACCGAGAAGGCCCGCAGCGAGCCCGTCGACCTCGTCGTGCTCGACATGATGCTGCCGGGCGCGAGCGGCATGCAGGTGCTGGCGTCGATCAGGGAGGCCAAGCCGAGCCTGCCGGTGATCGCGCTCACCGCGCGCAGCGCGATCGATGACCGCATCGCGGGGCTCGACGCGGGGCTGGTTGACTACCTGACGAAGCCGTTTTCGTTGCGCGAGCTGGCCGCCAGGATCCGCGCGCAGCTGCGCGCGAGCTCCGGAGCCACGACCACCACGCTCGCAGGCGGCGACATCGAGCTTGACCTGCTCAGCCGGCAGGTGCGGCGCGCCGGCGAGCTGGTGCGGCTCTCGAGCACCGAGTTCGAGCTGCTGCACTACCTGATGGCCAACAGCAGCCGAGTGCTTTCTCGTGAGCAGATCCTGCGGGCGGTCTGGGGCTACGAGTATGACCCTGGAACGAATGTCGTCGACGTCTACATCGGCTATCTTCGCCGCAAGCTGCGTCACGGCGAACGCGGCGCCCCGATCGTCACGGTCAGGACGGTCGGTTACCGCTTTGATGCGGACGCGCGGACCTAGTTTCGCGCGTCGAGCAAGGCTGCGGACGCCCAGCAGCCTGCGCTGGCGGCTGACCGCGTTCGTGGCTGCCGTGATGCTGGCGTCGGCCACGCTCGCGTTCGTCGTGGTCTATGTTGAGACGGGCACGCGGCTGCAGAGCACGATCGACCGTGACCTGGAAGGGAACGTAACGCAGCTACAGGCCTCGCTCGAGCCGGTCGCCCGCCAATCGCTGCCAGCGGTGCACGCCGAGGCATTGCGTTACCTCAGCGCACAGCCATACACCGCCACCTCACGGCTGCTGTTCGTGCTCCTGCCGGCTCGGCGGTTCGTGATCACCAACCACCCCGAGCTGTTCGGCGACCTGCCGGACGACGACGAGTCGCCAGCGGAGCAAGCGGTCGAGAACCGCGAAGGAGCCGCGCTCACAGTTCCTCGACCTGGTTACTCGACCCAGCCCGTGCCCGACGTCGGCAAGGTTCGGATCTTGGAGCGCCCCGTGCGCCTCAGCGGACAGCGCGCGATCATCGGCGCCGGTGAGCCGCTTGCTGGCGTGCAAGCTGCTCAGAACGGGATCGCGCGCGCGTTCGTCGTGGTCGCCGCGCTGTCGCTGCTGCTCGCCCTGGTGGCGTCCTATTTCGCCGGCGAGCGGGTCACCGCTCCGCTGCGGCGAATGGCGTCCGTGGCTGCCCGCGTCGACGCGGGCGACCTCGAGCCGCGCATGGAGCACGATGCCTCGCGCCACTCGGAGGTGAGCGTGCTGGCCGACGCTTTCAACCGCATGCTCGACCGGCTGACCGCCGCGTTCGATGCCCAGCAGGGGTTCATCGCCGATGCCTCACACGAGCTGCGGACGCCTTTGACGGTCATCGGTGGTCAGCTGGAGGTGCTGGCGGCGGGCGATGATCCGTCGGCCGCCGAGGTTCAACGGGTACAGCGGATCGTGCAAGCCGAGATTATCCGCATGTCGCGGCTGGTAGACGATCTGCTGGTACTCACGGCCGCCGGCCAGATCGATTTCCTGCGCGTGGAGCCGGTCGACCTGCGGCCATTCCTGACCGAGCTCTGGGACGGGCTGGAGCTGACAGCGCCGCGCCGCTTCGAGCTCGGACCGGTCCCGTCTGGAACGCTGCTTGCCGACCCTGACCGACTCGCACAGGCGCTGCGCAACCTGGCGCGCAACGCGATCGAGCAGACCCAGCCCGGCAATGGACTGGTCCGTCTGGAGGCCGCAACGCTACTGGACGGCCGCATCGCGTTGGCAGTGGTCGATGACGGCCCCGGCATCCCGGAATCCGAGCGCGAGCGGGTGTTCGAGCGCCTGTACCGGACAGACCAGGCACGGTCACGCAGAGCCGGCGGAGCAGGCCTCGGACTCGCGATCGTCAAGGCGATTGCGCAGGCGCACGGCGGGTCCGCAATTGCCGGGGACGCGGGCCATGGCAGCGGCGCCCGGGTCGAGCTCGTGCTGCCGAACTTCCGCGGCAAGGCATCCCGTACTCGATCGCTTGGCCGCACCTGAACGGAGATCGCTGAGTCGCGCCTGAACGGAGATCGCTGAGTCGCGCCTGGAGAGCGATGACCACGGCCGGCGGGTAGCCCGATCCGGATACGCTGGTCGTCATCGAGGTCCTATGATGGCCCTTCGAGGATCATGAGTCATGAGCCGACACGCCTCGCGGCTGACGACCGCGTCGGGACTGGATTTGGGGAGTACCGGATTGAATCGCTGATTGGCGTGGGTGGGATGGGCAAGGTCTATAAGGCGACCGCCGGCGACGGCACTACAGTCGCGCTGAAGGTCGTCAAAGCGGACCTGGCGCGCGACGAGACATTCAGGCGCCGCTTCCGGCGCGAGGCGCGGATCGCTCAGACCGTGCGCAATCCCCACGTCGTCCCGGTGCGAGACACAGGCGAGCACGACGGCCTTCCCTACCTGGCTGCACAGTTGATCGAAGGGGTTGCGCTCGACCACAAGCTCGAGCTGCAGGGTCGACTCGATCTGGTCACGACCGTGAGGATCTGCGCGCAGGTCGCCGAGGGGCTCCAGGCGTTGTGGAAAGCTGGAATGGTGCACCGCGACGTCAAGCCCGCCAACATCCTGCTCGACCTCAGCGGGACCGCCTACATCACGGACTTCGGGCTCGCCAAGGACAGCGCTGGCACCGTGCTGACGCGACCCGGCCAGCCACTTGGATCGATGGCCTATATGTCGCCCGAGCAGATTCGCGGCGAGCCAGTGACCGGTGCGGCCGACATTTACTCCCTCGGGTGCGTGGTGTTCGAATGCGTGTACGGTCGGCCACCGTTCGCGGATCGCCCGGGGCTGGGTGTGCTGTGGGCCCACCTCCAGGAGGAGCCCCCCGATCTATCCGCGCAGCGAGCTGGCATCTCGCCCGAGTTCACGCGGGCGCTGAACGCCGCCCTGCGCAAGGCTCCCGCCGAGCGACCCCGGTCCAGCATCGAGTATGCGCGTTCGCTCGCAGATGCTGCGGGGGTGCCGATCGTCAACGCAGCCAGCTGACTCGATTCGCAGCGCACGCTCGAGCCGTGAGCGAGCTGCTGGCGGCCACGCCGCCGGGCGTGCACGGCCGGCTAGGACCCGCGGACGGTGTACACGGTATGTTCGCCGAGGAGCCCCTTGAAGTGGTGCTCGCCGCAGGGCTCGAATTGGAAGCTCGGATCGCTCTCCGTGTACTGCTTGAGCGTCGAGGAAACGAGGATCTCGCCGGCCTTGGCGTGCGCCGCGATCCGTGTGGCGAGGACGACGTTGCGGCCGAGCAGCTGATCGGGATCGCCGATCACGAAGCCGGAGTGCAGGCCGAACCGTAGGGCTAGGGGCGCACCGGGATCGCCGGCGCTGCCGAAGGTGCGCTTTAGCTCCACGGCTGCATGGAGGCCACCGTGCGCGCTGTTGAAGCAGGCAAGGAACCCATCGCGCTCGAACTTGACCACCCGCCCGTCGTGATGGGCGACGAGTCGCTCGACGAGCAGATGATGGTCGTTGATCAGCTGCTCCCAGCGCTCTGGACCCAGCTGCGACGCGACGGCGCCGGCATCGGCGATGTCGCTGAGCATCAAGGTGAGCGCACCGTCGGGCGAGCTCAGCCGGCTGACGGCCGGCGTCAGTGGCTCGAGCGCCGAAGCGATCACGTCGATCGAGGTCAGGTCTGCCGAAGGTTCCACGTCGAGGCCTCGCGCCCCCGCAAATCAGGCGCATACCTTGACAGATATCGTGCCCGGCGGCAGAATCGCCCGACATCGATGAAGGGGGCTCTTGACCACGCGGATCGCATCAGCGCGTTCCCCCCGATCGGTGACTACGCGTTCCTGTCCGACTGCCAGACGACCGCGCTGGTCGCGCCCAACGGCAATGTCGAATGGTTGTGCCTTCCGCGAATGGACTCGCCGAGCGTGTTCGGGGCGATCCTCGATCGTGACGCGGGCGGCTTCCGCGTCGGTCCGGCGCACGTGAACGTTCCCGCCGCCCGGCGCTACATACCGGGGACGATGGTGCTCGAAACCAGCTGGGAGACGCGCATGGGCTGGGTGCTCGTGCGCGATGCACTCGGCATCGGTCCCTGGAGCCACAAGACCGAGCGCTCCCAGATTCACACGCGCTCGCCCACCGACCACGACGCCGACCACGCGATGCTGCGTCTGATCGAGTGCGTGCAGGGATCGGTCGAGATCAAGCTCGAGTGCGAGCCGGCGTTCGACTACGGAGGGCTCGCTGCCGACTGGTCGTATGGCGGCTCGGGATATACCGAGGCATTTGCCCGGTCGGAGGGCATGTCCCTCGAGCTGCGGCTCGTGACCGACCTCCGGCTGGGGTTCGAGGGTCCGCGCGCCCGCGCGCGGACAATGCTGCACGAGGGCGAGGTCGCATTCGTCGCGCTTGGCTGGTCGAAGCACGCGCTGCCGAGCAACTACGACGAGGCCGCAGCCTGGCTGGCGCGCACCGGGCGCTTCTGGCAGGAGTGGCTGAAGCACGGCACGTTCCCCGATCACCCGTGGCGCTCGCACTTGCAGCGCAGCGCGCTGACACTGAAGGGCCTCACCTATACGCCATCCGGGGCGATGATCGCTGCGGCAACTACATCGCTACCGGAAACGCCGGGTGGCGAGCGCAACTGGGACTACCGCTACACCTGGATCCGCGACTCCACGTTCATGCTGTGGGCCCTCTACACGCTCGGCTTCGACGACGAGGCGAATGACTTCTTCTACTTCGTGGCCGATGTGGCCGAGGCCGAGGAGGGACAGCTGCAGGTCATGTACGGCGTCGGTGGCGAGAGCAAGCTTCAGGAGCAGGAGCTCGAGCACCTCTCCGGCTACGACCACGCGCGGCCCGTGCGGATCGGAAACGGTGCCTACAACCAGCGCCAGCATGACGTCTGGGGTGCCGTGCTGGACTCGATCTACCTGCACACACGCTCGCGCGATCAGCTGCCGGATCGACTCTGGCCGATCATCAAGCGCCAGGTGGAAGCGGCACTGGCGCATTGGCGCGACCCCGACCGCGGGATCTGGGAGGTCCGCGGCGAGCCCCGGCATTTCACCTCATCGAAGGTGATGTGCTGGGTCGCCGCCGATCGGGGTGCGCGACTGGCACGGATCCGCACCGACGACGCGACGGCGATCCGCTGGGAGGCAGCCGCCGCTGAGATTCATGCCGACATCTGCGCGAATGGACTCGATCAGCGGGGCGTGTTCGCTGCGCACTACGAAACGGATGCGCTCGATGCTTCGGTACTACTGATGCCGCTCGTGCGTTTCCTACCGCCGCAGGACGCGCGCGTCCGCGACACCGTGCTGGCAATCGCCGATGAGCTGACCGAGGAAGGCCTCGTATTGCGCTACCGGGTTGCGGAAACCGACGATGGCTTCGCCGGCGAGGAAGGCACGTTCACGATCTGCTCGTTCTGGCTGGTCTCTGCGCTGGTCGAGATTGGAGAGCTCGCGCGTGCCCGAGGCCTGTGCGAGAAGCTGCTCTCGTGCGCGAGCCCGCTGGCGCTATACGCTGAGCAGCTCGACCCGGTCACGGGCCGTCATCTCGGGAACTTTCCGCAAGCTTTCACGCATCTGGCGCTGATCAACGCAGTCGTACATATCATCACCGCCGAACGCCAGGTCGAGCTGCGCGCTTTCGCACAAGAGCCTGAGCTCGACCGACCCGGCGGCACGACCGAGTGAGCATGCGAACCCTCCCGCCCACATCGCCTGACCTCGGCGAGAGCCGCCGAAGCACTTAGTCGCGACGAACGGACGCCTGGTCCTGTGCACACCGTCAAGCCGCTTGAAGAGAACTCGTTGCGAGCGCTTTGGCGGCGCGTGGGAGGTCCTCGCGAGGCTGCGCTGTTCGGCCCTCGTGGCCGCCTCCCGCGACGGGGCGAGCCGGACACGAGCCGCAACACCGCCCTTCTCGTCCTCGCCGGGCTGTTCCTCCTGGGACTGGGGTTGCGCCTGGTGGTGCCCCGCGGCATCTGGCTCGACGAGGCGATCAGCATCCACCAGGCGCGGCTCTCGCTGCACGACATGTTCCGTACGCTTTACTACGGCGACCGCCAACCGCCGCTGCACGACCTGGCGCTGTGGTTGACGATCCGCGCGTTCGGCGACGGCGAGTTCGCCGTCCGGCTCCCCTCGCTGATCGCGGGGACGCTCGTGATCCCCGTGCTGTACGAGCTCGGGCGGGAGCTGTACGACCGCCGAACGGGCCTGATCGCTGCCGCGCTGGCTGCCGTCTCGCCGATGCTCATCTGGTACTCGCAAGAGGTGCGGATGTACGAGTTCGCGGCCTTCTTCGGGCTGCTGGCGCTGTTGACGCAACTGCGCGTCATACGCAACGCGAGCATGGGCAACTGGGCGGCCTACATGCTCGCCACTGCCGGTGTCCTGTGGTCGCACTACTTCGGGCTGCTGTTGATCGGTGTGCAGCAGATCATCTTCGTCGCGGTGATCGTCCACCGGCAACGGAGCAAGCAATCGGTCAGGCCGCTGGCGTTGGGCTTCGCCTACTGCACCGCGGTACTCGTGATGCAGCTCGCGCCGCTCCTGGTGTTCGCCCAGCACCAGTATCAGTTCACGTCCGCAGCGGCCGGCTCGCCGAGCGGGACCTACGAGTACCTTTCCTTCTACTCGGTGCTCGCGAACATGGCGTGGTCCCTCTGGGGCTACCAGCCCGACGCGACGACCGTCCTCCTGGCCGCGATGTGGCCGTTGTTCCTGCTCCTCTCTCTGGTCGTGCTCGGCCGCGGCGGATCGCGCCAGACAAAGGCGCTCGCCGCCGCCGCCATCGCCCTCGTCGGGCTGTTGATCGTCGTGTCCGTGTTCGATCGCTCGCTGTTCGAGGTGCGCAACTTCCTGATCCTCGTGCCTCTGGTGCTCCTGCTCGTCGCGCGGCTCATAACCGGCTGGATACGCAAGCCGGTGGCGCGGCTAGTCGTCGCCGGCGGCGTCGCCTTGACGTTGCTCGTCGGGCTGGCCGATCAGCAGGTGAACAAGGCAAATCCCCGTCTGTTCGACTTCCGCGGCGCGATCCAGGACATCGAGGCGAATGCCGGGCCGAACAGCCTCGTCCTGTTGGAGCCGCCCGATATGCGCTACGTGCTCGAGTACTACGCGCCGCATCTGCGCAGCCAGCCCCTCTCCCGCACAGTCACAGCAGAGGATGAGGGGAGCCCGCTGTTCGTCCTCGCCTCGTTCCAGGACAATCGCCAGTTCTTCAATGAAACGAACAAGGTAGTTGGACAGCTCAGCTTCTTTCGAACGCTCGTGCGCCGCTTCAAGACACCCCAAACCCTCGTTTGGGAGTTTCAATGAGCGCTCGGCCCTGGGACGTACGTCTTGCGCGGGTGAGGTGGCAGCCCGTGCCCAGCACGTGGAGCGTGCGTCGGCGGGTGCGCCTCCTGATCCCCCTGGGAGTGCCATGCGCCGTGTGGTACTTCGGCTGGCTGCTCAACCCGAATCGGATCGGCACCCCCGTCCTTTACGGCGTCCTGATCGCTGCCGAGCTGTTCAACCTGATGCAGGCGCTCGGGTTCTGGTGGACCTGCGCGAACGAGCGGGTGCGAGAGCAGCGAGCGCCTAGCAGGCGGGTGGCCGTCGACGTCTTCATCCCCGTCTACAAGGAGCCACCGGACATCGTCGACCTGACGGTGGCCGCCGCCGTCGGCCTGCGGGGCGCGGAGGTGAGGGTCCATGTCCTGGACGACGGCAACGACGACGCGATGCGCGATCTCGCCGCCCGCTACGGCGTGGGCTACATCCGGCGACCGCAGCACACCGGCGCAAAGGCGGGCAACATCAACCATGCGCTGCCGATGACCTCCGCCCCGTTCATCGCCGTATTCGACTCCGACCACGTGGCGGACCCAGGCTTCCTCGAGGCCACGCTCGGATGGATGGACGACCCCAAAATCGCGTTCGTTCAGACACCGCAGTACTACGCCAACACCGAGCACAATCGCATCGCGGCGGCGTCCTGGGCACAGCAGGCACTGTTTTTCGGGGCCATCGCGCGCGGCAAGGACGGCCTTGACGCTGTCTTCTGCTGCGGCACCAACGTGTTGTTCCGCCGCGAGGCGTTCGAGAGCGTGGGCGGGTTCCCAACCAACTCGCTGACCGAGGACTTCGAGCTCTCGATCGTCCTGCACGAGCGGGGCTGGAGCTCGGCGTACGTGCCGGACGTGCTGGCGCGCGGGCTCGGGCCCGAGGACACCGCCGCCTATGTCTCGCAGCAGCAGCGGTGGGCCAGGGGATGTCTATCGGGGATCCCGCGCGCGCTGCGAGCGCGGCTCCCCTGGCGCCTGAAGGCGCAGTATCTGCTGTCCGGGCTTTACTTCCTCTCCGGGTGGACGATCCTCGTCTACATGAGCTTCCCGGTGGTCCGTCTCCTCGGCGGCGGCCAGCCGATCGGCGGCATCAACGCTCCTGTGTTCCTGCTCCATTTCGTGCCCTACTACGCCGTGGCGCTGACGATGGCAGCGGTTGCCGGCGCGGGCTCGTATACGTTCGCCGCCTTTGCGCTGTCGGCCGCAAACTTCTGGATCCACGTGCTCTCCACGATCTACACCGTGCTGCGCCGCAAGGGCTCCTTCGTAGTGACTCCGAAGAAGGGCGCCGAGGCCCGTCAGCCGAGCTCGGTGATGCCCGCGCTCGTAGCCGTTGGGGTGCTGGTCGCGGCCAGCGTTTACGGCCTGATTCACGATCCAGACGCGGCCACGATCAACAACGTCTCGTTTGCCGCCGTCCACGTCTCGATCCTGATGACCGGATGTTGGGCGGCGCTCGAGAAACCACGCGCTTCGGCATCAGCGTCGCTGGAGCCCTCCGAGGTGATCGCTTGAGGCACCAGTTGCGAAACGTGGCCGTCGCGGCGCTGGCAGCGATCGCGCTGTGCTCGCTCGCCGGCTGCGGTGGCACAGGCTCCACTCGGAGCTCCCCTTCAAGCTCGATTGCGACACCCGGGCCCTCGCTCCAGAATCGGGCCCTCGCCGCCGCCCGACACTTCCTGGACCGCTACGTCGACCCCGACGGACGCGTCGTGCGCCGCGACCAGGGCGGCGATACCGTCAGCGAGGGACAGGCCTACGGAATGTTGCTCGCGGCCGCGATCGGCGACGCGAACCGCTTCGACGCGATCTGGGGGTGGACTCAAACCAATCTCCGGCGCCCTGACGGGCTGATCTCATACCTGTGGCGCGATGGTCGCGTGCAGGACCCCGAGGCCGCCTCCGACGCCGACCTGGACGCCAGCGACGCGCTGCTGGTCGCGGCATGCCGCTTCGATCGCCCGGCTCTGCGGCAACAGGCGGTTCAGCTGGGAAGCGACATCATTCACGGGGAGGTCGCTTCGTTCCGGGGCGCCCCGGTGCTGACTGCCGGTCCCTGGGCAGTCAGCGAGCCGGTTACAGTGGACCCCAGCTACTTCTCGCCCGCCACGTTCGATGCGCTGGGCGCCGCGTCCGGCGACAGCCGCTGGGACAGAATGACCGCGAGCTCGCTCTCCATCATCAGCACGTTGATGAAGGCTCCGGCGCGTCTGCCGCCAGACTGGGTGCGGCTCGAGGGTGGCAAGATCGTGCCAATCGGCTCGCCGAGCGACCCGCAGGCGCCGCCGCGGTTCGGCTTCGATGCCGTGCGTACGCTGATCTGGATGGCCGAGGATCCGGACCCGGCCGGCCGGCTGATCGCCGCCAGCGCATGGCCCGTGTTCGAGGGGCAAAACCCCGCCACGCTGCCGGTCGAGCACGACCTCTCCGGTCGGCCGGTCGGTGACATCCGGAATCCGGTCGTGCTCGTGGCCGCGGCGGCGGCGGCGGGTGCCGCCGGGCACCCAGCCGCCCGCGACGGGCTGCTCGACGAAGCCGAGGCACTCGATCACCGGTTCCCGACCTACTATGGCGCCGCCTGGGTGGCACTCGGCCGGATCATGCTGACCACGAAGCTCCTCGACGCGTGCTCGTCGAGCGTCTCAGCGGCCGGCCGCTAGGCCTCGCCAACCGCCGCAAGCACCGCTGCGCGGAAGCCCGCCGCCGTGGGGCGGGCGCCGGGCGCTTTGGCCATCGCGCGCCGGATCACTTCCTCGAGCGCCGCGGGCACGTCGGGCCGGCGGTCGCGCACCGAGGGCACCGCGGCGTTGACCTGGGCCCACATCTTGGCCATCCCGCCGACCTGGTCGGCGAACGGGGCTTCACCCGTGAGCATCTCGAAAAGCACGCAAGCGAGGGCATAGACGTCGCCACGCGCGTCGGGCTCGCTGCCCTCGACTTGCTCCGGCGCGACGTAGTCGACGGTTCCCCGCAGCTGATCCACGGCGGTCAGCCCGGCCGCCGTCTCAGTCCGCTTGGCCAGTCCGAAGTCCGTGAGGTAGACGTGACCTTCAGCGGTGAGGATCACGTTGGAGGGCTTGACGTCCCGGTGAACGAGCCCTTTCTCGTGGGCCAGCTCGAGCGCAGCGGCGATCTGGGCCGCGGTCCGAGCCGCCTGTCCAGGCTTCAACGGACCATCGGCGTGAATCAATGCGCCCAGCTCGGTGCCTTCCACCCACCGCGTGACGATGTAGACCGTTCCGCCTTCCTCGCCCGCCGCGTACAGCGGGACGACGTTAGGGTGCTCGAGCGCGGCCACCATTCTGGCCTCGCGGCGCAGACGCTCCCGAATCACGGGGTCGCGCGCCACCTCGGGCTCGACCAGCTTGAGCGCAACGGGCCGATCGAGCCGCACCTGGCGAGCGCGATAGAGGATCCCGATCCCGCCCGCGCCGACGACGCGCTCGATCTCGTATCCGGCAAACGTGGAGCCGGGTGCAAGCACCGGAGCTAGAGCTCGCGCTCGGAGATCAGGCCGAGCGAGAAGGCCCGCTGCACCAGGCGAACTCGCGCCTCGTTCGGTGGCAGCTTTCCGACCTCGAGCTTCGCGTACAGAACGCTGAGATGAGTCCGCACAACACCGACGGATAGGAACAGCTCATCGGCGATCTGTTGGTCGGTGGCAGGGCTGGCGTACCCGCCCCGACCCTTGTACGGGCGGCACAGTGCCGTCAGGACGCGGCGCTGAGTGGTCGAGAGGCCAAGCGCGGCCGGGCTCTGCGCTGCGTCCGCGATGCCCGACCGCTCCCGCTGGGGCGAGCGAAACGTGACCGTCGTGGTCCCGAATCGGACGCTGTCGCCATCGTTCAGCCGGCGACTGCCAGTGAGGCGCTCCTCATTGACGAACGTGCCGTTGCTCGAGAGGCCATCGTCGACGAGCACCCAAGCGTTGTCGACGAGCTCGAACCGGGCATGCAGCCGCGATACCTGACCGTCCCAGTCGAGCACGAGGTCTGACGCTGGCTGGCGCCCAACCGAGGCGGACACCGAACCGGGCGCGAAGCAGAACAGCCGTTGCCTGTCTTCCCGGTCCCTGAACAGGAGGAATGCCTCCCCGCTGCGTTCCGCCTCGACGAGGACCTTCAAGTCGGACACGTGATCGGCGTCGGCGGGACGGTTCGCGGACACGCCGCTCATTATGGCGCCAGCGCGGGTTAGGCGGAGCGGCGTCACGCCGACCATGAAGTGAGCTTCAGATCGCGTTAGGCTACGAAGGTAATGGCTGGCGAGCAGCTGCGGGTGAGGGAGGGCAAGGAACGCGGCATGCTCCTGAGCGTGGAAACTGAGCTGCTGATTGGCCGCCTGGCTCCCGAGGATCACGGAAGGCTCGGCGGTGATCCCGAGATCTCACGCCGCCACGCACGTATTTCGCGTGGGGCGGATCGACAGCTCGAGATCGAGGATCTCGGGTCGGCGAACGGGACGTTCGTGAACGACGAGCGAATCGACACGCCGCGGACGCTCACGGTCGGAGACCTCGTAAGGCTCGGCACCACGGTCCTGCAGGTGACCGACGGCGCTGGCGCTGTGCCGGAAAGACCGCGATCCCCGACGGCAGCTCCTGCGGGCGAGCCGCCCAGCGAGAGCGCGGAAGCGGGTGACGTGTTGGTGGTCACCTCCGGCAGAGCCCGGGGCCGCCGGCTCAGTTTGCGCGACGAGCTCGTGATCGGGCGGGAGGCGACTGGAGAGGGGAGGCTCGGCGATGACCTCGAGCTTTCCCGCCGCCACGCGCGCATTGCACGCAACGCCGGCGGCCAGCTGACCGTCGAGGATCTCGGGTCGGCAAACGGGACGTTTGTGAACGGCGAGCGAATCGTTATGCCGCGGACGCTCGCGGTCGGTGACCTCGTCAGGATGGGAAAGACGGTCCTGGAGGTGACGCATGCCGGCCGAGCGCCGGGCGCACCGGTTGCGGGCGCGCCGCCGGCCGCCCCGGCGAAGCGGCCGTACGCCCCGGCGGCTCCCGACGCAAACGGGGACAAGCGGGTCCCCGAGCTCCCGCTCGGATCCGTGTTCGCGGGGTGCCGAGTCGAGGAGGTGATCAGCCACGGAGACATGGGCGTCGTCTACCGGGCCGAGGAGCTCGCGCTGCAGCGCCGCGTGGCCGTCAAGCTGATCCTCCCGGAGTACTCCCGCGACGAGCGCTTCCGCGAACGCTTCCGGCGCGAGTCGCGGATCCTAGCCGCGATCGACCACCCGAACGTGATTCCGGTCTTCGATGCCGGCGAGGAGGACGGCGTCCTCTACATCATGATGCGGCTTGTGGAGGGCACCGACATGCGGGCGCTGATCGCCGCGGAGGGACACGTCGAGCCGCTACGGGCCGCGCGCATCGTCCGCCAGGTCAGCGGCGCCCTCGACGCGGCGCACGCTCGCGGGATGTTGCACCGCGACGTCAAGCCCGCGAATGTCCTGCTCGCCCGCGGAGACCACGTCTACCTGAGCGACTTTGGGCTCGCCCGGCGGGCCGCCTCAGTCGGCGAGCTGACCCGGCACGGGACCGTCGTTGCACGAGCCAAGTACGTGGCGCCCGAGCAGATCTTGAACCAGCGCGTTGACGCACGCGCTGACATCTACGCGCTCGGGTGCCTGTTGTTTGAGGCGCTCGCCGGCGAGGCGCCGTTCGCCAGGTGGACCGAGGGCCCGCAAGCTCTGGCCCACCTCAGCGCACCGCGGCCATCGGTCCTCGATCTGCGTCCCGACCTGCCTCACGAGCTCGACGATGTGGTGCGACGAGCGATGGCCATAGATCCAAATGAGCGCTATCCGTCGGCGGGCGACCTCGGGCAGGCCGCGCTCGTGGCTGCCGGCGGGCTGCGTCGGTCGAGTCCTTGGTCCGTCGTCGCCACTGGCGAGGCGGCTCCGCTACACAACCAACAGGCTGCCGAGACGCCTCCGGCACCGTTGCCCGAGGGCGCTCACGCGGGCCGCACCGACGCGCTTCGCTGGACAATCGCGCTCGCGGTGCTCGCGCTCGTCGCAGTCGGTATGGTCGCCGCACTGAGGGCCATCTCAACCCTCTGACCTGACACACGGGCTCCTTGCGCGAGCGCCGATTGAAGGCTAGGCTGCCGCTTGCTTGCCCGGCTTGGAAGCATGCCGGAGGCGGGCTGTGGGACGCAGCCGGCACCAAACGAAAGGTAGGAGGTGCTGTGTCGCAAGCTACGGGCGCCTTGCAACGAGCGATCGCATTGCGCGTGATCCCATTGGCTCTGATGGCGCTGGCGCTGGGCGGTTGCGGGACCAGCTCGAGTTCGGCGACGGCCACCGCGACGCGTGCCGGCCCGGCCGGCACGATCCATGTGGTGATGAAGAACATCGCGTTCAACCCGGAGACGATCCACGCCAAGGTCGGACAGACCGTGACTTGGACCAACGAGGACGACGCTCCGCACAATGTGACTTACGCCTCGGGGCCGAGGTTCAACTCATCGCCCACTTTCACCCAGGGTGAGTCGTGGACCCTCAAGCTCACGAAGCCTGGCGTGATCCGCTACGTCTGCACAATCCATCCGGGCATGCACGGGGCGATCATCGTCACGCTTTAGATTTAGGGCTCCGTGGGTCCTCGTTTGGGCAGCCGACGTCACTCCATTTGGAGCCGCACCGGTTTAGTTTGGCATCGGCATCCTGCCCGCACGAGCCACCTTACGCATACCGGGCATGTCACTCATGCCCCCGGGGCTACTCAGCACCTTGTTCGCAATCAGCGACGCGGTGTACACGGTCGGCTCGCGTGAGTTGATCCCAGCCACGGTCGTCGCGGCGACGAGCGGGCCACACAACGCCGGATCGGTGCTGTCTTCGGTCAGGCGGTTCGACAGGTCGCTGGTGCCGAGATAGCCATCGTATACGCCGTTACCGTCGTAACCGATGCCGTGCACGATGATCACCGCGTTGTTCTCACGGATGTCGGTTACAACGAACGGCGGTAGCGAGATCGTCCGCTTGTAGTGGATGTCCCCGCCCACCGGATATCGGGTGAAGTCGATGATGCTACGTGGGCTCGTATCCCCAATGGTCGTCAGCGACACGACAGGTTTTCCGTAATAGCGCCCTGCGTCAGTCGTGCTGATCGACAGATGGCCATTGTGCAAGCGGGCAGCCGATGCCGGTGGGCAGATTCCCTCGCCGCCGGCGTGGATGTGCATTAGGTGCGGCGCGTTCAGTAGTCCTTTGGTGGTGACGGTCACGGTCGCGACGTCGCCGGCTAGGACGACAGTTGCCCTGCCGGAGCCGGTTACCCGGTTGGTTGGAACCGGGTTCAAAGGCGCCGCGAATGGCTGGCCCGAGGAACTGCCGGACGAGCTGACGACGACCACGACGATCGCGGCTAGCGCAGCTCCCAGGAGCCCTACGCCCGCAACGATCGGCCATCGACGCTTGCGGCCCGACGCTCGGACCGGCGAGCGACTGCCGTCCGGGGTCGGCGCAGCGGGCGTGCTCGCAGCCTCGGCTGCGGCATTTGACATCGCGGCCGGCACAGGCGCTGCTGTCGGCGGCTGGGTGGCCTGTAACGCCGCGGCCGGCACAGGCGCTGCTGTCGGCGGCTGGGTAGCCTGCGACGCCGCGGGCGGAGCGCTCTCCGAGTGCGCTGGCGCACCACTCTCCGAGTGATGCGCCAGCGCGGGACCTGGTTGCGATTGCGCCGCTTGACGCGGTTGCGATTGCGCCGCTTGACGCACCTGCTCTGCGGCGATGGCGGTCTGCATAGCCTCGAGCTTGACTCGCGCTCGTGCGGTTGCCGGCTCGCTCGCGGCAATCGCCTCCAACCGTGCCTCGCCCGTCGCCACGATCGTCGGTGGTCCGGCGTAGCGCGAGCCCTGCAGGGCGGCGGCCGCGTCGCGCGCGAAGTCTCCGGCGGAGAGGTAGCGGTCCGCGGGGGACTTGGCCATCGCCCTGGCGATGACTGGCCCGAGCGTCGGGTGCGCGGCGGCAGCCGGCCCGACGAGCGACGGCGGTGAGTCGTACACATGAGCAAACAGCGTCGCGACCGAGTTGTCACGCTCGTAGGGGACCTTGCCCGTGAGCATCTGGAAGAACACGCAGCCGAGCGCATAGATATCGGTGCGCGCGTCCGTGGAGTCGCCCGTGATCTGTTCTGGAGGCATGTAGTCCACAGTGCCGACGACAGCGCCCTTCGAGGTCACAGCGGTCGCGTTGTCGAATCGCTTTGCCAGCCCGAAATCCGTCAGGTACGCGTGCTCCACACCGTCCTTCTCGCTGATCAAGATATTGGCCGGCTTGACATCTCGATGTACCAGGCCCTTGTGGTGGGCAGCATCCAGTGCGGACGTGACCTGAGCCAGGATCGCCACGGCTCGCTCCGGTGCGAGTGCGCCATCACGCGCGATCATCTCCCTCAGGTTGGTTCCATCGACGAAATCCATCGCCAGGAAGAGCATTCCTTCGTGCTCGCCCGCATAATGGATCGCGACGACGTTGGGGTGGTCCAGCGCTGCTGCAATCCGGATCTCCCGCTTGAAGCGCTCGCGGAACTGGTCGTCCTGCGCCAACTCCGGGGCGATCACCTTGAGGGCGTAGCCGCGGTTCAAGGCAAGGTTCGTCGCCCGGTACACCATGCCCATCCCGCCGCGGCTCAAAAGTCCATCGATGCGGTAGCCCCCGACGACCGAGCCCGTCTCTAGATGCACGCTTCTGGAGCTCACTCCGCCTCTCCGCACTCGAAGACTCTGCCGGCGCCAACAGGGGTAGTTCGCGGCACCGACGGCCAGTCTAGCCGGAAGCACTAACCGAGGACGTCGCTCGGGCTGTCGGCCCACGACCTCGAGTGCATCTACGCTTCTTGCCTGAGATGAAGCGCTACCACCTGACCACGTTCGGCTGCCAGATGAACGAGCACGACTCCGAGCGGATCAAGGGCATGCTCGAGTCGCTCGGCTACAGCGAGGCGCAGTCGCGCGCCGAAGCGGACCTGGTCCTGTTCAACACCTGCTCGATCCGGGAGAAGGCCGACGAGCGATTCGTGGCGCACCTGGCCGAGGCAGGCGCCCGCAAGCGGCGAGCCCCGGAGACGGTGATCGGGGTCGGTGGCTGCTGGGCGCAGTCCGTCAAGGACGAGGTATTCGCGCGGTTCCCGTTCGTCGACGTCGCGTTCGGCCCCGGACAAGTTCACAAGCTCGCCGAGTTCCTGACCAGCGACTCGATCACCGCCCAGGGGTTCTTCGAGTTCGAGTCCTTCACCGGACACCTGCCGGCAAAGCGTGCGCGTGGCTTTCAAGCCTGGGTGCAGGTCAGCGTGGGCTGCAACTGCGTCTGCTCCTACTGCATCGTCCCATCGACCCGCGGGCGCGAGCGCAGCCGTGATCCGAGCGAGCTCGTGCGCGAGGTGCAGCGACTCGCGTCCGAGGGAGTGCGCGAGGTGACGCTGCTCGGACAGAACGTGAACTCGTACGGACGCGACCTGGCCGGCCCCACGCAGACGACGTTCGCACAGCTGCTGGCGCGAATCGATGCGATCGACGGGATCGAGCGGATCCGCTACACGAGCCCCCATCCGAAGGACATGCGCGAGGACGTGATCCGTGCGCACGCGGAGCTGCCGGCGCTGTGCGAGCACATCCACCTGCCACTCCAGTCGGGCTCCAGCGCGGTGCTGAGGCGGATGCGGCGAACGTACTCGCGCGAACGCTACCTCGACCGGGTCGCACTGATCCGCGCGCTCGTGCCCGACTGCGCGCTGAGCACCGACATCATCGTCGGCTTTCCCGGCGAGACGGAGGAGGACTTCCGGCAGACCCTGGAGGTCGCCGAGGAGGTCGGTTACGACGGCGCGTTCACATTCATCTACTCTCCCCGGCGCGCCACCGAGGCGGCCACGCTCCAGGACCGGATACCCCACGAGGTTAGCGTTGAGCGCATGACGCGGCTCGTCGAGGTGATTCAGCGGCGTGCGCGGGAGCGCGCCGAGAGGTTTGTCGGTCGCACGCTCGAGGTGCTGATCGAGGGTCCGTCGCGCAACGACCCGAGCCGGCTGCGAGGGCGCTCGCGGCACAACAAGGTGGTCAACTTCCGCGGCGCCGGCGATCCCGGAGCGCTCGTCGAGGTGCAGATCACCGGCGCCACGAGCCAGAGCTTGAGCGGTGCGGCGGCGTCCAGCGCCAGCTGCGCGAGCTCGGAGCGCTGATGGAGCCGGCCGCCTAGAGGCCGCGCGACGCGCCGGCAGGCTCCCGGGCTCACCGGGAGCCGTGGCTATGCTGCGTGAGTGAGGCGACTGCGATGAGGAAGCGCGAACCCAAACGGCTCAGAGACATGCGGCTCGAAGGGATGTTCGAGACGCGAAGCGACGCCTGGGAGGCGGCCGGGCTCTCGCTCGAGGTCAATAAGCATGCGACGCGGCGCGCCTGGCGGGAATTGGCGGTGCTGGTGCCGGTCCTCGTGGGCGTCGTGTTCCTCAACTCGATGATCGGAACCAAGAAGGGTCAGTGGCTCAGCAGCCAGGCGACGCTTGCGCACATCATCGCGGCGGTCGCCGTGGCGATCATCGGCTGGATGATGTCGCGCGACCTCGCCCACATCGCTCCTACGTTCTTCAATCGGATGGATCCCGCGATGGCTGGGACGATCGAGTTCCTGATCCGGTTCGCCGCGGTCGCGGCGACCGTGCTCGGGGCGCTGTTCATCGCGGGCATCGACCCCGCTACGCTGGCGGTCGGCGGCGCGTTCACCGCGGTCGTACTCGGCCTCGCGGCGCAGCAAACGCTCGGCAACCTGTTCGCCGGCATGGTGCTTTTGACCGCGCGCCCGTTTCGGCTGGGCGAACGCGTGCGCCTGCAGGCGGGCGCCGTCGGCGGCTTCATTGAGGGGGTTGTCAGCTCGCTGGGACTCCTCTACACCACCCTCGCGCGCGGCGACGACAGGATCATGATCCCCAACAACGTGGTGCTCGCGGCCGTCGTCGTGCCGCTGCGCGAGCCCGAGGCGGTCGATGTCAAGGTGCGGCTCGGCTCCGGCATCCGCCCGACCCAGGTGCAGGCAATCCTCGACAGTCGGATCTCTACGGAGACACGGGCGCCGGCGATCGTACTGCTGGAGGAGATCGATGGAAGCGATGTGATCGTGCGCGTTCAAGCGACCCCGGAGCGCACGACCGACGGAGCCGCGCTGGCCGACGAGATCATTGCGGCGCTCGCCGACATCACCGGCGAGCAGGCCATGGCCAGCACGAACAGTCAGCACAGCGACGGCCCGGGGTCTTGATGTCCTGATCAGCCTGGGGAAACGGCCCAGGCGGCCTCAGGGCCGTTTGTCACCAGGCAGCCTCAGGGCCGTTTGTCAATCTGCCTCGCGGCGAGCTCGCCCGCCACCTTATCTCCACCCGCAAGACGCTTGATGGTCGAGGAGATCTGGGGTGCGAGCGTCGCAAAGGTCACACCGAAGCGTACGAGGATCGGCGCCACCGTGACCTCCGCCCGGTTGTGCTGGATCGCATCGATCACGGCACGGGCGACTTCGTCGGGCGCGCTCGTGCCGAAACCCGGCGGCAGCTTGACGGCGGCGTCGGCGAACATGCCGGCGTCGCGGATGAAGCCGGGCAGCACCACCGAGACACCGACGTTCGCGGCGCGCAGGTCCTCGCGGATCGCCAGCGCGAAGCCGCGCAGCCCGAACTTGGTGGCGCTGTACATCGAGGACACCGGCGATGCGGTCTTGCCGGCGAGCGAGGAGATGAACACCAGATGTCCGCGGCGGCGCTCGATCATCCCGTGCGAGAGCTCGCGCGCGAGCATGATCGGCGCGCGCAGGTTGACGTCGAGAATCGCGTCGATCTGCGCGGGCGTCAGCTCGGCGAGCGAGCCGCTGGCCGGCAGCGCGGCGTTGGCAACGAGCACGTCGACCTCGCCCACCTCCGTGATCAGCCGCTGCAGCTGATCGCGCTTTGAAAGGTCGCACACGATCGATCGCGCCCCCAGCTCCGAGGCGAGCGGCTCGAGCACCTCCACGCGGCGCCCGGTGAGGATCAGCTCGGCGCCCGGCGCCGCAAGCGCGCGCGCGATCGCGTGGCCGATACCGCCGCTGGCGCCCGTCAGCAGGACCCGGCCAGCGGCGAGGCTCATCGAGCTGCTCCGGATCCACACACTGATGCCACGGCTGCACGATACTGCACGCCATGACCTGCCCGGAGGTGATCGCGCTGTTCGGGCCGACCGGCGTCGGAAAGACGGCCGTCGCGGTCGCGCTGGCGCGCGAGCTGCGCGCTCGCGGCGAGCGGCCCGTGGCCGTGTCCGCCGACGCGCTGCAGGTCTACGCCGGGCTGGAGGTCCTAACCGGCGTCGCTGGCCCAGCCGAGCGGGCCGAGCTCGAGCACCGGCTGATCTCGTTCTTGCCGGTGGACGCGGTCTTCAGCGCCGGCCAGTACGCCGAGCTGGCACACGCCGAGATCGACGAGCTCCTGCGCAGCGACCGGCGACCGATCGTGGTCGGCGGTACCGGCTTGTATCTCAGGGCGGCCCTCACCGACCTTAGCCTGCGACCGCCGCCGCCCGAAGGTGTGCGCGCGCGGTGGCTCGCGGAGCTCGCGCAGCGCGGGCCGGCCGCGCTGCATGCGATGCTCGCGAGCAGAGCGGCGTGGGCCGCCGCGGAGATCGATCCGGGCGACCGCCAGCGGATCATGCGCGCGCTGGAGCTCCTCGATGCCGGCGAGCTCGAACCCCCGGAGGGTGAATCGGAGCTCTGGACGGACGCCGTCCGCCGGCCGACGCTACTGATCGGGCTGCTGCGCGAGCGCGCGCAGCTGTACGCGCGGATCAACGCCCGCGTCGACGCGATGCTCGCCGAGGGTGTGGTGGCGGAGGTACGGAGCGCAAGCAGCGCCGGCGCGAGCGTCACGGCGCGCAAGGCGCTCGGCTTCGGGGATCTGCTCAGCGATGACGTCGACGGCATGAAGCGACGCACGCGCAACTACGCGCGGCGGCAGTTGACGTGGATGCGCAAGCTTGCCGGCGTGCACATGGTCGACGCCACCGGCCGCGCACCGGCGGACGTCGCACGCCAGCTGCTCGAGCTGTGGCTCACCAGTTGATCGGCATGAACGGGTACATGACCACCGCCGCCGCGAACACCGCCAGGATCCAGATCCCCACAAGCCACCGGCGCCGCCGAAGGCGAAGCACCAGCGCCGCGACCGCGAGGTAAATGCCCGGCATCACGATGATCATGTAGTACAGGTAGCTGGTGCGCTGCCACAGCAGGCTGAGCGCCTCGAATGGGAGGAAGGTCCCCAGGAACCAAGCGAGCCCGAGCGTGGCGGCGACACCGGGGGCGAAATCGCCGTGGGGCGAGCCCAAAGCCGGCGCGGTCGAGCTCACGGCGACCGCGGGCGCGGCCGGAGCGGGAGGCCGGCGCAGACGGCGCGCGTTCCGCCAGACCTCGAAGGCGGCCACGCCCAGCGCTGGAAGCGCGAGCAGCATGATCGGCGGGCTGATCATCCCGAGGAACATCGACACGGGATGGTCGTGCACCAGTCCCGGCGCCGAGGAGCCCGGAGCGATACTGAGATAGTCGATCGGCTTGTAGTCGACCAGCCACTCCCACGGGTAGGAGGCGATCCCGCGCGGCCCGTTCGGGCTCGTGAGCGTCGCGGCGTAGCTGATCATGTGCTCGAGGTGGCCGAGCGCGCCGCCGGGCACGAGCGAACTCGTACCGGGGTCATACGGCGCCGCGATCACGCCCATCAATGCGAGCAGGAGCATGAACATCGCGAACGTGCCGACTGCCAGTGTCGCGAGCCGACCAGCGGTACGAGCGAGCGCCCGCCACGACCGCCGGACGCCAACGGCCGTCAGGCACTCGAACACCAGGGCGACGAGCAGCGCATAGATGGCGACCTCCTTGCAGGCCAGGCCGACCCCCAGCACCAGCGCGGCTGGCAGCGGGCGGCGGCGCACATACAGCGCGAGTCCCCACACCATCGCCGCCACTGCATAGATGTCAAGCGTCCCGATCCGACCCGCGACCAGCAACAGGTTGTCGGCGCTCATCAGCGTGGCGCCACCAAGTGCAAGCCACCGCCCGGCGCCGGCCGCGCGTGCCAGCGCCCACATGCCGAGAATCGCCAGCGAGCCGGCGATCAGGCTGCCGAGCCGCCAGGCAAGCGGATGGTCGCCGAACAGCTCGATCGACCCGGCGATCACGAGCTTCACAAGCTGTGGGTGCTCGGAGTTGGGGTCCTCACCGAGCGGTGCCGTCGCATAATGGGCACCGGTCGCCGGGCGGATCCCGGCGATTACCCGCGCGGCATTGACGTAGTACACCTCGTCAAAGATCAGCAGGTGATCGGCGGTCGTCGTGCAGGGGCTCTGGCACGGGTAGCCAAGCCACGCGATGCGGGCGCCGAGCGACAGCACGGACACGACCGCCAGCAGGGCGACCGCCGTTGGCACGGACCGCAGTCGAGTTCTCATCGCGCGCGACCCTACCGGGCCGCGCTCGCGCAGGTTGGTGCCACGCCCGCACCGCTCGCTCGCCAACAGACCCGTCGATCGTGTTCGTGGGTGCCCGTGTCCGGCTATCCGCAGGGGCGCTTAGACTCCGGCGCCGTGGACTTCGAGAAGTGGCAAGCGCTCGGCAACGACTACATCATCGTGGAGCAGCCGGCGCTGCCCTTCGAGCTGACGCCCGCCCGGATCCGGAAGCTCTGCGCTGCCCACACCGGCGTCGGCTCCGACGGGATCCTGCTGATCTCAAAGACGAGGCAGGCGCCCTGCGTCGCGCAGATGCGGATCTTCAACCCCGATGGCTCGGAGTCATCGCTATCGGGCAACGGCGCGCGCGAGGCGATCCTGTATCTGCGCAGGCGCGGCTGGACCCGCGCCGAGGCATTCTCGCTGCTCACCGCCGCGGGCGAGATCCGCGCGAGCATCTCCTCACCGTCCACGTGCACGATCGACATCGGCAACGCCAGGCTGCAGAGCTCCGACTATCCCGCCGGCGCCCCGCGCGGCGCCGGCCAGCTGATCGCGGGCGGCACCACGTGGAGCTTTCAGCACGTCGATGTCGGCAACCCGCAGTGCGCGATCGCGGTCGGCTCCGAGCGCGAGCTGGAGGCACTCGATCTCGCCGCCATCGGGCCCGCGATCGAGCGCCACGAGCTGTTTCCCAACCGCACGAACGTCTCGTGGTACACCACCGTGGCGCCAGGACGGATCCGCGCCCGCATCTTCGAGCGCGGTGTGGGCGAGACTTCGGCCAGTGGCACCGGCGCGACCGGTGCCGCTGTGGCGTACGTGCTGTCGGGCGGCCACGCGCCGGTGACGGTGCTGCTCGACGGCGGCGAGCTGGAAGTCGATGTGGGGGAGGAGCTGAACATCAAGCTCAGCGGCTGGGCCGTGCCGGTGTTCGCAGGCACGCTCGCCTCCGAGCTCGTAAAGGAGCTGAATGCGACCGAGTAGGCGTCTTGACCAGATTCCCCCGTACCTGTTCGCTGCCCTCGAGCAGAAGATCGCCGTCAAGCGCGCGGCGGGGATCGACGTGATCAGCCTGGGAATCGGCGACCCGGACACGCCCACCTTCCCGCCGATCGTCGCCGCCGCACGCGAGGCGCTCAGTGACCCGAGCACCCACACCTACCCGAGCAATCGCGGCCGGGCGGAGTTCCGCGAGGCGGTCGCGGACTTCTACGTGCGGCGCTTCGGCGTGGAGCTCGATCCCGACGCCGAGGTGATGCCCGCGATCGGCGCCAAGGAGTGCATCTTCAACCTGAACCTGGCGTTTCTGGATCCCGGCGACGTCGCGCTCGCCTCCGACCCCGGTTACCCGGTGTACACGGGCGGCCCGCTGCTCGCCGGCGCCACGCCCGTGCTGATGCCGCTGCTGCCGGAGCTGGGCTTCGCGCCCGATCTCGACGCGATTGCAGACGACGCGCTGCACCGCGCGCAGCTGATGTTCATCAACTACCCGAACAACCCGACCGGGGCGGTCCTGCCGGACGGGCTGTTCGAGCGGGTGATCGCCCTCGCGGCCGACAACGATCTCCTGGTGGTGCACGACAACGCCTACAGCGAGACCACCTACGACGGCTACGTGGCGCCGTCGTTCCTGGCCACGCCGGGGGCCAAGGAGGTTGGCGTCGAGGTGTTCTCGCTGTCGAAGGGCTACAACATGACGGGCTGGCGGTGCGCGGCAATCGTCGGCAACGCGGAGGCGATCGCGCAGTACTGGCGCCTGAAATCGAACGTCGACTCGGGGCTGTTCGACGCGGTTCAGCTCGCTGCGGTCGCCGCGCTCGCGCCCGACGTAGACGCGTACGTCGCCGGCATGAACGCCGTCTACCAGCGCCGGCGCGACCTTGTCTGCGACGCACTCGCACAGGCGGGCGTGAACGTCACGCCGCCGAAGGGCACGATCTACATCTGGGCCCCGATCCCGGACGGCTTCGCCTCGGCAGCGGCGTACTGCGAGCACGTGCTCGAGCACGCGGCTGTGGTGATCTCCCCCGGAGGCGCTTACGGAACCAGCGGCGAGGGGTTCTTCCGGATCTCGCTAACGACGCCCGACGAGCGGCTCCTGGAGGCCGTCGAGCGGCTTCGAGCGCTGTAGGCAGCCGCGCTCCTGCGGCGCTCGCCTGCACCCCGTTGCGCCCTGTCTGAGCGCGCAACCAGGCCAGTTCATCAGGGCCCTCTCCACCCAGCAGCGAGCACCCAGGCCAATCCTGCATCTACCATCAGTAACGTGCAACGAACGCGTGCTGGGCGCACCAGACCAAGCTTCGACGCCAACGGCCAGCCGGCCGCCGGGCGTGCGCGCCAGCGCGCGTTCCTGATCGCGGCGACGCCGGACGCTGAGCAGCACGACTTTTCCGAGCTGCGTGAGTTGCTGCGGACCGCAGGCGTCGCCAGCGTCGCCGAGCTTGTGCAGCAGCGCGAGCAGCCGCATCCCAACGCCTATCTTGGAGCAGGCAAGCTCGAACAGCTCAAGACCGAGGTGGAACTGGCCGACGCGAACCTCGTCGCTTGCGACGGGGAGCTCTCGCCGCGCCAGGAGCGCAACCTCGAGCAGGCGCTCGGCATGCCGGTGATCGACCGCACCGCGATCATCCTCGACATCTTCGCGGCGCACGCACATAGCGCCGAGGGCAAGCTCCAGGTCGAGCTGGCCCAGCTCGAGTACAACCTCGCACGGATGCGCGGTCTGTGGTCGCACCTCGAGCGTCTCGGCGGCGGCATCGGTACCCGGGGACCGGGGGAGACGCAGATCGAGACCGATCGCCGCCTGGCCCGTGACCGGATCGCGGCGCTGCGGCGCAAGCTCACGAACGTGCGCAGCAACCGCGAGGTGATGCGCGCGGAGCGCGACCGCGCGCAGCTGCCTTCGGTCGCGCTCGCCGGCTACACCAACGCCGGCAAGTCGACGCTGCTCAATGCTCTGACCGGCGCGGAGGTCGGCGTGCGCGACCGGCTGTTCCACACGCTCGATCCGACCACCCGCGTGCTGCGGGCCGGCGGTCGGGACTATCTCGTGACCGATACGGTCGGCTTCATCCGCCAGCTCCCTCACCAGCTCGTCGAGGCGTTCGGGGCGACGCTGGCGGAGACGCGCCTGGCAGAAGTGATCCTGCATGTGGTCGATGCATCGGCGCCGGAGGACGAGATCGTGGCGATGATGGCGGCGGTCGAGGACGTGCTGACCGAGATCGGCGCGCTCGAGGCGCCACGGGTGCTCGTGCTCGGAAAAGCCGACCTGATCGACGAGGACCGGCGCGCTGAGCTCGCCAACCGCCACGGCGACGCGGTGCTGGTCTCGGCGGTGACCGCTGAGGGGCTCCTCGCGCTGGTGTCTCGGATCGAGCAGGAGTTCGCCCGTACCCTGCGCAGGATGGAGCTGCTGATCCCCTACCGGGACGGCGGGCGCCTGGCCGAGCTGCACGAGCTCGCCGGCGATCTCGTGCGGGAGGAGACGCCTGAGGGCGTGCGCGTCACCGCGCTGCTGCGGCCGGCGGTCGCAGCCCGCTACGAACCGTTCGCGTGGAGCGCGGAAGCTTGAGAGAGATGAGCACCCTCAAGGTGATGCGGCTGGCACCGGACGCGCGGCTGCCGACCCGTTCGCACCCGGGCGATGCCGGCCTCGACCTCTACGCGCTCGAGGAACGCGTGCTGAACGCCGGCTCGCGCGCCTCGCTGCGTACGGGGATCGCGGTCGAGATCCCGGACGGCCAGGCGGGTCTGGTGCTACCTCGCTCCGGCCTCGCCGTGCGGCATGGAATCGCGATCGTCAATGCTCCCGGGCTGATCGACGCGGGCTTCCGCGGCGAGCTCCGCGTGCTGCTGCTCAACACCGATCACGATCATCCCCACACGATCGCCGCCGGCGACCGGATTGCTCAGCTGGTGCTCGTCGACGTGCACACCCCCGAAGTGCTCGAGGCAAGCGAGCTGGCGCCGTCGCACCGCGGCGCCGGCGGCTTCGGCTCGACCGGATCGTAGGTCTGCCGCGACGCGGGCAGGATCGATCGTGGGCCACAAGTGCTGAGCTGTTCAGGAACCGCTCGCCGTCAGCAGCCCGTCCCCCTGCAAGAACGCTCTCGCGACGTACTCGGGCGTTTCGTGCTCGAGGTCCACCTCGGCGTTGAGCTGGCGCATCACGGTCGTGGTCAGCAGTGCGTCCACCTGGTTGATCGTGTTCGCGAACGCCGGACCCTCGGCGCTGATCACGGCGTTGGTGACGACCGGCACGACGTTGCCGAATCCGAACGCATGGCGGGGATCGCCCAGTAGCATGTAGGCAGGTGAGGAGAGCTGACCGTCGGTCGTGTTGACGTAGGCGGCCTGCACGGCGCCGGCACTCAGCGCCTGATACTGACCGCCGATATTCAGCGACTGCACGGTCGCCGGCACAAAACCGTAAGCCTGCTCGATCGCCGGCAAGCCGCTCGGGCTGCTCTGGAACTCAGGCGGCGCGCCAAGCGTCAAGGTCGTGGCGACCCGCCGCAGTCCGTACAGCGACCGCAAGCCCTTCTGCGACGCGTACCCGCTGGCGACCGCGATCCCGGCAGTGTCGTCGAACGGTGTCGGCGCGAGCAGCATGAGTCCGTTCCCGACAGCCCAACTCTGGCCGGCGGTATAGGCACCTGAAAGCGTCGAGAAGGGATTCGAATAGCCGGCGATCTCGCTGTCGAACACGTTCAAGTACTCGGGATAGACGTCAAGCGTGCCGTCCTGCATCGCCTGCAGCGACACCGAGGTGGTCCCGATGTTCTGGGAAAGTGTGGTGCTGAACCCCTCGGTCGAGAGCGCCAGCTGATAGAGCTCGCCGAGGATGAACTGCTCGGTGTAGTTCTTGTCGCCGATCGCGACCACCGGCTTCCCGGTGCCCGGCAGCACTTGCGCGGGGGTGGTTGTCGCGACGGTCGTGGTCACGGGCGCGGCCGCTGTGGTAGCCGCCGTGGCCGTCGTCGCCGTCGCCGTCGCCGTCGCCGTTGTGGCGGTGGCCGCCGCCATCGTCGCGGTCGTCGCCGCGGAGCCGGTGTCGCTCGATGCACAACCGCCGAGCGCGAGCGAGATCGCCAGCAAGCCAGCTGCGAGCACGGCGTTCATGCTCAGAGTCCCGCCGCCTGGAGGGCGTCAGCGTGCGCTAGCCGCTCGAACTCATCGTCAAGCTCCGTCAGCGGCTCCCGCAGGCCCAGCGCCGTTCGGATCAGCCAGTCGGCGAGCCACGCGTTCTTGGGCAGCAGCGGGCCGTGCAGGTAAGTGCCGATCACGTTGCCGCAGCGCGCGCCTTCGTAACGGTCGACGCCGTTGTTACCGTAACCCTTCAGAACGCGACCCAGCGGGGTCGCGTGTGGACCTAGATGGGTTCGCCCGCCGTGGTTCTCAAAACCGGCGAGCGTACGCGAATCCCCCGGATCGAGTGTCGTTTCAATCGCGACGTTGCCGATCAGTCGCGGACCGTCGGAGCGCACGGTGCTGAGGTCGAGCAGCCCAGCCCCGGGCAGCGTATCCTCACCCATCTGGTAGCTGTGTCCCAGCAGCTGGTAGCCGCCACAGACCGCGAGTACGACTGCACCTCTCGCCGCTGCCGCCTGCAGCGGCTCGCGCTTGCGCTCCGCGAGATCGCGCGCACACAGCGCCTGGTCGCGGTCCTGGCCGCCGCCGATGTAGAACATATCGGCGGCGTGCGGATCGAGCTCGTCGCTCAGACCGACGCCGCTCAGCACGAAGTCGAGGCCGCGCCAGCGGCAGCGGCGCTCCAGCATCAACAGATTGCCGCGGTCGGCGTAGATGTTCATCAGGTCTGGATAGAGCGCGCAGACACGCAATGTTGACGTGCTGTCAGACACTGAGCATCACGACCTCGGCACCGACATGCTCGAGGGTTGGCGCGATCCTCCTGACGCGTGCGAGACGCAGGCCGCGATCCACCGCTTCGGCCTGCAGCTGGTTGACGGTCAGGCGATCGAGCCTGATCACGTTCTCGACGCACCGGCGCTTACCGTCGGGGCTGACCGTCTCGCGCCGTCGCTCCAGCACGAATGCGCCGCCGTCGCGGCGCACCGCCGTCGGCTGGCTGAAGTAGACGAACCCGTCGCGCTCGCTGACATCCGGCAACGGTCCCGGTTCCCCGTCCGCCAGCTCGAACAGGTCGAGCCGGCAAGCGATCGCGACCGCGAGCACGCCCCGCTCGCAGAGGTGGCTGCGCGCACTGCGCAGGAAAGCTCGGCGGCCCGCCGCGTCGCCGAGCAGCTGGATCGTCTGCATCGGCGCGATCACAAGCGGGAACCGGGACCCGAGCTCGAAGTCCCGCGCGTCGCCGAGCACGGTCTGCACCGGCAGACAGGTCGCGCGGCGCCCGAGCTCGGCGAGCAGTTCCGCGTCGCAGTCGAGCGCGGTCACCTGATAGCCGGCGCGTGCGAGCGCGATCGTCACGCGGCCGGTGCCCGCACCGATGTCGAGCACCGGCCCGCCGAACTCCCTCGCCAGCGCCAGCCACAGCGCCAGATCCTGACGGTAGGAGCCGCACTCGATGTCATGCCAGATGACCGCATCGCTCACGCGCTGCGCTCCCGCTGCCAGAACTGCGAAACGTAACCGCGGGTGGACAACTCCTCATGCAACGCCAGCAGCGCCGTGTAGGTGGGGAGCGCGAACAGCCGGCGCCCCTCGGCGCCGTGGACCGCAGCGTCGAGCGCCGCCGCCAGATCGGGGACCAGGGCCAGTCGCTCGAGCTGTACGCCGGCGTACTTCAGCCGCACCGCCAGCTCTGCGGCACGGGTTCCGGCACACGTGACGCGGCGCACGCGCGGTGCGATCAACTCGAAGTCGGCGTCCCAGACCCAGGAGACATCGCGCCCATCCGCGGTCAGGTCGTTGAGGATCACGATCAGATCGAGCTCGCCCTCCTCGAGCGACAGCGTACGCAGGATCTCGTTGGCGCCGGCCGGGTTCTTGATCAGTAGGATCGACAGCTCGGTAGCGCCGATGCTGACCTTCTCCGCGCGACCGAACGCTGCCGTCACAGCCTCGAGGCCCGCGACGACATCGCCCAGCGACACCTCGAGCGCCAGGCACAGGGCGGCAGCGGCGAGCGCGTTGTAGACGTTGTACAGGCCCGGCAGCGGCAGCCGCACGGCGGCGACTCCGGCGGAGGTTCTGAGCCTGAAGCTCGACGAAGAGGTTCCGTCGAGCACGATCCGCTCGGCGGTCACCTGTGGACGGGGGCGGCGCTGGCCGCAGCTGGGGCAGTGGTAGTGGCCCAGATGCCCGAGGTAGATCGCCTCGTAAGCGTAAGCGGCTCCGCAGCGGCGGCAGTGCTTGGAATCGGCGGCATGCTGCATGGCTGCAAGCGCCATCGACGGATCCTCAACACCGAAGTAACTCACGTGATCGCAGCCGCGGCCGAGATCCGCGATCAGCGGGTCATCGGCGTTCAGCACGAGCCGGTTTGCGGCCGGCAGCGTCCGCACGACCTCGCCCCACCGCTCCGCGATCGCCTCGAGCTCCCCGTAACGGTCGAGCTGGTCGCGAAACAGGTTCGAAAGCAGGACTGCACGCGGTTTCAGCTCCGCAGAGACACGGTCCAGCCAGAACTCATCGACCTCGAACAGCCCGAACTCGCCGCTGATCCGCCCGCGCGTGCGCGCGCTTGACAGTAGTGTCGAGGCGATCCCCCCGGCCATGTTGGCACCGGCGCGATTGTGAACCAGCTCGATGCCGGCACGCCCAAGCACGGACGCCGTCATCGCGGCTGTCGTCGTCTTGCCGTTGGTGGCCGAGATCACCGCACAACCGCGCGGCAGCCGGCTCGCGAGCTCGCCGATCGCGCTCGGCTCAAGCGCCATCAGGAGCCTTCCGGGGAGGCTTGTGCCGCCACCGCGCCCGGCGCGGCGGGCGAGCTCGCCGACTGCACGAGCGGCGACGATCTTTGCGGTCAACGTGCTCATCTTCTTCACTGCGGCACGATCACGTTGATTGCTCCCGGCAGGCAGCTGAGCCTGACTGGCAGATCCGCGATCGGATCACCGTCGGCATACATCGTAAACGGGCGATCCGCGCGCACCTCGATCTCCCTCGCGCGCACAACCTCGACGTTGGGGAGCAGCACGTGCGTGCCCTTGAACACCTTCGGTAGGCTTCGCAGGAATTCGAACCGGGAGGCGTCGGCGATCAGCACGACATCGAGCAGGCCGTCGTCGAGGCGGGCATCGGGGGCCAGCCGCATGCCGCCACCGTACGTGGAGGAATTGGCGACCGCGACGGTGATCGCGATCAGCGTGCGCCGCTCGCCGTCAAGCGTGAGCTCGAAGCGCGCGGGCCGCCAGCTGAGCAGCGCCCGCAAGCCCGCGTACGTGTAGACGAAATTGCCGTGGAACAGTCGCGTCTCGTTCGCGATCCGGTTGGCGGTCGAGTCATAACCGCAGCTGGCGATCGAGACGAACGACTCCGAACCCGCCTGGCCGAGGTCCAGCGCCCGCACCGTACCGCGCGCGAGTACGGCGCACGCCGCAGCTGGCTGCGGCGGTATTCCGAGCACACGCGCGAAATCGTTGCCGCGCCCGCCGGGCAGCACGCCGAGCACGCCTGAGGTGTTCTTGAGGACCGAGGCGAGCGCCCTGACGAGCCCGTCGCCGCCGAACGCGACAGCCGTCTCAGCGCTTTGGTGGGCCGCCAGCGCCAGTTCGCGGGCGTGCTCGATGCTGCGCGTGCGCTCGACGTGAAAATCGAGGCCGTGGGAGGCGAGCGCCAGCTCAACCTCGGGCAGCACCCTGCCTGCACGTCCGCCACCAGCCGACGGGTTGACGATCAGCGACAGCATCAAGCCGAAAGCACCAGCGTGCCGAGGTCCGGCGCGATTGCCACCGGCGCGGGATCGGCCGCGCGCTCGGCCTGCTCCCGGCTCGTCACGCCGCTGAGCACGATCGCGCCATCGAGCCCCGCGGCAGCGGCCCCGGCGAGATCGGAGTCGAGCCGGTCGCCAATCACGAGCGTGCGCCCGGAGCCGAGCCGCTCCAGCGCTGTCCCGAAGATCTGCGGGTCCGGCTTGCCGACGGCTCGGGCAGTGCCGTTCGTCGCATACTCCAGCGCGGCGATGATCGCACCTGTGCCGGGGCTGAGCCCGCCGGCGTCGGGAAACGTCGCGTCGCGCGAGCCGCTGAGCATCCGCGCACCGCCGAGCACCGCTCGGACGGCCGTGCGCAGCTCGGCGTAGGCGAACTCGTCATGGCCGACGACCACAACGACGTCGGCCTGCTCGGCCTCCGGAGTCTGGTTGACGATGCGGTAGCCGGCCTCGGCGACGTGACGGAAAACGGCTCGCGAGCCGATCACGAACGCGCCGCCGGGTCGAGTCTGCGCAAGCGCTGACTGGATTGCGCTACCGACCGTAACGACCTCCTCGAGCGAGGCTCGACACCCGATCGACCAGAGCTTGCGAACGTACTCCTCGGGCGAGTGGCGGCCATCGTTGGTGAGAAACACCAGCCGCTTGCCCGCTTCACGCAGCGATGCGAGCGCATCGGGCGCTCTGGGGGTCGCCAGGCCACCGACCCAGACGCATCCGTCCAAGTCGAGGATCAACTGATCGTAGGTGCTCAGAAGAGGGGAGAGCGGCAGGGGATCAGGATTATGGCCCGCCCTTACGCCGCTGTGCTTTCCTTGCAGCCAGTGCGCAAGCTGATCATCTTGATGGCGGCGGCGGCGATCGGTCTCGCCGGGTGTGGCGGGAGCGCCTCCAGCACGGCGTCGCCGGGCTTCCCGGCCACTACGACCGCGTCCGCACAGGCGGCTACCAGCAGCCTGGGAACCGGTCACTGCCGGACGGTCGCGGCGCCCAGGCCGCGCGGACCGCAGCATTTGACGGCGCCGAGCTACAGGCTCGACCCGGCCAAGACGTACATCGTTTCGGTGAGCACCAACTGTGGCTCGTTCGCGATCAAGCTCGACGTCAAGGCGGCTCCGAACACGACGGCGTCGTTCTACTCACTGGTCAAGCGCGGGTTCTACGACGGCCTGATGTTCCAGCGGGTCGCCACCGGCTTCGTGATTCAGGGTGGAGATCCGTACGGCAACGGCACCGGCGGCCCGGGTTACACCGTCGTCGAGGCGCCGCCGAAGAACCTCCAGTATGTGCGCGGGACGGTCGCGATGGCGAAGACCGAGGCGCAGCCGGCCGGCGCCTCGGGCAGCCAGTTCTTCATCGTCACGACGGCCAACGCCACCACCTCGGACGGCCTTACGCCCGACTACGCGCTGGTCGGGGAGGTGGTTTCGGGCCTCAATGTCGTCGAGGCGATTGGCTCGCTCCCCACCAGCCCCACCGGCGACGACATGCCGATCCCGCCGGTCGTGATGTCCAGAGTCACGGTTTCGGTGTCTTAGGGCCCTGCGGGCCCTTAGGGCCTTAGCGATCAGACCGGTCACGCTGCCGTTTGGGTCCTCTCAGAAAAGAGCGCTCTGGCGGTCCGGCACGGGATCTGAGAGGCAGTCGGGGCCGTCGTAGCGGGCGTCGTTGACCGCCGGGCCGACGGCGCGCAAGCTCAGCGCCTGCTCCGTGCAATCGCCGATCAGTTCGTTGAGGAGGAGCTCCGGCGCCTGGTTGTCGAGCCAGACCTCCTCGGCTCCGCGAGTAAGGATCACGGGCATGCGGTCGTGCAGCGACGCGATCGCGCCCCTCGCCGCGGCAGTCATGATCGCGCACGAGCGGATCTGCGTGGCAACCGCGGCGTCCGCTTGCGGCGCTCCGTTCCACACAGACCAAAGTCCTGCGAACGCGAATGGCTCGCGATCGGGGCGGGTGACATGGAACGCCTGCTTGCGCCCCGACGCCAGCCGGCGCCACTCGTAGAAGCCGTCAGCGAGGATCAGGCAGCGCATCCGTGCAAAAGCGGTGCGGAAGGCGGACTTCTCGGTCACCGTCTCGGTGCGCGCGTTGATCAGCTTGAGGCCGATCTCCGGGCTCTTGGCCCAAGCTGGGACGAGCCCCCAGCGCAGCAGCTCGCCACGCGGCGCAAGATCCAGCCCGATCGTCACGGCGAGCACATCGTCACCCGGCGCGACGTTGTAGCGCCTGCGTATCGCAGCGCTGTCGCCGACCGGGAACCGAGCCCGGAGCTGCCCGGGATCCGGCGTCGCGAGCGTGTAGCGACCGCACACAGCCGGATGCTCAACGGCTGCGCGCGGCGATCTGCTCGGCGCGCTTGGCCTGCGCGGACTTCTGGCGCCGGCGTCCGATGAGCACCGCGCCGCCACCGGCGATCAGCACCAGGACCATTGTCCAGAAGATGCGCAGATCCAGAGATATCCCGACGACGGCTCCGACGCCGCTGACGATCCCGAATGCGATCAGAAGGATCAGCGCGACCAGCACCAGCACGATCGCTATGCCGCGCAGGCGCGCGAGCATGCCGGCGCTCTTCGGCGGCGCGATCAGCCCCAGCCAGCGCAGGCCCCGCATCTGCTTCTTGGTCGGAGCTTCCACACCGAGGCGCTCCGCCGCCACCTTGACATCGTCCGCGCGGCGCTCCGCGATCGCAAGCGCGTGGTCGGCGACGCGGCGGAACTGCATCCGCTCTTGCGGGCGAGCCGCGATCAGCGCGCGCTGGAAGTGCGCGCGGGCGGCCTTGGCGTCCATCCGCTCGGCGGCGCGCGTGCCAAGCACGAGCTGGGCGTGCGCCTTGTGCTTGGTCTCTGCCTCGAGCTCCTCGTCGGAACGCGACTCCAGCTGCTGAATCGCCGCCATCTGTCCCTTCTGCTCAACCCGGATCGCCCGCTGCTGCTTCGCCATATGGCAAGTCTAGTCCGAGCGGACGCGATCAGCTGCTCCTCCACGGCGGCGGTGTTCTGACGTCGCGGCGCTGAGCCATCCGCTTCAATGGCTGATATGAAACCGATCGGAGGACTGACTGATGGCGAAGTTCCTCGTGACCTATCACCGGGCCGCGATGTCCACGGACGGAGCGACGGTCGAGCAGGCCAGAGCCGCGATCGACACTTGGCTGGCCGCAGCTGGGAGCGCCGTGATCGATCCCGGCGCGCCGGTACGTGCGCTCACGCAGCTCGCGGGCGACGAGCCTGAGCCACGCAGCACGATCGATGGCTACAGCTTGATCCAAGCAGACTCGATCGAAGCGGCCTCCGACCTGCTGCGCTCACATCCGTTTCTCGCCGGTGGGGGAACACTCCAGATCAACGAGGTCCTTAACGGCTAGACCGTCAATCGTGCCGGGCGTTCTCGTGCTCCGGACCGTGCGGTCGGGCTTATTTGGTCGGCGCCGCTCGCGGCACAGGGGCCGATGTTCAGCCTCCGTTTTACAGCGGCGTCGCCAACTGCCGATAACCAGAATTGGCATGAGCACCGAGAGGCGCACGCACGGAGATCCATCCGAGGTGATCGGCGCAAGCCAGACGAGCGCTGCTTGCGTGCCGGAACGTTCATCCCGGCAGCCGACGGAGGTGTTCGTCGGGCGCCAGCCGATCTTCGATCGCAGGCAGAACGTGGTCGGCTACGAGCTGCTGTTCCGGGACGGGACTGCGGATTCGGCGGTGGTCGTCGATCACGAAGCCGCGACCGCGACGGTCGTGCTGAACTCGATCACGGAGATCGGCTTCGAGCAGGTCGTGGGCGGGCGCCCCGCCTGGATCAACGTCTCTTGTGACTTCATGCGGACGGGTCTGGTGCAGTTGCTGCCACCGGCGCCGCTGGTGCTCGAGATCCTCGAGGATCAGGCGATCGACGATCAGATCCTCGCCACGATCGCGGAGCTGAAGCTCCGCGGGCACCGGTTCGCGCTCGACGATTTCCTCTACACCCCCGACACCGAGCGGCTGCTCGGGCTCGCTGATTTCGTCAAGCTCGATCTGATCGCCCTCGGCCGCGACGGGCTGGCGAGCATGATCACCCGCCTCGCGCCCCATCGGGTTACGTTGCTCGCAGAGAAGCTCGAGACCCAGGAGGATTACGCCTTCTGCGCGCACGCTGGATGTGAGCTCTTCCAGGGCTATTTCTTCTGCCGACCGGAGCTCATACGCGGCAAACGGATCAACACCAACCGAGCGGCCGTGCTCGATCTACTTGCCGCGCTGCACGATCCCGAAATCGAGCTCGACGAGTTGCAGCGCAAGATCGCACTGGACGTCGGACTGAGCTTCCGGCTGCTGCGCTACATCAACTCCCCGTTCTTCGGCTTGCGCAACAAGGTCCGTTCGATCGGCCAAGCCGTAGCCCTGCTGGGGCGTGAGCACCTCAGGCAGTGGGCCGCGATGACCGCGTTCACGAGCATCGACGGTAAGCCGCTGGAGCTGACGATCACCGCCCTCGTCCGCGCGCGCTTTTGCGAGTTGGCGGCGCACGATCACCTCCACGACGACGGCATCGAGATGTTCACGCTCGGACTGTTCTCGGTGATCGATGCTCTGTTCGACACGCCGATGGCCGAGCTGCTCGCCAAGCTTCCGTTCTCGCCGGACGCGTGCGCGGCGCTCGCCGAGCACAAGGGCCCAAAGGGAGCGCTGCTCGACTGTGTGCACGCGCTCGAAACCGGCGATCTCGTGGCAGCCGAAGCGATCCTCCCGACCGCCATCCGGCTCTACACCACTGCGCTGGCGTGGGCTGACGATACCGCCGAGATCCTGCTCGGACGTTGACTGGCACCCGCCGGCAGCTCGGCGCTAGATTACGGTCGCGGTGACAACCGGGAGCTTGCACGAGACGAGGACCACGCCGCCGCTCGGCGTGCCGCAGCTGGAGCGGCTGCGGCGCTCGATCGTCGGTGAGCGCGAGCGCCCGCGTGAGCCTTTGTCCGAGCGGGAGTTCGCAGTGACCAAGGCGGTGCTGGACAGCCTGGGGATCGGACTCGAGCCGGTGCACGTCTACATGTACCGCGCGATGCCGACGCTTGAGGAGCTGGAGCGGTGGGTGCTGACACAAGTGGGCGGATCGCTGGACCCGCGGCGGCTGCACCGGGCCAACGCAATCGCCTCCGGCGCCGCACCAGACGCCGAGCGGCTGGCTGAGCTGGAGCGGATCAACCAGACCCCGCCCGCTCTGTCGGGCCAGGATCTCGAGGATTGGGAGCGCGACGGCTACGTAGTCCTGCGGGACGCGGCTCCGGCGCCGGCATGCGCACAGCTCGAGCAGGCGATCTGGAAGCACCTGCGAGCCCGCCCTGACGATCCCGACAGCTGGTACCGCGCGGAGCTTCAACAGGGGATCATGGTGGCGCTGTTCCACGCGCCCGGGATCGAAGCGATCCATGCGTCACCGCGGATCCACAAGGCCTTCGCGCAGCTGGCGGGAACCGCCGATCTCGTCATGACCGCGGATCGATGCGGTTTCAACCCGCCGGTACGGCCGGGGTTCCCGTACAAGGGGGCGAGGCTGCACTTCGATCTCGGGAGCTTCGAGCCGCCGATCGCCGAGCGCCTGCAGGGGATCCTTTACCTGAGCGACACCGACGTGCACGGGGGCGCGTTCCGCTGCGTACCGGGCTTTCACCGCCGTATCGACGAGTGGCTCGCGGGGCTGACCGCAGAGCGCAACCCGAACCTTCTGGACCTCGAGCTGCTGGGCCCCAAGCCGATCGCCGGCCGGCGCGGCGATCTGATCGTGTGGCGCTCGACGCTGCCGCACGGGCCCAGCCCGCACACGGGTCCGCGTCCACGGATCGTGCACTACCTGACCATGTACCCGACGCCGAGGCTGGATGCCTGACCCGCCTCACCGTGGCGCGGGCGGCCGCTCAATCGTGAACATCAGCTGGTCGGCCGCGATGTCGCGGAACCCCAGGCGCCGGTAGAGCGCGTGCGCGCGCGGATTGGTGCGATAGACGGACGCGCGCACGGGGACACGCTCGAGGTCGGCGCTCCTCAGGAGATGCCGTAGCACAACCGTCCCGATGCCGCCTCCACGGAAGGCTCGGAGCAGCCCGAGGTCGACGAGATGAAGGACTCCCGCTGCGTGTGCGGTGACGAGCGCGCCGGCCGCTTCACCGTCGAGCAGCACGAGCTGCTCGTACGCCGCCGGGAACCGCGTCGCGCGCGCCCGCCGGGCCGCCGTCACCTGCAGCGCGAGCAGCGGACCGTCGGCGCCGGGCAGCGCCTCCAGGAGGCCTGCGGCGCTGATCTCCTGCAGGAGCGGCTGATCATCGGGCCCGGCCCCACGCAGGCAGACGGCGGCGCCGGCCGCCCGTCCGATCAGGACCGCGAGGGGAAGACCCCTTCCAGCGCGATGATGTAGGTGACGGCGACGTATGGCTGGATGTTGGTGTGCGGCTGGCTTGATCCGGCTTCGCCGATCGCCGACGGCGACATCGTCGCGCTCGGCGAGCCGCTCGCGTAAGCGCCGTCCTGGGCCGGGAGTGCGCTTGCCGGCAAGTTGGTCGTTTGCGTGCCGCCGGCCTGCAGCGGGTGGCTGTGCTCCGGCATCTGCGACAGATCCAGGGCCACCGACTCGACGCCGCCCATCTCGCCGAGAACGTAGGGACTCAAGCCGCTTCCCTGGCCAGAGCCGACCGGCACGCGCGACTGCAGGTTCGGCAGCCCGAAGGTCGATACTCCGTCGCCGCCGAAGGTGGTGCCGAGAATCGAGAAGAGGGCGGTGTTCTGCGCGATCGAGAGGAGCTGGCCGTCGCATAACGCATAGCCTGTGGGTGCAAAGTTCCCACCGAACAGGAAGATCGCACCGAGGAATGGATTCTCCGCCATCAGTTGCTCCTTAGTTCGGTTTTGCGCGGTTGATCACCGCGGCGTAGTCGAGTCCATCGTGACCCGGGCTGGCGGGCGACACCAGCAGCCGCCGGGACCAGCCGCGCGGGTGGCGAACGGTCATCAGCGCCTGTCCCAGCCGTGGCGACCCCGCCGGCGCATGGAAGATCAGGATGAAGGCGTGCTCGGAGCCGGCCAGGCCGCGCGGACCGGATAGGTCCTCAACCGAGACCAGCGGGATCGAGAGGGTACCGGCGCCCGCAACCGAAAGGCGGAAGCTGCGGCCGACATACGGCTGGTAGTCGGACCGGCGCAGCCCTCCCGGGGCGCGCGCGGCCCCGACATGCGCGGCCAAGCTAGCTAGGTCCCCCAGCGCCAGGGCCGCCGCCGTAGCACTGCCCGCCAGGATCAGCCGGCGGCGGGTGATCGCGACTTCTAGCGGTTGATGGAGCGGTGCATGCCCGACCGGCGCCGCCGCTACGAGTACTCGGCGGTCCACCGCACGTACCGGACGAATGACCCGGTCCCGTTGTTCACCAGCACGGTGATCTTGTCGCCGGCGGCGAAGCTGACGCTGTCGGCCGTGTCCGCGCACGTCTGCGCCGTGCCCGCCGGAGATGCCGCGGTGATCGTGCAGGTGAGCACCGTCCCCGCGTCGTCCTTCTCGACCGTGAGCTGCAGCTTCCCGCTCGTCGCGTTCGGCACCGCCGACACCTCGAGGTTGGAGAGCGTTCCGGCGTAGGGGAGCACGGCGTCGCCACCGCCGGTCGCGGTCGGCGCCGCGTTGGCGTCGCCGCCGAGTCCGATGAACGACGTTGCCTGCGAGCTGTCGATGAAATCGTCGGAGCCGAACAGCATCGCCGCGCCCGATGCGGTTGGGCCGGTGGGACCGGTAGGGCCCGCCGATCCGGTGGCACCGGTGGGTCCGGCGGTTCCCACCGGTCCGGCGGTTCCCGCGGTGCCCGAAGGCCCGGTGGCGCCGGCTGTACCGGCTGCCCCGGCGGAGCCGGAAGCTCCCGTCGCTCCGGCCGGCCCGGTCGCTCCGGTCGGTCCCGGCGCTCCAGTCGGGCCGATGCTTCCCTGGACACCTGGCGCGCCCGTCGCTCCCGCCGCGCCGGTGGGACCGGTGGACCCTGTCGCTCCTGGCGAACCTGTCGCTCCCGGCGAACCTGTCGCTCCCGGCGAACCTGTCGCTCCTGGGGCTCCGGTCGCGCCTGCCGGTCCTGTCGGGCCGACGGCACCGGCCACACCTCGGGGTCCGGGCGCTCCACGGAATCCCCGCGGCCCGCGGCGGCCGCTTCCCTGAGACCCTGAGCTTTGGTGCGAGGTGGATGCGGTAGCCCTAGCGAGCGAAACCATCCAGCCGAGCCAGAGCAGCAGCGCCGCGATGCCGATCAGCATCGGAAGCGGCGCCCTGACTGTCCGTCGCCACGATTCGCGTAGAACGGTCCGCATCGGCGCGGGAGCCTAATGCCCCGCGCGCCACGTGTCAACCGCCACTTGACCGCGGCGTTACGGCCTCACGGCTTGCTCGGCGCCGCGGGGTGTCCGTTGACGTATCCGTTCAGTCCGGCGTAGCGAACATCGCCCAGGTCATCGGTCGCCGTGACGACTATGGACGCCTGTCGGCCGTCCGCAAATGTGACGGTGCAGGTGAACCTAGCTCCTCGCGTGGCCTTCACCCCAGGGGGACAGGTGACGATCGACAGCACGTGCTGCTGCTGGGCGATCCCAACCTCGATCGCGCTCTGGACCACGTTGTGGTCGATCACGACGGCGCTCGCACTTCCACAGGCGGACAGCAGCGCAGCGGCCGACGGCGCGAGCACTGTGACTGCGACCCGGCGAAGCATCGGTCCGAGACTACCGCCCACGGCTCAGTCGCTCACGGCAAAAGGCGCGGTTGGCGAGAGCCTGGAGGCGATGCTCCCGGGGAAGCTCCTGCACGGCCAGCAGTTCCTCGGTGGCTGCCAGCGCTGCCTGCACATCGCCCGCCCAATATGCCGCGATGGAGTACTCGAAGCGCATCCCCCACGCATACACCCACCGGTGCACGAACAGCCGGTCAGCGGGCATTGGGACGTTCAAGCCCGCGCGCGCGAACGCGTGCGCAGCGTGGTGCCTGCCGGCGACGCGCAATCGCCAGGTCAACTCGTGTACGGGCTCGATCCGTGTCGGCCGATACTCCCACGCTTCGACCAGCGTGGCCATCGCCTGCGGCCACTCGCCCCGGTCTGCCCTCAGCACCCCCGCCTGGTAGCGGGCGTAGAACACCTCCTCCTCCCAGCCGCCCAGCTCGGCGCGACGCTCGTAGAAGCGGATCGCCTGATCGATGTGGCCGAGGTCCCGGTGAGTCTGTGCGAGGTAGAAGACGGCGCGACGGTTGCTCGGATCCTGGTTGACCTCGGCCTCCAGCAGGGCGAGGTCCCGCACCGCACGCGGCGGGCCTCCCCGACCGGCTCGGTCGCCGCCGTCGCCGTGGTGGACCCAGAGCACGACCGACGGATCGACGTCGGCGAGCGCCCCCTCGATCTCCTGAACCTCGTGGATCCGCCCCACCCAGCGGCCGCGGCCGGCGCGGACCAGCCGTTCTCGCGTCGCGAGGTAGGAAGGGCCGTCGGCAGCGCCCGCGTAAGCGTACGCACAGAAGTAGGCGGCGAGGGCGGGATCGGCCGCCGCAGCCAGACTCCGGAGCTTCTCGGCGCCCCGGATCTCGTCGTCGCAGTCGGCCCACACCCGCCAGTCCGTGCCGAGAAGGTCGTCGGCGAACTGCCGCGCTCGGGCGAAGTCATCGCACCACTCGAACCGTTCGACGCGGCAGCGGCTGCTGCTCTGCTGTTGGGCCCAAGCCTCAAAGCGCTGCACCGTTGCATCGACGCTGCCGGTGTCCACGAGCACGACCTCGTCGAAAGCTCCCTCGCAAGACGCCAGCAGCCGCGGAAGCGTCCATTCCTCGTCACGTGCTATCAGCGCGAGGCCAATCGTCGGCGCCTGGACGGCTGCGGTAAAGGCCGGGATGGGGGCGGCCTGCGTCATCGAAAGCAGCTCAATGTCCGCAACACGGGATCATGGTAGCTGTGCGTAAGAACGCCTTTGTCATCGGCATGCATGCATCTACCGCCGTAGCGATTGCAATTTTGGTTATCGCGACGTTCGCGCTTGCGCTCGCACCGCAAGCAGCCCGCGCGCAAGCGCCGCCGTCTCAGATCACTTCTCCGTACGCGATCACTCCTCCGTACCCGATCACATCCCCTTATGCGGCGCAGCCCGCAACCAAGGGGGCTCTCTATCGCGACGGTCAGACCGACCGCTACCTGCTCGGTGGCAGTTGGCTCTACCGTGCAGACTCCGGCGACGTAGGGGTCGCGCAAGGCTGGTGGCAGGACACCGCAACCAGCATTGGCTGGTCCGAGGTGACGGTTCCGAACTCCGACAACGCCGGCGATCTCTCCGCCGCGAGCATGAGCGGTTACGTCGGCTGGTACCGGCGCGCCTTCGCGCCGCCTGCCGGCGCTTTTGCGCGTTACGTTCCGGCGAGCGATCGCCACTGGATCATCCGCTTCGAGTCGGTCAACTACAGCGCCACAGTGTGGCTCAACGGCCGCCTGATCGGCACCCATGTCGGCGCTTACCTGCCGTTCGAGCTCGACCTCACAGGGCTGCGCCCCGGGATCAACTACCTCGTCGTCCGAGTCGATGATCGGCGCACCGCAGCTGACCTGCCCCCGGGACCGGCCGGCGGCTGGTGGAACTTCGGCGGCATCAATCAGGAGGTCTACCTGCGCGCCGTCGCGCGTGCCGACATCCAGCAGGTGATGGTCCGACCGCTGCTGCCCTGCTCGATTTGCGCGGCGACGATCGACGAGCAGGCGCTGATTCGCAACGTCACCGGCGCCCCGCAGTCGGTACGCCTGACCGGCCGCTACGGTGGTGAGTCGCTCGACTTCGGCAGCGCCACGATCCCCCCGTACGCGACCTGGACCGCGAGCGCCACCGCCGAGATCCGGCACCCCGACCTGTGGGCACCCGGTCATCCCGCGCTGTACCGCGCGAGCCTGACGCTATCCGATGTGGACGGCCGGGATCTCGGCGGCTACGTCACCTACAGCGGCATCAGGAGCATCACTGTCACGGCCGGCGGACAGCTCGAGCTGAACGGGCGCCTGCTGGACCTCCGCGGGGTCAACATGCACGAGCAGAGCATCGCGACCGGAGCCGCACTCGACCCTCAGCAGCTCACGCAGCTGATCGGCTGGGTCAAGGAGCTCGGAGCAGATGTAATCCGGGCGCACTATCCGCTCAACCCCGAGATCGAGGAGCTCGCCGACCGCGACGGCATCCTGATCTGGTCCGAGATCCCCGTCTACCAGGTGAGCAGCCAGTACCTGAACCAACCATCGTGGGTGGCACGGGCTGACGCGATGCTCGGGGAAAACATCCTCACCAACCAGAATCACCCGTCGGTGCTGCTGTGGAGCATCGGCAACGAGCTTCCGACGCCACCGACGGCAGCCGAAGGCGCCTATATCGCCGGCGCCGCCGCGCTCGCCCACCAACTCGATCCCACGCGACCGGTCGGGATGGCGATCAGCTCCTGGCCGGGGGTGCCGTGCGAACCGGCGTACGCGCCGCTCGACGTGATCGGCTACAACGACTACTTCGGCTGGTACGACGCCGGCGGGGGCACGACCGACGACCGCGACGCGCTCGGCCCGTATCTCGATTCTCTACGCTCGTGCTACCCCACCAAGGCGCTGATTATCACCGAGTTCGGGTTTGAAGCCAACCGGTACGGACCGGTCGACGAGCGCGGCACGTACGAGTTCCAGAGCAACTCGATCGCCTATCACCTCGGCGTGTTCGCGACCAAGGCCTGGCTGTCCGGGGCGATCTACTTCGCGCTGCAGGACTTCGCGGTGTCCCCGGGCTGGACCGGCGGGAACCCGTTGCCCGACTCGCCGTTCAACCAGAAAGGCCTGCTCGACCAGTACGGAAACCCCAAGCCGGCGTTCTCGCTCGTTGCCTCGAACTACAAGGCAACCATGCAGATCGCCCCGGTAGCGGCATCGTCACGCGAAGCGCTCGTCTCTGCTGCAAGCCGAGACGGGCGCTCGTCTTAGATTAGGCCTCAACGAAAACTTCGGCCTAACGCTTGACGTTGGATTTCGCGATTGTGATCGGAACCTCAAAGTGGGACCACTTCAAGCTGTCTCGCCGGGCACGCCCGTGTTCGTCGCTCGAACCGGTGCCTCAGTCCAGCCCGTATGGCGTTGCTAGCCGCGGCGCCGGGGATGCTCCGGCGGTACCTCGACAAAGATCAATGCGAGCCCGTCCGGGTCGCGCACGGTCATCTCGAGCAATCCCCAGGGCTTTAGTTCCGGCTCCGCCTCCACCACGACGCGCTGCTCGACGAGGCACTCGCGAGTAGCGGCCAAGTCGCGCACATGGAGCACCAGCCCGGTCGCCCCAGACGGTGGTTGAGGACTCCAACCCGAGACCTCGAGCAAGCCTCCGCCACCGAGGAAGAACACCACGCCGCGCGACGGCCCCGTTCCCCACTCACGATAGATGGCAAGCCCGATTGCCTGCCCGTAGAAGCGCAGCGACCGGTCGAGGTCGGTCGGATGCAGAAGGATGCGACTCGCCAGGATCTCCATCCCATCCCAGGATACGGCGACGCTCGACCAGCGAGCCGCCGTTCGATGCTGAGAAGCGTCGAGAACTCGGGTGCCAGTGGTCACCTGTCGTTGTCCGGGGAGGTGATCCGGTCGATTTCGGCCAGATCAGCAGCGGTGGGCTGCCACTCACCGGCCTTGACGTTGGCAGCGACCTGCTGCGGCGAGGTGGCGCCGGCGATCACCGAGGAGACGGCCGCCTGCGCAGCCAGACCGCCGATGGCCACATCGAGCATGGTAATCGAATGCTCGCCGGCGAACGCCTCGAGCTTTTCCAGCACGTCGAAGGTGTTGTCAGTGAGCACCGACTCGCGCTTCCATGCCTGGATCCGGCTGCCTTGCGGTGCGGCCTCGCCGCGCCGGTACTTGCCGGTGAGCAGGCCGCTCGCCAGCGGGAAGTAGGGCAGTAGACCGATTTCATAACGCTCCAAAGCCGGGACAAGGTCGGCCTCGATGCCGCGCTTCAGCAGGCTGTACTCGTTCTGCGCGCTGATAAAGCGCTCCAGGTTGCGAGTACGCGCAACCCAATCGGCGTCGGCGGTCTGCCAGCCGCTGAAGTTCGAATGGCCCAGGTAGCGGACCTTGCCCTCGTGCACGAGATCATCCAGCGTGGACAGGGTTTCCTCGATCGGGGTGGCCGGGTCGGGCCGGTGGATTTGATACAGATCAATCCAGTCGGTGCGCAGCCGGCGCAACGAGTTCTCGACCGCACGCCGGATGTAGCGGCGCGATCCGCGAGCGTCCCAGTCAACCCCGTTGTCCTGGCCGAGTCGGCGGACGTCGCTGCCGAACTTGGTCGCGATCACGACGTCGTCGCGCTTGCCCTGCAGGATCTCGCCGAGGCGTTGCTCGGAATCGCCGTACGAGTCCGAGGTGTCGAACAGGTTGATGCCGTGATCGAGGGCGGCGTGCACCACGGCCCGGCTCTGCTCGAGATCGAGCTTCAAGCCGAAGTTATTGGTACCGAGGCCGACGACCGAAACGGCAAGACCGGAGTTTCCCAGACGGCGTAGCGAAGAAGAGGAGGAAGAAGAAGAGTCGATCACGTAGACACAAATCAGCGGAACGGCGACTCAGTTAGATTAAACCTTAGAACCGGTCGCGACGCGCGCGTAGCCGCGGGTGCGGATTGTCGCTTTCGACGGATACGTTGAGTTAGGGTACCCTAACTGCAAGGTCGTAGTTCGGCTAATCTTACGCGCTCGATGCCAAGTCGTCCGCCAGATTCCAGGCAGGTCGTCGATGCACGAGCGCGCCGGGGTCGCGTGGCCGCGACGGTCGCGAGCGCGTTGCTGCTGGCGTTCGCGCTCGTGGCATGTGGGTCGTCGAGCTCGTCGAAAGTGGCTGTCGGGCAGACCTGTGGGCAGGTTGCTGCGGTGCTTAGCGATGGTCCGGACCCGGGTGCCGATCCGGTCGGCTACGCCGACGCCCAGATCCTGCCGTTGCGCCGGATCCACACCTCGCAGCAGGCGTTGCGGGAGGCGATCGACAGGCTCGCGTCGGCGTATCAGGAGCTCTCGTCAACCAACGGGGACAGCCGCCTCGCACGGACCGCGGTGGCCGAGGCCTCTCACCGGATCGACTCGTTCTGCCCAGGAGCGGCTCAGTGACAAGCCTCTTCTTCGGGCATGTGGCCCGACGGGTCGGGACCAGGTCGGGTTGGTTTCGCGCTGCTCGTCGTCCGGGCGACATGTCGGGGCGTCTGTCCCGCGCGCCAAGGCGCCCGTTCCTCGCTGTTGCCCGCATGCTCGTGCTCGCGGCTGCTGTCCTGTCCGGCTGCGGTGTGTCGTCGTCAGGTTCGGGGCGTTCGATTGTGCTGTACAGCGGCCAGCATGTGCAGACGACCGATTCGCTCCTGGCGGGGTTCGAGCGGGCGACTGGGATCACGGTCAACGTGCGCAGCAACGACGAGGACACGCTCGCGGATGAGCTTACGACCGAAGGCGCTCATTCTCCCGCTGACGTGATTTATACGGAGAACGCCCCGGTTCTCGAGTATCTCCAGGGCAAGGGGTTGCTCACCCGCGTCGACGCGTCGACGCTCACGCGCACACCAAGCAGGTACAACTCGCCGCAGGGTGATTGGGTGGGAGTGTCGGCGCGAGTCAGCGTGCTGATCTACAACCCGACGCTGATCAGCGCCAGCGAGCTGCCGAGGTCGGTGATGGCGCTCGCGGACCCCGAGTACAAGGGAAAGCTCGCGTTCGCTGCTGGGGAGACCGACTTTCAGCCGATCGTGACGTCCGTCGTGCGTACTTATGGACAAAGGGCTGCTTTGAGGTGGCTCGAGGCGATCAAGTCGAACACCGGCAGCCATGTCTACCCCGATAACGAGACGATCGCCGATGAGGTAAACCGCGGCGCGGTCGCGTTCGGGGTCGTCAACCAGTACTACTGGTACCGGATGCGGGCCGAGCTCGGGGTGTCGAGCGTTCACTCGAGGATCACGTACTTCGCGTCTCGGGACCCGGGCTACGTGCTCGATGTCTCAGGCGCGGCGGTCCTGAAATCCTCCAGACATCAGATG